>JAKAVN010000098.1 GCA_021827495.1 Deltaproteobacteria bacterium | reverse complement strand
ATCTGAGACCCGGGCGGCGAGCATGAACGTAACGCCAACCACGCTACTCCAATCGCTCATCGTCCACCACTTCGAGAGCGGCGGCCAAACGAGTTTTGATACCGCGGCCCTCGCTGCGCTCGGCGGGAAACTGGCGGCGCTCACGAAGGCATGTGAGCGGCTGGAGCAGGCCGAGGCCGAGCGGTACGGCCAGCTCCGGTTCGAAGTCATCAAGACCCGCTCGGCGCTCTTTCACTCGCTCGACCAGACGCTGGGCGCGAACGCGGTCGATGAGATTATCGAAGCGTCCGAGCAGAGCGCGCGTCAGTATCTCGCTCGCTTCGACGGCGCACCGGAGGCAAAGCAGTGAGAGCGGGGGTTTACCGGGCGGTCAGATGGCGGTCCGGACGCGCCTCGTTCGCGCTCTGGACCCAGATGGCGGCGCGAGCGGTCGTCGTGTCCCTGCTTTCGTGGGCGCTCCTGACGTTCACGCTGGTATGGTACTGGACCGGCTACTACGGCGGAGTCGCCGCGCACCGGTATTTCTGGCGCTGGATTCTGACCTGGTTCTTCACCGACCTGATTCCGCTGCCGTTCGGTTCGGTGCCTTACCGGAGCGGGCGCTACACCATCCCAAGCATGTACCGCTTCCTCTGCTACAAGTACTACCTCGGCGGTTCATTTCCAGGATGGTTCTGGCACTATGCGCCGTGGGGCTTCCTGATTACGGCCGTCATCTTCGTCGTAGCAGTCTGGGTCATCTTCCGGCCCGAGCGCGACCATACGGACGACCGCTACGTTCGTGGCGCCGACGTGATTCCGCAGCGCCGTCTGCGCCGTGAGCTTGGCGGCGACGGCGTCGAGATCGGCGGCATCCGCGTTTCGCGCCAGATCGAGCCGCAGCACTTCCTCTTCGTTGGCGCGCCGGGCTCAGGGAAATCGACTGCAATCCGGCGCATGCTGCGCCAGATCGAGGAACGTGGCCAAACTGCAGTGGTGCTCGACCCCGAGTGCGAGTACGTTCCCGAGTTCTACCGGCCCGCGCGCGGCGACCTTATCCTGAATCCGCTTGATGCGCGCTGTCCGACCTGGTCGCCATGGTGGGAACTAAAGCCCGGCAGCGAGGCGATGGACGCCGAAGCGCTGGCGGCAGCGCTAATTCCCGACCCACCAAACCTCTTCGGCCAGAGCGGCGCCGATTTCTTCTTCCGGCAATCAGCTCGCACCCTGATCGTCAGCCTGATTCAATGTGTGAAGTCACGCGAGGCTGGTGACATCCCCAAGCTGCTAGCGCTGCCGCGAGCGAAGCTCAAGGAGGCGCTGCGGGGCGCGCCAGCCGAGGCGCTGATCGATCCCGGCGCGCATGACCAGGGCGCGGGAATCGTCGCTACCGCTTTCAACGCGACCAACCCGTTCCGTTATCTCGCCGGCGAAGCCGAAAGGGCGTGGAGCGCGCCCGAATGGGCGCAATCACGTGCGGGTTGGCTGTTCCTGACTTCGACCGAGGACTCGCGCGAGGCGGCCCTGCCGCTGCAAAGCGTCTGGCTCGACTGCATCGTGCGCCGGTTGATGGCGGAGCAGGAGCGGCGCGGGCAGGTCTGGATCGTCGCCGACGAGTTGCCGGTGCTGAAGCGCCAGAGCCAGCTTGAGGCGCTGGTGGTTCGCGGACGCAAGCGCGGGCTGTGCGCGGTGCTGGGGTTTCAGGCGATCACCCAGCTTCGCGCGATTTACGGCCATGAGCAGACCGCACGCTCGCGGCGGCGCCGGCGACCAAGCTGATTCTGCGCACCGGCGAGGCCGATACGGCGCGCTGGTCGAGCGCGCAGATCGGCGAGCGCGAAATCAGCCGCACCCAGATCGGAACGAATACCGCTGTTCGCGAGCAGCGGGACAGTTTCAGCGTGCATCCGCAGCGCCTGATCGAGAGCGCGGTGCTCGGCAGCGAGATCCAGATGCTGCAACCCTTCGAGGGATACCTGTGCATCACCGGCCATCATCGGGCGCGGGTGACGATCCCCTATCTCGCGCCGGTCAAGCGGCATCCCGGTTTCGTTCGGCGACTGATGGCTGAGGAGTTCAATGAGCAAAGCGCAACGCCAATACCGGAGTCCAATCTCGAGAGACCCGGCGATAGTGCGGTCAACGCCGCCGCCCCTAAGAGGGCGCCGGCAGGCAGACGGCTCAGGGCATAAGAAAGATGCTGGTCATGTCGAAAGGAGCGCTGAGCGCCAGGCAGGCCGAGACCTACTATCAGGAGAAATACTCCGAGGACGACTACTACACCGAGCACCAGCGGATTGTCGGACATTGGTTTGGCCACGGTGCGGAAGCGCTCGGACTCGCGGACGAGGTCTCCCCGGATGATTTTCGCGCCGTCTTACACGGACAAAATCCGGCGACCGGCGAAGCCTTGGTACAAAATGCCAAAGGGAGCGACGAGCGCCGCGCGGGATGGGACGCGACTTTCAATGCGCCCAAGTCGGTAAGCATTCAGGCATTGGTTGGCAGCGACTGGCGGCTTGCGGAGGCGCATCGCGTCGCCGTCAGCCGGGCACTTGCAGAGCTCGAAGGCTTCGCGCTTTCACGCCAGCACGGCGGGCAGGAATGGGTGATCACCGGGAACATGGTCGCGGCCCGCTTTGACCACATCGCGGCCCGTCCGTCGCAGGGCGCTGATGACGGCTACGGCCCTGACCCGCATCTCCACACCCACGTCGTGATCGCCAACATGACCCGGCGTCCCGACAGCCAGTGGCGCGGACTCGACCCGGTTGAGATTTACCGCTCGCAGAGTTTCGCAACGGCCGTGTACCGCTCCGAGCTTGCGCGTGAAGTGCAGCGCCTCGGCTATCGGATCGATGTGACCGGTGCGGACGGCCGTTGGGAGCTTAGGGGGTATACGCGCGACCAGGTGATGGCCTTCTCGCGTCGGCGCCAAGACATCGAGGCGGAGATGGAACGCCGAGGTCTAAACGGCGCCGCTGCCGCACAAAATCTTGCTCATCAAACCAGACGGTCCAAGGACCGCCGCGACGAGGAGAGCCTCAGGGCCGAATGGCGCGAACGCGCGCGCCAATATGGGATCGAGCTGGCCCGGCCGGTCGCTTATGCGCCACCGGCGCCCGAGCACAGCAGAGTCGAGGATGCGCTCGAATACAGCGTCGCGCACAACACCGAACGCGAGGCGGTAATCGATCGCCGCGCGCTGGAGGCAGCGGCGCTCCAGCATGCGATGGGCAAAGCCGATCTGGCGCAGGTCCGGCGCGCGGCGGATGCGCGGGAAAGGGATGGCAATTTGATCCGGATCGATGCCGCAGTTCGCTCGCCGCAAGGCGCGTATACCACGCCCGAGATGGTCGCGCTCGAAAGAGAAAACCTCGACTGGATGCGACAGGGCCGGAACGGCGCGGAGAAGATCGCTGGTGTCGAGGAAGCGCGTGCATGGGCCGCGCGGCGCGGGTTGCTCAGCGATCAGGCCGTGGCGGCCCAAGTAACGCTGACCGCAACCGATTGGGTCACCGCGATCGAGGGCCGCGCCGGCGCGGCCAAGACCACGACGGTCGGCGCCATTCGCGAGTTCGCTGAGGAACAGGGCTATGCCGTGCGTGGATTCGCGCCCACGACGCGCGCCGTCAAGGCGCTTGGCGAAGCGGGCGTCAGCGCCCGCACCGTTGCGAGCCTCATCGAAAACCCACTCCAGCAAACGCACAGCAAGGAGCTTTGGATTGTTGACGAGTCGAGCCTGCTCGGTACGCACCAAGTGAATCGCCTCTTACTCACGGCTCGCAATGCGAGTGTGGCGCGTATCGTTTTCGTAGGCGACCAGCGCCAGCATCATGCGATCGAAGCGGGACGACCACTGCAACAAATGCAGCAGGCCGGAATGCGGATCGCGCGGCTCGACACGATTCGCCGCCAGCGCGATCCGGAGCTGCGCATGGCGGTTAATCACGCCGCGAATGGAGAGATTGCCGAGACGATCGGTATCTTGGAACGGATGGGTCGCATCCGAGAGCTTAGCGACCCCGCTATTCGATACTCATCAATTGCCGGAGAATACGCTGCCGCTACGGCGGCCGGCGAGCGTGTGCTGGTGGTCAGTCCGGCCAACGAGGAACGGCGGCAACTTAATGCTGTTATCCGGCAGGCGCTGAAGGAACGCGGTCTGATCGAAAGTCCCGAAGTAGCGCACGCGGTCTTGGTGAATCGCGATCTCACCCGCTCCCAACGCGGCCACGCCCAAAACTACGAGGTCGGCAATGTCGTGCGTTTCGCGCGCGGCAGCAGGCGGATGGGGATTGAGAAGGGCGCTTACGCAGTGGTCGAGCGCGCGGACTCTGATGCCGGGCGGCTCTCGGTAGTGCTGAACGACGGGAGGCGCCTTGATTATTCGCCCAAGCGGCTTTCGCGAGTTGAAGTCTTCCGCGCCGAGCAGCGCCAATTCGCTGCCGGTGAGCGCATTCAGTTTCGTGCGCCAGAGCGAACCCTCAAGTTCGCCAACGGTGAGTTCGCAACGATCGTCGCAATCGATGAACGCACGGTCAGAATTCGCACCGAGGATGGGCGTGTAGTCGAAGCTCAGGCAAACTGTCTGCGCCACATCGACTACGGCTACGCATCGACCTCGCATTCGAGCCAGGGCGCAACTGTCGATCGCGTCATCGTCAACATCGACACGATGCGCAGTGCCGAGCTCGTCAACCGCAAGCAGTTTTATGTTTCAATCAGCCGCGCCCGGCATGGTATCAGCGTCTATACGGACGATAGAGAGCGATTACGCCAAGTCGTTAATCGGAGCCGCGAGAAGTCCACGGCTCTGGAGCAGATTCCCGCAAATGTGCGTCATAGCTTCAAGATCATTCCAGAGCGCACATTGCATGTGCACAATCGCGGCTACGGAATCCGGCGGTGACGCGAGCCCCGAGTACGAGAGAACATCTCATGCCAGCAAAGTCCAAATCGTTTCATGGATCATGGCAGATCGTGCATATGGATGAGTGGGATGCGGAATATCTCGATCTCATCGAGACCGCCCACATCACGATCGATAAGCGCGGCCAGGGCGAATTTATCTTTGGCGCTGTGAAGGGATGGCTCGATTGCAGATTCACGGAACGCAACGGGCTACCCTTCGTCGAGTTTTCCTGGGAGGGGTTGAGCGAAGGCGACAGGGTGTGTGGCCGGGGATGGGCAAGCCTTCAATCCGACGGGAGTCTCGAAGGGCACCTATTTATCCACCTCAGCGACGATTCGGGTTTTGTTGCGAAGCCCAAAAGTCAAGTTAAGCCACGGCCGAGGCCGGCTCGTGGTGAAGAAGCATGAGGTGACTTTCAGGCAGGGCAACCGAGGCATATGTCCGCCCCTCCAAGTCGCAGAACTCAACTTCGAAGACCCCCGACGCGAGCGTCTCTACGATGGTCCCCACTTGTCCTCGACGAAGTCCTTTTTCTGGCTCGTCTTGGGTAAGCGCAACGACATCCAATAGTTTCATGTCAGAGTCCCCGCAAAATGTAGCAGCTCGTCAAGCGCGGAAAGTCCTCATTTACAAGCACGATCCAAGCGGCGCGCACCAGCGCTCGGCGTCCCGCATGCTCCAGCGGAAAATCTATCACATAACGGTGGCCGAATTCGTCAACTTCGCCGACAACGGCATCTTGATCGCGTGTCGCCGCCAGCAGCCGCTCCTGCAACATATGGCTCTCGGCCGGGCCGATTCCCAGCACCGACCGAAAGACGCGCGCCTTATGGCGACCTTCCGGGTGAGCCACACTCAAACAATAATCGCGCAATTTCGCGATTTCGACCACCGCTTTCTCGCCATTGGGCAGCTTCACGGTTCAAACAGCTTAGCGTCTTCCAGGCTCCATCGAAATAAGGTGGCCGCCGTGCTCCGCGCACGGCCGCGTGCCACCGGCAGGCCGGGCGCGCTGACGCGCTTGTCACGCAGCCCTGCAAGCTGCACATCGGCGGCGACTCGGAAGTCTGGCGCCGCCCTCGGTTCGGTTGAGAGGGCGGGCGCTTCAAAATGCTGCTTGCATGGAGACCGGACGACGTGGAGCCGCGCCTGGGTGTCGATATGCGTCCGAGGAAGTTTCGCTGATGACATCAGCATGCAGGCGTGATAATTTTGCAATTCGCAGAACCGGAGTGGCGGGAGGGGCATGAAGACATTTGGCGAGCTGATTGCGGAAGGCCGGAAGCGGGCGCAACTCACGCAGCGGGAATTGGCAGCCCGGATCAAGATGGAGGACGGCCGCCCGATCTCGGCGCCGTACCTGAACGACCTCGAACACAACCTGCGCCATCCGCCGCGCGGTCATCTGATCGACCAATTCGCCAAGGAACTCGACCTCGAAGTGGATTTGCTTTATTTCGCGGCGAAGCGCATGCCAAGAGATATCGAGCCTGTGGACGCGTCCGAGGATCAAGTACTCGCCGCGTACCGGGCCTTTCGAAAGGAACTCAAGACCAAGGGGAAGAAGCGATAGGGAGCGAAGACCATGGAATGGGTACGGGACACCACGGGTCGCTTCAGCCGTCGTCCCTACTACCAGCAGACTTACCTGGACCAGCAGTGCGAACGACTCCTCTTTGACTTTCTCAATGACCTTTACGGACAGGTAACGATACCGGTTCCAAACGGCGCGTTGATAAAACTGATTGAGCGCGACGCCAAGGAACTGAACGTATACGCCGATCTCGCGGAAGGTATCCACGGCGTCACCTATTTCGACCCGCCGCGCAAGCCAAAGGTTCGGATAGCGCGCGAGCTGTTCACTGAAAGCTGGCGCGTACATCGGTTGAGATTCACGCTCGCTCACGAATACGCACACGTCCGAATTCACGCCCCTCTCTACAATTCTGCTGGCATTGCCAAGAGCGAAGATCACAAGTGTAAGGACGAAGAGATCGAGCCGTCCGACCATAAGGTGGACTGGATGGAATGGCAAGCTGGCTACGCTGCGGGGGCACTCCTGATGCCGGTGAGCCGCCTCAAGCTGGCGGTCGAAGCATGCCTTGGAAAGGGCGGCGACTCAGAAGTTCGCGCTGATTCTCCCAAGGCGATGGACCTCAAGCAGCGTGTCAGCGAAGCGTTCACGGTGTCTGAGGAGGCGGCCGGAGTGCGTCTGTCCCAGCTTGGCTACCTGCACAACGTCGAGCGCTAAGCGGAAGTGGCGATCGTGAGGACTTGCAATGGTTTCGGGAGTCTGCTATCAAATCTGCATGCAGACCAGTAAGTGAGATCCCGCCATGAGTGCAGTGCAGAACCCAAGTGAAGAGGTGACGGCCTTTGTTCCTGTCGAACGGTTCGAACCCTTTTACATCACGGTCAAGCAATGTGCCGCGAGAGTCGGGCTTTCGTATTGGACGATCTATCACTGGATCGCCGACGGCAAGCTCACGAACGAACGTGGCCTGCGTCACGCCGGGCGCAGTGTGAGGATCGAGTGGCGGGTGTTCAAGGACGCCCTCGATCGGGGAGAGCTAATCTAAAGTGCGGTTCGCTCGTTTCGAAAGCACGCCGTACCGCGCGGCGGACGGCAGCGTTAGGCGCCGCTTGCGGGTCGCGTTCCTCTGGAAAGGCCCGGAGGATTCACGACCCCGCCGTTACCGGGAATCCACGCGCCTCGATGACAATCGCGCCAATCGCCGACTTTGGAGCGCGAAACTCAAGGAAATCGAAAGCGAGATAGTCGCCCACAGCTTTGATCCGATTCGTTGGTTCCCATGGAGCCGCCGGGCTACCGACCAGAGCGCAGCGAGAGTCGAGACCATCGGCGATTTTGTCCGCCAGTACCTGCAGGAGCTTGCCGGACTCAGGGAGCGAACCCGAGAGGAGTACCGGTTCATATTTGAGGCTCACGTACTGGCATCGAAGTTCGCTCTCGTGCCGCTGGCCGAGCTTGATGACGGGCATATCAAGCGTCTGATCCGGGAGCTTGAACTCAAGCAAATCCCCGGCGGCCGGCAACTTCAAGCCAGCACAATCAATAAGATTCTGGCCCGCATTCGCACGATGGTTTCCGTTGCATTTGATCGCGGCCTCATCCCCCGTGAGAGAGGCAATCCCGTGTTGCTCGTTAAGAACCTGAAGAAACCACCACGGCGGGTCGAACCTTTCACCCCTGACGAACTGCTACGCATCTTCGCCGCAACCGAAGGCCAACAGCGGACATTTTACATCACACTCGCATTTACCGGTTTACGCCCGAGCGAGGCGCTCGCGCTCTGCTGGGATCGGCATCTCGATTTCGAGAGGGAACTTATCCTCATACGCCAGCAGCTCGTTAACGGAGAAGTGAGCGAGAATCTCAAGACCGAGCGATCCCTGCGCGACGTTCGCATGTTCAGGCCGGTCAAGATCGCGCTCGCGTCGCTCGCGCTCCAGAACCGGCTACGAAGTGAATTCGTTTTCTGCAACCGGTTCGGGAAGCCGCTTACGGAGGCATGGCAAGGCGACGCGCCGTGGCGTCAGACGGTGGCGCGTGCTGGCGTGCCCTACCGGGTGCTTTACAACTTGCGGCACAGCTACACGACGCTGATGCTGATGGCTGGCAAGCCGATCCAGTGGATCGCGCATCAGCTGGGCCACGTCGGAGTGAAGAAAATTGACGAGGTGTACGGCCGCTGGTCCGACACGCCGGACGAGGAGAAACTGGATGTTGAACACCTTTTCGCTGCGGTGATTTCGCTGCCCCGCGCGGCGCAGAGTCGGCCGAATCTGCCCAAGTTCTGCCCAAGTGAAAAGGCGAAACTCTTTGGCGACTCAGAAAACCCTGATTTTACAGGCACTTATGGGGTAAGTGGTGCCCCGGCCGGGAATCGAACCCGGACTTGAGGTTCCGGAGACCTCCGTGATGTCCTTTTCACTACCGGGGCGGGTCTGGCGGCGCCAGAGCCAGAAAGTACATCAGCCACGCCACCTCTAACAAGCGCCCCGCGCTGGCGCCGCGGGCGCGGACGCAACACAGCATCGCTTCGCTGTCGGCCCCAGCGCAAAAGCCGCAAAGCACATCGCGGGGACCAGATGCTCCAGCGCGGCGCTGAAGTAGGTATTGCCGCAGCGGGGCGCGCATCCATGAGCCGATGCGCCGGTCCGCCGGCCGCCCGCGCATGCCAGCGATTTCAGCCGAAAGGGCAGGGCGCGTTAGGGGGCGGCGCGGCCTTCGGCCTGGCGGCGATCCGCCTCCGGCCAGGCCTTGGCGATCGTCGCGCGCATCGCGCGATGCAGCTTGCCATTGCTCGCGAGGAGCTGCCGCGCTTCAAGGTCGAGCGCCGCGCCGTCGAGCCTGGTGACCCGTCCGCCCGCCTCGGCCACAATCAGCGCACCGGCTGCGACGTCCCATGGCCTTAGCCCGAACTCCCAGAACGCGTCGATCCGCCCGCAGGCGACGTAGCATAGGTCCAGCGCGGCCGAACCGGCGCGCCGCACCCCCTGCGTGCGCATCATGAAGGCCTCCCAGAACGTGAAATAGAAGTTGTGCCGCTCGCGCCGATCGTAGGGAAAGCCGGTCGCCAGCAGCGCCAACTCGAGCGTCGGCGTCCTGCTCACGCGGATGGGCCGCGCGTTGAGCCGCGCGCCGCGGCCGCGCGCCGCAACGAACAGCTCGCGCTTGAGCGCGTCGAACACCACGCCAAGCTCGACCCGCCCGCGCCGCTCGTAAGCGATCGACACGCAGAACTGCGGAAAGCCGTGCGCGAAATTGGTGGTACCGTCGAGCGGATCGATGATCCATCGATGCTCGCTCAGCCGCGCGTTCGCGCCGCTTTCCTCGGCCAGGATCGCGTGGGCCGGGAAGGCGCGGCTAAGCGTGCGGATGACGGCCTGCTCGGATTCCCGGTCGGCCTCGGTCACGAGGTCGAGCGCATTGGTTTTGCGGGTGACGCTGATGCGGCTTAGCCGGCGCAGATGGATGCGCCCGGCCGCGCGCGCGGCGCGCAGCGCCACCTGCTCGAGTTTATTGGACATCGTGGCGGGTTTGGCGGACATTGCGGCAGGTTTGGCGGCGGCGCGGCTACCAGCGCGGAATCTCGGCCAGCGAAATGTCGAGGGCGACCTTGCCGATGAGCTCGCGGGCCCGCGCGTTGGACAGGGGATGGTTCATCCCGGCGCGCACGTCGCGGAAATAGCGCTCGAGCGGATTGCGTTTGAGGATGCCGTGGGCGCCGGCGATCTCCATGCACTGGTCGGCGGCGCGGGTGGCGAAATCCTGCGCCAGTTCGCGGGCCAGGGCGACCAGTTTCATTTGCCGTTGCGACATTGCGAAACCATACGTTCGTAGGAGTTTTATGCCGGCCGCGCCGGGCGCGTTGCGCGGCCTAATCTACGAAGAAACGAGGCTAACCCAGCGGGCGCAAGGCGTAAAGCCACGTCAGTCGGTGGCGCCGGCGGCGCCCGCCGAGGGCGCAAGGAGACGCTGCGCGTAAGGCATGATGGTCGCGAGCAGGTCGACGCGCGAGTCCAGCGCTTTGCCCAGCCCGCTCAGCAGGCCCATCACGCGCGTCACCAGCAGGACGTCGGCCGGGACCTCGACGATTGGATTGACCCTGAGCGCGCGCGGCAGTCCCTCGAAAAATTCCTCGATCAACTGCTTGTCGGCGTAAGCGCGGCCGCGCCGCGCCGCACCGTGTTGCCGAGCAACAGGTTCGCCAGCGTTATCAGGGTCGCGGGCGAGCCGTCGCGGGTGCGAAAGCCCACCAGCCGCGACCAAAGCTGGATCGATTTGTAGCCGGCGTAGATCATCGCCGCGACCCACGCGACGGCGGCGAAGCGCCAGGCCCGGACGAGCCGGCCCGGTTCGGGCTCAGGTGTAGGTATTCGCGCCCGGTGAGCGTAAAGTAATCGATTCACACGGCAACTTCCGGATGGCCGATTGCTCCCCGCGGCGGGAAGCCCGCTTGAAAGCTTAGAGGATGTCAGCCGGGCAGAGAAACGTCGAAGAGCCGCCAGCGGCCGCCCTCGAGCGAACCGAGGGCAATGGCGCGGCACTGCGCGACATCACGCGGCGTTACTACGCGATGTGGTGGGCGTACGCGTTTGCCGGCGGCTTCCTGTATGGCGTCTATCCGCTGTTCCTGCGCGCGCGCGGGCTTGACCAGTTCGAGATAAACAGCGTACTGGCGTGCTACTTCGTCGTGATGTTCCTGACCGACGTGCCGACCGGCGCGTTCGCCGACGCGATGGGCCGGCGGCGTTCGTTCATCCTCGGCTGCGCGACGCGCGTCACCGCCTTCATGGTCTACTTCTTCGCGCATCATTTCCTGATCTTCGTGATCGCCGAGTGTATCGACGGCATAGGCACGACCCTGTGCAACGGCGCGATCGACGCGTGGGGCGTCGACGCCCTGGACGCGGCCGGCTTCGCCGGGGTCAAGGACCGGCTCTTCTCGCGCATCTCGCAACTGACCAACTTCGGCTTCATGGGCGCCGCGATAATCGGCGCCTACGTTGCCGATATCAACCTCGCGCTGCCCTGGTTGCTGGGTGCGGCCGGCTACTCGATGGCGGGGATGGGCGCAATTTACCTGATGCGCGAGGATCATCGGGATGAAGCTGGCCGCGCAGGCGCGGTGCGGATTAAGCTTGGCGGCCTGTTTGCGCACGTGGCGGCGCGGGTCGTGACCGGTTTGCGCCAGGGCTTTCGCAGCCGTACGGTGCTGATGCTCAGCAGCGCGAGCGCGCTGATGTTCGCGGCGTGGGCGCCGTACTGGCTGGAATGGCCGCAGCTTTTCAACGACCGCTACGGGGTCGGGATCTGGATCGTCGGATGGTTTTACTGCCTGTTCACGGTTGCGCGGATGATCGGCGCGGAGGTGGTGGCGCGGATGACAATCGAGGCGGCGGACCGCGGCGCGTGGCTGGCCGCGATGGTCGCTGGCGCGAGCCTGCTGCTGTTCGTGGGCGGCGCGATGGCCTATCGGCCGACCCTCGCGCTGGCCAGCCTGTTCGTGATGAACCTCAGCGCGGGCGCGATGCAGCCGCTCAGCCAGAGCTGGTTCAACGAACAGATCGAGGCCGAGGATCGCGCGACCCTGCTGAGCTTCAGCAGCACTTTCTCGACCCTGGGCGGCTCGCTCGGATTGCTCGCCGGGGGGCGCGTCGCCGACGCTTTCGGAATCCCGGCGGCGTGGGAGATGGGCGCGCTGATTTTGCTCGCCGCGGCGCCGTGCTACTGGGCGATTCGCCACGCGAGCGCGCCGGTCGCGGTGGCGTCCGCCGCGTCGTAGGCGGCGGACGCCCGCTCGTCCCAAACGCTTGCAGGCGGGCGGCGTCCAGGGTTCAAATGTAGCGGCGAAAATTGCGCCGTCGAGCGAGCAAATTTCTATGCTTTCGCCCAGAATCGTTGTGGCCGGAACCGGATTCACGGCCGTGCGCCAGTTCATGGCCGAGGCGCTGCCCCAAGTTCAACTCGACATGATCGACGTGGCGAACCTGCGCGCGGAGGGCCACGCCGCCGACGTACTGCTGCCGGCGATGTCGCGTATCGACGGCGCGCTGATGGACCGTATCGCGGGCCTGCGCCTGATCCAGCAATGGGGTGCGGGTCTCGAAGGCGTCGATATCGCGGCGGCGAGCGAGCGCAATATCGCGGTGGCCAACGTGCCCACCGCGGGCACCGGGAACGCGGAGTCGGTCGCCGAATGGTGTGTGATGGCGGCGATCGCGGTCAGTCGGCGGCTGCCAGTGGCGCAGCGGAGTATCCGCGCGGGCGGGACTTGGGGCACCCCGCTTGGGCGGGCGCTGCTTGGGCGCACCGCTGGAATCGTCGGCCTGGGCGGCATCGGGCAGGCGCTGGCGGCGCGTCTGCGTCCGTTCGGGATGCGCCTGATTGGCCTTCAGCGCCGCCCCGCGCCGGCGCTTGCCGAGCGCCTGGGGCTGGAATGGGTGGGCGGGCGGGAGCGACTCCCGGAATTGCTGCGCCGCAGCGATTATCTTTTTCTCTGCGTGCCGCTCAATGAGCAGACCCGCCAGATCATCGATGAAGCC
>JAKAVN010000097.1 GCA_021827495.1 Deltaproteobacteria bacterium | reverse complement strand
TTATTGGCCGGTCTGGCGCGAAAGCTCGGCGCAGATGCGCCCATCGCCGCACAGATCGAAGCCGCCAACACCGCCCGTCATGCCCTGGAAATTGCGCTGGCCGGCGGGCTCGACGCGCTGCCCGATGAGGTGTGCGCGGCCGCCGCCGAACATCTGCGCCGCTTTGCCGGCGCCGCTCTGCCGATTAGCGTGATGCTCACCGACTTTGACGGCAAGCTCCTGGGGCTCTACGCCGGCGACCCGGCGCTTAACGATCTTAAGGGGGCGCGGCCGGGCGATGCGCGCGCGTAAAGCAAGCCACTGCCACGCAGACGGCGGGTCGGCGATGAGGCCTCGATGGAGCAGATAACCGCCCCCGGCCGCCAGATCGAAGAGGAAAGCTTCGCCACGATCGATCGCGAGGCCGGCGCCCATCACTTCACGCCCGAGCAGTGGCCGGTCGTGCGCCGCGTGATTCACGCCAGCGCCGACTTCGAGTTCAAAGACAACATCGTCTTTCATCGCCACGCGCTCGAAGCCGGCATAGCCGCGCTCGCCTCGGGATGCGGCCTGGTGGTTGACGTCGAGATGATCCGCGCCGGCCTTTCGGCCCCGCGCCTGGCCCGCTTCGGCATCACTACGCACTGCTTTATTTCCGACCCGCAGGTAATCGAGGAGGCGTCGCGGCTCAACCTGACACGCGCGGTGGCCGCGATGCGCCGCGCGCGCGCGCTGCTGGCGAATAGCGTGATCGCCGTCGGCAACGCGCCCACGGCGCTGCTCGAGATTGCGCGACTGGCGCGCGAGGAAGGAGTCAGACCGGCGCTGGTGATAGCGGTGCCGGTCGGCTTCGTCAACGCGGTCGAGTCCAAGGAGGAAGTGCTGCGTCTTGACCTGCCCGCGATCGTCGCCCGCGGGCGCAAGGGCGGCAGTACGATCGCGGTGGCGATTATCCATGCCCTACTCGCGCTGGCCGCGCAAAGACCGGGCGCATCCCAACAGCAACCCGCCGGCGCGCAAGAGAACGGGCCCGCCGCGCAAAGCGCCGCCGGCGGGCCCGCGCCGCAGTTTCGGCCGCGAACACCCGCCCCGGTAACGATCGTCGGCATCGGCGCCGGCGGCCCGCAGGATTTGTCGGCGCGCGCGCTCGAGGCCGTGCGCGGCGCAAGGCTCCTTTGCGGCGGCGAGCGTCATCTGGCGCTATTCGCGGGCCATCCGGCGCGCCGCTTCGTGATTCGCTCCAATCTCCCCGACCTCGCGCAGACGCTCGACGATGCGCGCGAGCCGGCCGTCGTTCTGGCTTCGGGCGATCCCAACTTCTACGGCGTCGCCAAGTATTTGGTGAGCAGGCTCGGCAAGGCGCAGGTCGAAATCGTGCCGGCACCCAGCGCGATGCAAGAAGCGTTCGCGCGAATCAAGGAGCCGTGGGACGACGCGGTCTTGTTAAGCTTCCACGGCCGGCCGCTCAAGGTTGAACAAATCGTGCCCCATCACAAGGTGGGGATTTTCACCGACCCGTCGAACACGCCGGCGGCGGTCGCGCGCGCGCTGCTCGCGGCGGGCGCCGACGGTTACCGCGCCTTTTTATGCGAGGAGCTGGGCAGCTTGAACGAGCGCGTGCGCGAGCTGCCGCTCGAGGAGCTCGCGAGGCTGGAGGCGGTGTCGGCGCTCAACGTGTTGATTCTCATTGCCGCACAGAGACTGTGAAGCGTCATACGATATGAAGCGTCTTACGATAGGTTTGCCCGACGAGGCCTTCTTTCAGCGCAAGCCCGAAAAGGGCCTCATCACCAAGGCCGAGATTCGCGCGCTCAGCGTGGCGCGTTTGGCGCCCGGCGTGGGGGACGTAATCTGGGATATCGGAACCGCCACCGGCTCGGTCGCGATTGAGGCCGCGATGGTGGTCGGCGGCGAGGGCAAGGTCTTCGCGCTGGAAAAAAACGCCGAGGACGCCGAGATCGCGCGGCAAAACGTGGCCAAGTTCGAGCTCGGCCATGTAATCGAGGTGATTCACGGCCGCGCGCCGCAGGCCCTGGGACAAATCAAGGCCGACCCGGATGCGGTCTTTATCGGCGGCAGCGGCGGCGAGATGGCCGAGGTAATCAAAACCTCGCTGGCTCGGCTGCGCCCCAACGGCCGGCTGGTGATCAACGCCATCACGCTCGACAATCTGAGCGCGGCCCTCGACACGCTCAAGAGCGTCGGGTTTAAATTCGACGTCACATTGGTGCAGATTTCCCGCAGCAAGCCCATCCTGGACCTGCTGCGCTTCGAGGCGCTGAACCCGATCTTCATTATCAGCGCGATTAAGTCCGGCACGAGTCCCGGCGCGGAGGAAGCGACATGAGCGGCGGCGGGATCGTGTTTTACGGCGTGGGCGTGGGGCCCGGAGAATTTGAGCTGCTGACGCTCAAGGCCGAACGCGTCCTGCGCGCGGTTGACGTTGTCTGTTATCCGTCGTGCAAAGCCGGCGGCTCGAGCTACGCGCTGCGAATCATCAAGCCAATGCTTGACCTAAGCCGCCAGCGGCTTGAGGGGCTGCTGTTCCCGATGGACAAGGACTTCGCGCGGCTAATCCCCATCTGGCGCGAATCGGCGCGCGTGATCGTCGCGCATCTCAAGGCGAACAGGTCGGTGGCCTTTATCACCGAGGGCGATCCGATGCTCTACTCCACCTTCCTGCACGTCTACGAGATTATCGCGGATGAGTTTCCCGAGATCGGCGTCGAGATCGTGCCCGGCGTGTCTTCGCTCGGCGCGGCGGCGGCCGCCGGACGAGTCGCGCTCGGCCAAGCGGACGAGGCGATCGCGATCGTGCCGGCCACTTACGGCAAGCACGAACTCAAGGAGCTGCTCGAGCGTTTCGACACGGTCGTTCTGATGAAGGTAGGCGCCGTGCTCGACCAAGTCCTCGAGGTGCTGGACGAGCTCGGTCTGCGCGACCGCGCGCTGCTGGCAAGCCGCGTCGGCACCAAGCAGGAAATAGTTACGCGCGACCTGGAGGCGTACCGCGCCAAGCGGCTCCATTATCTGACCACGCTGATTGTCAGCAAACGCGCGGTGCCGCTGGTGCGCGCGCTGCAGGAAGAAGCCGCGCAGACCAAGCTCGATATCGGGCGAGCGCCGCGCTCCGCCGAGGAGCCGGCCGACGAAGACCGCGCTCCAGGGATAACCGAGCAGGACCGCGCGCCCGACAGCCTGGTCAAGGCGCAAGCGGGGCCGGCGCGATGAGTTCCGGCAAGGTCTATTTCGTGGGCGGCGGACCCGGCGACCCCGAGCTGCTCACGTTACGTGCCCATCGCATAATCGGGCAAGCGAGCATCATCATCTACACCGGCTCCCTGCTCGACCAGGGACTTTTCGCCCACGCGCGGGCCGACGCCGAGATTCATGACAGCGCCGGCCTCCATCTCGAGCAACTGGTCGAGCTGATGGTGGGCCGCGCGCGGGACGGCAAGCTTGTCGCCCGGGTTCATTCCGGCGACCCCTCGATCTTCGGCGCGATTCACGAGCAGATGGTCGCGCTCGAGCGCGCGGGCGTCGCCTACGAGGTAATCCCCGGCGTCTGTTCGGCGTTTGCCGCGGCGGCGGCGTTGGGCCAGGAGCTCACCGTGCCCGAGCTCGCGCAGACGGTGATTCTGACGCGGGCCGAGGGGCGCACGCCGATGCCCTTGGGGCAGCGCCTGGGCGAGCTTGCCTGCCATCGGGCAACCGTCGCGGTCTTTCTCAGCGCGACGCTGATTGACCGCGTGGTGGCGGAGTTGAGCGCCGGCTACGTGCCGGAAACCCCGGTCGCGGTCGTCGCCAATGCAAGCCGGCCCGACCAGCGCATCGTGCGCGGCACGCTCGGTGATATCGCCGCGAAGAGCAAGGCGGCGGGAATCCGCGCCCAGGCCATGATTCTGGTCGGCGCCGCGCTGGACCCGGCGATCAAGCAGCGCGCGGGCGAACGCAAGTCGCGGCTCTACGACCCGAGCTTCAGCCACGGCTTTCGCAAGCGCGCGCCAGACCGTGAAAAGACGGCCGGCGCGCAAAAACCCGGCGAGGTGACATCATGAACAACGGCCCGCGAGGACGACTTTTTCTGCTGGGCTTCGGACCCGGCAATCACGACCAGATCACGCCGCGCGCGCTCGCCGCGATTCGTCAAAGCGAGGTGGTGATCGGCTATTCGACTTACATCAAGCTTATCGCCGAGCTGCTCGAGGGCAAAAGAGTGATCCGCAAGGGGATGACCGAGGAGCTCGATCGCGCCGGCGAGGCGGTGGAGATCGCGCGCGCGGGCCAGACCGTCGCGTTGGTGTCCAGCGGCGACATTGGCGTCTACGGAATGGCCGGACCAACCTTCGAGTGCCTGCGCGAGATGGGATGGAAGCCCGGCGACAACCCGGACGTCGAAGTGATCCCGGGGATCACCGCGCTTTCGGCCTGCGCCTCGCTGATCGGCGCGCCGCTGACCCACGACTTCGCTGCGATAAGCCTCTCCGACCTGCTCACGCCGTGGGAGCTAATCGAACGGCGTGTGGAGGCTGCGGCGGCGGCGGACTTCGTGATCGCGCTTTACAATCCGCAGTCCAAGCGGCGCAACTGGCAGCTTAAAAAGACCCAGGAAATAATTCTCAAGCATCGCTCCGGCGCGACTCCGACCGGCATCGTCAAGAGCGCCTACCGCAAGCTCCAGAGCGTGGCCGTGTCGGATCTCGCCCATCTGCACGAGCATGAGATCGGCATGCTCACCACGGTGATAATCGGCAACTCGAACACCTACAATTTCGCCGGTCTTATCGTCACCCCGCGGGGCTATACGAACAAGTACGACCTCGAAACCCATGAGGTGCTCGAGGGACAAACGCCCGGCCTTTCGTTGCGCGCGCCCGTTGAGCCGAGCGCCGGAACGGACGAATGACCAAGCTCGGCGCGATAACGCTCACGCGCCAGGGCGTCGATATTTGTCGGCGAATACAGGGCGCCGTGCCCGCGTGCGAGGTCTTCGTGGCGCGCAAGTACAACGCCATCGCGCCCGCGCAATGGCGTCGCTTCGACGGCAAGCTCGCGCCCCTGGTTCAGGAGATTTTCGGCGCTTACGAGGGTCTGATCTTCGTGATGGCGACCGGGATCGTGGTGCGGACCATCGCGCCGTTCATCGTTGACAAGCGCTACGACCCGGGGATCGTCGTGGTCGATATCGCCGGCCGCTTCGCGATAAGCCTCTGCGCCGGCCATCTGGGCGGCGCCAATCAGTTGGCGAACGAGCTGGGCGCGATTCTAGGCGCGATGCCGGTAGTCACCACCGGCACCGACGTTAACCAGACGCTCGCGCCGGACATGCTGGCCAAGGAACTCGGCGCCGAAATCGAGAACTGGGAAGCGCTCAAGACCGTCAGCGGGATGCTGGTCGATGGAGAGCCGGTCGCGGTCTTCGCCGAGGACGGCGTCGGACTGCCCGACCTGGAGCGCTTCGCGGCCAAAGGCGTGTCCCGTATCGCTTCGCTCGACGAGCTTGACGGCCGTTTCCGGGCCGCCGTAGTAATCTCCCATCGAATCGTCGCCGCGCAAACGCCGGCCGAGCTTCCCACGCTTTGGATGCGCCCCAAATCGCTGATCGTCGGCGTCGGATGCGACCGCGGCACGACGGTAGAGGAGATCGAGCGGGCCTTCGAGCGGGTGCTGCTTGACAACGGGCTCTCGCCGCTGAGCGTGCGCAACCTCGCCACCTACGCCTTGAAAAAGGACGAGCCCGGTCTTTGCGCCTTCGCGCAAAAGCGCGGGCTTACGCTGCGTGCATTCGAGCGCGAAGAGATCAACCGCGTGGAACATCTGATTCCGAACCCCTCGCCCACGGTGCTTAAACACGCGGGCGTGCTCGGCGTCGCCGAGCCGGCCGCGATGCTCGGCGCGGGGGCGCAAACCGTGCTCGTGCCCAAACGCAAATGTGGGCGGGTGACGATCGCGATCGCGCTTATCGAGGAGGGTCGGGCCGCATGCTAATCGAGCTGCTCGAAGCGCTGGCGGGATGGGATGAAATTCGTTTCGTGGTGCGCAACGAGAGCGCCATCGCCGAGCTTTGCGGCAAGCCGGCCGCGCGCCGCACAGAGGAGTATCTGACGATCGAGCTCAGCGGCAGCCCCGACCATCTGCACGTGCGGCATAGCGCGCTCGCGCGCGCCGAGGTCGCCGGCGGCGCTGAGCGCAATTGCTTCGTCAGGTTCTTCGACCCGGCCGGGGCGCCGGTGCTCACCTGCTACGTGCCGCGCACCAACCGCGCCAAGAGCGACTTCGATCCGGCGCGCCGCGCCGCGTTCGAGGCGCTCAAGGCGCGCTGCGCCGACGCCCCGAGCGTGACCGTCGCGGCCGAGGAGTGATGGAATTTAAGTTGACGCGGCGCGGCCGGGGCCGCAACGACGGCACGCACTCGGCCGCGCCGGCGAACCAGCTATGAGGCCGGCCGCTACCGTGATGGTCGGCCACGGCAGCCGCGTTGCCGAGGCTAATCGAGCGTTTCTCGACATGGTCGCGGCGGCACGCGCGCGCACCGCGGGGACGCTCGAAGCGGCCTTCGTCGAGCTTGCCGAGCCGACTCTGCCCCAGGCCCTGGAGCGCGCCGCGCGCGCCGGCGTGCGGGAAGTCGTGGTAGCGCCGTTCTTGCTGCTGGCCGCGGGCCATACGAAGTCGGACATACCGCTGCATGTCGAAGCCGCGCGCGCCGGTTTCTCCGGTATACGCTTTAGCCAGGCCGCTCCGCTCGGCGTGCATCCCCTGATGGTCGAGATTCTTAGCGACCGGATAAGCCAGACCATAGCCGAGGCGCCAAAACGGCCGGCTGCCGACACTGCGGTGTTGGTGCTCGGCCGCGGGTCGAGCGACCCCGACGCGAACAGCGACCTCTACAAGCTTGCGCGCCTTTTGTGGGAGGGGCGCGGCTTCGCTGCGGTCGATTGCGCCTTTTGCGGGGTCGTCGGACCGTCGCTTGACCAGGCGCTGCGCAAGCTGGCTCGTTTGCGGCCGCGACGCGTAATCGTCGCTCCGTATCTGTTCTTCGCCGGCGTGTTGGTGCGGCGCATGGAGGCGGCTGCCGCGAGCTTTCGGCGCGAGTTCCCCTGGATCGAAGTTCTCGTCGCGCCGCCGCTGGGCAATGACCCCCGTTTGCTCGACCTGGTCTTCCTGCGGGTGCGCGAAGCGCGCGAAGGCCTGACGCAGATGTCTTGCGACCTGTGCAAGTACAAGGTGAGGCTGGCCGGGTTCGAAGACGAAGTAGGCGGCGAAAAGGCGCTTTTGCGCTCGCTTCAACACGCAAGTATAAGCGCGGCCCCCGAGCAGAACCACGCCCATGGACCGATCCGCAAGCATCTCTTGGTATGCGTCAACAGCGAATGCGTCAGCCAAGGCAGCGGCGCGCTGCTCGCCGCGCTGCGGCTCAAGCTCAAGGAGCGCGGGCTCGACCGGACAATCCAGACCACCAAGACCAGTTGCCTTCGCCGATGCGGCGACGGGCCGCTGCTGGTCGTCTATCCGGACGGCGTC
The DNA here is from genome assembly GCA_021827495.1 of Deltaproteobacteria bacterium. Lineage (GTDB taxonomy): Bacteria > Desulfobacterota > Binatia > Binatales > Binataceae > JAKAVN01. The sequence goes on along the minus strand of JAKAVN010000097.1, from coordinate 5,553 downwards.
TGGTACCGCAGCCTCAAGCCCTCGGACCTGGACGAAGTGATCGAACAGCATCTGTGCGCAAATCGCCCGGTTGGGCGGCTGGTCGACCAGATCATGACCATCTGAGGCGGGGCGCGTCCCTCTCGCGCGACCCAAGCGCCTCTCCGAACGGTCGCCGGCCAAAAGCCGCGACATGCGAGCGAACGTGAAACCGAATGCGCTTTAGGCGAAGGAGCATGTTTTGATTTATGGCCTGCAATGAGATCGCCGCGCTGCGTCTGGCCCTGATCGAAGTGCTGGGCGGCAACCGCGGCCTAGAGCGTCAACACGAGCTGGCCGAGCTCGGCCGCGCGCCGGACAGCGAACCGGCAATCTCAAGCCTCGCCCACGCGCGTAACCTGGCCGAGATTAGGCTGCGCTTCGAGGACGCGATCGTCGAGTTGGAGCAAAGGCAGGCCGAGATCGCCGAAGGTGATCCGAAGCGCGATTACTACCGCGCGCGGCTGCTCGTGGTTAAGTCGGCCGAACAATCCTATCGCCGGCTATGCCACGACCTCGAACAGTTTTTCCAAGGCCTGGAGGAGATGCACGACCTGCTGCACGAGCTCTATCCGCCGCGCTAGCCCGTACGCGGGGGCGCAGCGCAGGAACCGATCGCCGCTTACTGAGGACTGCGAAATGCGTTGACAGGCAGACTTTCAGCTTGGCCTTCTACCGTGGCTCAGGCTTTTAGCCTGTCATCTCGGGCTAAAAACCCGAGCCACGGTCATCGCAGGCTGGAAACTTGAACACCCGCATCCTCGCTTTCCCCATAAACGAGGGAAGCAGCCTGTTTCTTCCTTCCCCCGCAGCGCGGGGGAAGGCCGGGAAGAGGGCGCGGGCCTTGCCCGCGCCCTGGAGTTTCTACATTTCAGGTCTATCGATAGGACGATGTATTGACATACCGACCTTATCAGGGTAGTCTTGGCGGCAGTTTCCTGGTGCGGGAGTGGCGGCGTGGCAGACGACTTCAAGGATGCCATCCTCTCCATATTTGAAGCGTCTCTCGAGGCGCAGCTGCGCGCCGTCCGGCGCCTGCGCCGGGACTCTGACAGCGCCCCGCCCGGTCCCCGACCCAAACGTATGTCCCAAGTCGATATGGCTTATGACAGACTCAAGCGCGCGCGCTCCCCGCTGCATGTCGCGGTGATCATCGAGCGCATCGAGCAGGCCTTCGGCATCAGCGTCGAGCGCGAAAGCCTGGTCTCCGCGCTGAGCAAAAAGGTCGCCCGCCGCGAGCGCTTCGCGCGCCCCGCCAAAAACACTTTCGCCCTGCTCCCGGAGACCAAGTGATGAATCTCCCCCGGCGGCTGCTCCAGGCCTTGCTCACGCTTACCGAGGACTGGCACCGGGTCTTTACTCAACGCCGCCTGCTGCTCAGGGTCCAGCGCCAGGCCCTGGGCGCCCTGCTGGTGATGGGCTGCGCCACGCTCTGGCGCAGCCTGTGGACCAACGGCCGCCAGCACTGCAGTTGGTCGGCCGATTACTTCCTGCACTCCCGCGCCCTGTGGGATGCCCAGCGCCTGTTCGCGCCGCTGCTCAAAGAGGGTCTGCGCTACTGTCGCGGCGGCCTTATCGGCGTGGCCGTTGACGACACCCGGGTGCGCAAAACCGGACGCACCATTGCCCAGGCCAGTTTCCATCGCGACCCCCTCTCGCCGCCCTTCCATACCAATCTGATCCTGGGCCTGCGCTTCCTGCAGTGTTCGCTGCTGTTGCCGCGGTACCGGCTGGGCGAGTTCTCCTGCCGCGCCGTTCTCATCCGCTTCGAGGAAGTCTTCACCGTCAAAAAGCCGGGCTGGCGCGCCGATGCCGCGGCCTGCCAACAATAGCGCAAGGATTGCAAACGCCTGCGCCTCTCCCAGCGCTTCGTCGGCTCCATGGCCGCCCGGCGCGCCGCCCTCGACGGCGCCGGAGCCCAGCTCCAGACTTTGCTCAGCGCGGCCGACGCCAGCTTCTGCAATCGCACCGTGCTGGGCGGCCTGCCCGCGCGCACCCAACTCATTTCCCGCACGCGCAAGGACGCCAGACTGTGCCGCCCCGCCGTGGACGAAGGCCGGCGCATCTACAGCGCGCACAAGTTCACTCCCGCGCAAGGTGCGCCAGGACCCGGCCCTGCCCTGGCGCATCACCAGGATCTTTTACGGCGGCAAGCGCCGCTCCGTGCGCTATTAAAGAAGTCTCCGGCGTGCTGTGGCAGGGCGGCGCCCGCACCCGGCCCCTGCGCCTGTTCGTGATCGCTCCCACCCCCTATCGCAAACGCCGGCGCGGACGCTGGTACTATCGTCAGCCGGCTTATCTGCTGTGCACCGAACTGGCCGCTCCCGCGCGCCAGCTGCGGCAAATCTACTGCGACCGCTGGCCGATCGAAGTCAATCACCGCGATGAGAAAGACACCCTGGGCGTCGGTCAGGCCCAGTTGCGCAATGCCGCCGCCGTCCCCAGACAGCCCGCTCTGGCCGTCGCCGCCTACTGCGCCCTGCTGCTCGCCGCACTTAAGGTCTTCGGTGCCCGCCGCGGCCCCGCCTTTGCCGCCCTCCCCAAGTGGCGCCGCAACGCCAAACCCCCTTCCTGCCTCCATCTCATCACCTTGCTGCGCAAACAAGCCGCCGAGCACCCTGAACTGCTACAAAAACTCGGTATTCTTACCTCCGCCAACCACTTCATCGCTGCGGCTGCCGCCTAAATATGTAGAAACTCCAGGCGCGGGCCTTGCCCGCGCAGCGAGCACCAGGCCCGCGCCCACGACTGCGCGCCGTATCAATATTTTGCAATGCTCGATAGGGGAAAGAAACAGCGGTCTCGCGGGCCGCGGTCGAATCGACGGAGTCGTCGCGCGCGCTAGATCAACCGGCGCCGCGGGCACGCTGATTTGACAGGAATTAGAAGGCGGCCTAAAGTCGCAGCTTAAGCGGGCGTAATTCAGTGGTAGAATGCCAGCTTCCCAAGCTGGACGTCACGGGTTCGAACCCCGTCGCCCGCTCCACCAATTCTCCTCGTAAAATCAAGGCTTTTGGATGGTTGGCGGGTGTGGGTAGGTTCCTCTGCCTCGGCCACTTTCTGGCAAATTTCTGGCATTTCTTGCGGGAACTCGGCTTCGAGTTGAGCACCGAGCTTTCCAACCCGTTCCGGTCTTCGCGTCCATCGCGCGTAATGCCGGATGATCATTTCAAGGTTGGCGTGACCCATCTGATGCGCAAGGTATTGCGGATTCTCGCCGCGCGAGAGTTGAAGCGCCGCGAATGTGTGGCGGCACTGATAGAGCGTAGGCGGACGCAAGCCTGACTTCCGGACCAACCGCCGCCAGTTGCGCTCGCGCAGATTGGTCAGATCGAGCGGGCCGCCGCTCTCGCTTGCGAACACGAACTCGCTCCTCAGTTGCGAACGAGCGCGCTGCTCCTGGAGCGCGACGCGCACCGGCGGCAGCATGTCAACTTCGCGCTCGCTGTAACTGGTCTTTGGCAGGCCGAGGCCGCCGAACCGGCTCAGCGTCCGGCGGACTTTTATAACCTCGCGATCGAAGTCGATGTCCTCCCATTGGAGCGCCAGCGCTTCGTTGGGACGGAGACCGGCAAAAATTAACACCGTGAAGACCGCGCGATCCTGGCCGGTTGCGGCGGCGAGAAGTCTCTGCGCTTCCTCGAAGGTCAACGGATCAACCTCGGACTTGGGCTCTCGCAGATTATCGACGTATCCCATCGGGTCTTCGGCGATGAGCTTGCGGCGCTTCGCGGTGGCGAAGATGGTCCTGAGTCGCGCGACCGCCATGTTGATGCGGCGCGGCTTGACCGGTTCTCCTTTCCGCGTCCGTTTTGCCTGGACCTCCGCGACGAAGCGTTTGACATGGCCATCGTCAATTGCATCGATGCGCATGCTCGCGAGTTTCAAGGGCAGGATGTACGTTTCCAGTAATCGTTCGTAATCGTAAAGAGTTGCCGGCGTGATTGCGGCGCGCCTTTCTTGCAACCACAGCTTTGCGAATTCGCCAAGCGTCGGTCGCTCCGCTTTGTCGGTCTGCGCCGGGCTGAAGTGCTTGAGATTCTTACTCGCAGGGAACTTCGCCGCGTAATCAAGCTTGCCGGTGGCCAACTCAAGCTCGACTTCTCTCAGGACGCGAGCCGCGACGCGGCGGTTCTCGCGATTGTCGGGCAAGCCGAGGTATTCGCGGCAGCGTTGGCCTCGATACTGAAAGCTGATCAGAAGCCGGCCGCGATCACTTTCAAGCCGCGCCATTTGGACTACCTCGCAGCACCGTTGCCTCGAAGGTCGGCCAATGAATGACGACCTTGCGACCTATATGGCACACGCCTTCGCCCGGGCCAATACGTCCGAGACTGATCCAGTTGTAAAGAGTCTTTGGTGCGACGCGAGCGCGCCCAGCCGTTTCTGGAACCTTGAGATAATCACCTGCTTGAGACGAAGGCTCTGCAAGTTCGACCATCCTATTAGGCGTGGCTAAGCGCTGCATTCTTCGACCATCCTTCGGTTACCCTGGATTTTCCGCCGCGCCACTCCGACTCCTCCTGATTCGCTTGTCAGCAATCGCGATGCCAGCCGCTTCGTCTGGCGCTTCAAACTCTCAAAATCGCGTGTGGCTCAAGCGATCGAGGAGGGGTTTTGCCTTGCCGCGATGGCGGTGAATTCGGCAGTTTCCGATCACCGTGCCATTTTGGCAGACACACTTTTGCGGATAATTCCCCTGACTTCCCGCCGCATTCATTACTTGCAAGAATCAGCGAGAGTGGTCAGATCAACGCTGGTCCTTGGCTATGGGCGCGCTGCCGCGACGGGTCAATTTCTGGCGCCGGTAGTAAGCGGCCATTTTCATGCAGCTGCCGCACCGCTCCATGCTGCACCATCGCCGCGTATGATTCTTCGAGGTGTCGTAGAAGTACAGCGAACAGGAAGGATTAGCGCACCGTTTAACCAAAGATAAGTCGCCATGGCACAGAAGATCGGCGGTCGATTGCGCCACCGATACGATGAGTTGGCGCGGCTCAGTCAGATCAGTTTCAAGGCGTTCGACAAACCCGCTCTTGCCTCGCGTCAATTTGGCGCGCGCGGCGAGACTTTGGAGCTGCTCGTTAATCGCATCCAAGCCGGATTTGGACACTTGTTTTCGGGTCGCGAGTTTTTCCGCGATCTCCGTCATCCGGAGTCGGAAAAGCAGTGCGGCGCCGTAGGTCTGCTGCGCCTCGCGTCCCTTGCCCCACTTCGCAAGGGCAACTCTTCGCTCGGCGGCATCGATGAGGCCGGCTTGGTGAAGCCATGACACGAGACCATTGAAGTCCTGAATCGGATCGGTCCGGCCCTGCGCCGCGATAAGCGAGGTGTTGACGAAATCGCGGCAGCGGTAGTGCCCGACGAAAGGGAAACCGCCGTTACTGGCGTGCGGCATCTCTCGGCGTTCTCCAAAGACTTCTACTCTTACCGGCGCGGTTGCGGTTGACAGGTTGTTCACCTCCGGACTAACTCTCAGGAGTCGGTTGAGGCGGTGGTTGGCGGTGAAGCTCACACGGTGGCGAATGGATTATG
>JAKAVN010000096.1 GCA_021827495.1 Deltaproteobacteria bacterium | reverse complement strand
GCGCCGTTCCGACGCGGTGGTCAGGTATCTGGCCGACCACGGTATCGCGGAAAGCCGCCTGAGCCCGCACGGCTACGGGAAGACGGACTTCGTCGCCACCAACAAGACGGCCGAAGGACGCGCCCAGAACCGCCGGGTCGAGCTGATTCCGAATCAGTAACGGCGAACTGGTTCCAGCAACCAGCAACGATCCGACTGTACGGATTTGAATGCGGCCGCAGCCCCCAATCCGGGGGGCTGCGGCCATCGTCCGGCTCCTCGCCACCGCCTGCGCGGCCGCTTGGGTCTTATTCCCGATCAAGCTTGAATCTCGTTACCGGCTCTTTACACAGCAGCGCAAAAGTCAATAATGCATTAGGCTGAATGACTGTCCGGGGGCGGCTATGCGTTATATCTGGCGCGGCGGCAACATGCCGATTGGAGCGGCGGCGGGATTTGTTCTGCTTGGATTGACGGTGCTGCCAATCGCCGGCTGCTCGCAATCGCTTGCGCCGCCGTCCGCAGTTCAACCGCCCGCAGCCACCCTCTCCGGCTCATCGATTCAGGTGCAAGGCGCCGTGGCATCAGCGCCTTCGACGGACGCCGCTTCGGTAGCCGGCGTCCCGGTCCAACCGATCCTCGCTCCTGACCTGCCGTCCGCCGCGCCTGAGCTGGCGTCGGCAGCCGCCGTACCCGCGCCTGCGGCCGCCGCCGTGACGTCACCCGCGGCGCCCGCCCTGGCGCTCGCGGCGCCCGCAAAGCCGTTGCCTGCTTCGCAGCCGAAGCTTGCGCAGGGGAGTCCGGCCACCGTGGTCGCGAGCACCGGCAGCCCGGTCCTGAAGGGATTGGGTAGCAGCGGGATGCGGGGAACGACGCAGACGCTCAACCCCGTCATGATGCGCGCGCTCAAGGAGTTCCAGACCGCCAGTGCGGCTTTTCCGGGCTTCTGCCGAGACTGGCAGCGCAAGCTGAGCGAGCGGGAGCGCGACAACCTCGGACACATCAAGTGGGCGATGCGCAACGGGGTCGAGACCGGAACCTACGTCGCGTACAGCTCGATCAATAGTTGCACCTGCAAAGAGGCGAACAACGGGGTTGCGGTGGGTGTGCTGACCTACAAGGAGTTCGACTATACGCTCACCGGTAAGAGCATCGGGGAAGCCCGCCACGCGACGCCGCATGCGACCGCCGTGGTTCCGACCCGCGAGATCTTCGCGTACGACAAGGGCAAGTGGTTTTGGTAAGCCGGCGTGGCTGAGACCGCCCGCATCCTACGGCTCCTGCCTGGTGTGGCAACTCAGTTCAGTTCCTTGCTCGAATACTCCAGGATGCGCCGGGCCACGATGATCATGTTGATCTGCTGCGTGCCTTCGAAGATGTCGTTGATCTTCGCATCGCGCATCCATTTCTCCACCAGGTAGCGGCGCGAGTAGCCGAGCGGCCCCAGTAATTCGACCGCCTTCTGCGTGATCAGCGTGACCGCCAGGCCGGCCTTGGCCTTGGCCATCGAGGCCTCCAGGCTGTTGCGCATACCCCGGTCGAGCATCCACGCCGCGCGCCAGGTGAGCAGGCGCGCCGCTTTGAGCTGGACTTCCATCTCCATGAAGTCGCGCTCGACCGCGCTCAGCCGCCGCGGCGACAATCCATAGCGAATCTCGACCTTCTGCTCGGCGAGGAACTCGCGCACGAAATCGAGCGCCGCGCGCCCCACCCCGATCGCCATCGCCGCCACGATCGGACGGGTCGCGTCGAACGTCGCCATCACGTCCTTGAAACCGCCGCCGCCGCGCTTGACCTCGGCGCTGCCCAGCAGATGGTCGGCGGGCACGCGGCAGTTGTCGAAGACCAGCGCCGCAGTGTCGCTGACCCGGATGCCGAGCTTCTTCTCCAGCCGCGCCACCGACATCCCGGGCGTGCCATGCTCGACCACGAAGGGCTTGATCCCGGGGCGGCCGGCGCTCTTGTCGACGGTGGCCCAGACCACCACGAAGCCCTCGGATTGCTCCACCGCCATCCAGCCCGAGGTGCAGAAAATCTTGTTGCCGTTGAGCACCCAGTGATCGCCGTCGCGGGTCGCGGTGGTGGTGACTGCGGCCGAATCCGAGCCGCAGCCGGGCTCGGTTATCGCCATCGCGCCCCACTTGGGTTGGCCGCCGCGAAACGGCGCGAGGAAGCGCTGCTTCTGCTCGGGGGTGCCGGCCGCCATCACCGCCGCGCCGCCCAGCCCGGCGTTGGGGATCGAGAGGAAGAGCCCCGCGTCGCCCCAGCACAGCTCCTCGGTGGCGGCGACGGTATAGACGTTGCGCATCTTGACCCCGCCCTGCCCGCTCGCGTCGGCGCCGCCCATTGGGTCGCCGCCGGGTGCGGTGCTCGCGGCCCACATCGCGTTGAGAAAGTCCCACGGCTTTTCGTGCTCGCGCTCGTCGTATTCGCGCGAGATCGGCCGCATCATCTGCTCGGCCACGGTATGGAAGAACTGGATGCGCTTTTGGGTCTGCGGTTCGAATTCGAAATCGATCATCTGGATGGTCTCCACGCCGATCTTAAGCGGGCGTAAGCTCGATATTGCGATGGGCCGCCGCGATCGTCAGACGGTGGCGAGTCCCTCCAGAGCGGACAGGCCGCGCGCGTTGCGCAGCCACATCTCGACCGGATGCTCGCGGATGTAGCCGTGGCCGCCCAGCACCTGGACCGCGTTGTCGGCGACCTTGAGCGCCGCGGCCGCGACGTAGTTGCGCGCCAGGTAGCTCTCCTGGTGGGCGTCCTCGCCGCGGTCGAGATGCCATGCGGCCTCCCATACCAGCAGGCGCGCGGCGTCGATCTCGATCGCCATGTCGGCCAGCATGAAGGCGACCGCCTGCTTGGTCGCGATCGGCACGCCGAAGGCCTTGCGCTCTTTGGCATAGTCGCGCGCGTAGTCAAACGCGGCGTGCGCGACACCGACCCCCATCGCGGCCGTCGCGACCCGCGACTGGCTCATCACGCGCCTGAAATCGGCCCCGCCCTCGCCGCCCAGGCGGGCCTCGGCCCCGACACGACATCCGGTGAGCTCGACCGCGTAGGTTTCGAGTCCCTTCAGGCCCATGTTTTTTTCGCGCTCGCCAATCCTGAGCCCCGGCGTATCGCGCGCGACGAGAAAGCCTTCGACGCGGCCGTGGTTGGCGCTCGCCGCCCACACCAAAATCGTGCCGCAAGCGGCGGCCAGCGCGACCATGCACTTGTTGCCGTCGAGCACGAAACTGTTGCCGTCGCGCCGCGCCACGGTCGCCATCGCCGCCGGGTCGAAGTCCCATCGCGGCTCCGTCAGCGCCGCGGTCGCGGCGGCGAAAGCGGCCCCGGTGAAGCGCTTGAGATAGCGCTGGCGCTGTTCATCGGTGCCCATCTCGAGCACCGGGAAGGCGAGCAGGCGCGGCGCCAGCACATGGGCCGCGATCGAGAGGTCGCCGTAGGCCAGTTCCTCGGCGATCAGTGCGCCGGTTGACGCCAGGCGCGTGTCGCCGTTGCCGCCGAGGCTCTCGGGGATCGGTCCCTGCACCAGACCCAGTTGCCAGGCCTGGGCGGCCAGTGCGGCCGGAATCTCGCCGCTCTCGTCGGCCGGACGCGCCGCGGGCCGAATCTGCTCGCGGGCGAACGCGCCGACCGTCTCGCGGATCATCTGTTGTTCTTCGCTCAGTTCGAAGCTCAGCATGGTGAATTCAATCCGGCTCCATCGCAATCGCGCCGCACGCGCGAGTCATCGGGGCATTTTCGGGACCGGCGGCGCCCGGCTTAGCCGCCGCCTTCTTCCTCGCGCCGCAGACGTTCGCGTTCACGCGTGCGGCGGTACGTCGTCGGGGGTTCCTCCACCTTGGTCGGCGGCGGCACCGGCTTGCGCACCTGGCCGGAGGGCGGCTTGCGGGTGCGCCGGATCCGCTTGCGCGACTGCATGCCCTACGATATTAGCCGACCGATCGAATAAAGCTAACCCTGAAAACCGGATAAAGCTAAGCCGTGAAGTGTCCGATGAAGCTGAGCTGCAATCCGGTGACCGCGCCGCCGGCGGCGCGGCGCGAAAAGTAATGATCGGCGGCGCAGTAGGTGCATGGCCCGACGCTCCGGATCGCATCGCGCTCGAGGCCAGCCGCGGCGAGTTGATCGGCAACGATGGCGCGCAGGTCGAGGTAAGCCTTGCCCGGGCGGCCGCCGGGCTGAACATGCGTGTGGGCGCGCGCGAAGCGCCGGATGAAGCGCCGGGACAACTCCTCATCGACCTCGTAGCAACAGGGCCCTATCGATGGACCCAGCAGCGCCTGAATCCCGCTGGCCCGAGCCCCCTGGCGCACCATCGCGCGCACGCCCGCTCCCCCTATCCCGGCCAGCGCGCCGCGCCATCCCGCGTGCAGCGCCCCAATCACGCCCCGCTCCTTGTCGGCCAGCAGGACAGGCACGCAGTCGGCGCTGAAGATGCATAGCACGATGCCCGTCATCGCGGTCACCAGCCCGTCGCCCTCGGGACGCGGATCGCCATCGAGGCGCGGGCCCACCGTGTGCACGGCCTTGCCATGAACTTGCTTGAGCTGGGCGAAGCGCGCCCCCCGCGGCATCAGCCGGCGCGCGCGCAGCCAGTTGACATCGACCGCGCGCGTATTGTCACCGGCCCAGTATGAGAGATTGAGCGAAGCGTAGGGGCCGCGGCTACTCCCGCCTTCGCGGCCCAAAAAGCCATGGCAGAGCGCCGGCTCGTCCAGAGCTTGTAGAACCGGCGGAGCCGGCGGAAGCGATGAAGTTCGGCGAAGGACGCGCACTGCTGGTTGTCCGGCAGTCGAAGGTTAACCTATAATTAAAATCTTTGGAATTATCCTTGGGGTCGCCCTATGAATGGCTACGAGTATCTCCTCGAACGCAACCATCTGATGTTCAAGCTTGAGGACGATCTGGCGCGGCTGCGGGACCTGCCCGAGGCCGAGCGCCAGGAAAAAACCGCCCGCCTGCAGGGCGCCTTCGATATCCGCCTGGCCGAGCTTTACGCCAAGGTCGCCGAGGAGTATCCGGGCGATCGGCGCAAGAAGGCGCGCCCGCTGGCCGACCCGCGTTAGCTGGTGGGCCGGCCCGATCGGGCCGGCCCGAACCTTCATCCAGGGATTAGAGAAAGAGCCTTGAGCGGCGTGGAGCGCACCATCAGTATCCGCGGAGCGCGCACTCATAACCTCAAAGGCATTTCGCTCGAGCTGCCGCACAACCGGCTGATCGTGGTGACCGGGGTTTCGGGGTCGGGCAAATCCAGCCTGGTTTTCGACACGCTCTATGCCGAGGGCCAGCGGCGCTACGTGCAGAGCCTCTCGACTTACGCGCGGCTGTTTTTGGAGCGGATGGACCGGCCGGACGTCGATTCGATTTCGCAGATTCCGCCCGCGCTTGCGCTGCGCCAGAAGAACACCATCAAGAACGCGCGCTCGACCGTCGGCACGGTCACCGAGATAAGCGATTACCTGCGCCTGCTCTTCGCCACGCTGGGCCGCACGCTATGCCCGCGATGCGGCGGCGAGGTTGTGCGCGACAGCGTCGAGAGCGCGGCGGCCCACGCGCTCGCCGAGCCGGGGATGCATCTGTTCCTGGCGCCCTTCGAGCCTGGCTCGCGCTCGACCGCCGCAGCCTGCGAGTTCCTCGCGCACAACGGATACCATCGGCTGTTCGTCGACGGCGCGATCGTCGAGACCGCCGCACTGCTAGCGCGCGCCGTGCAAGACGTCGTGCAGAATGGCACGGGCGATACCGCGGCCGGTGAGGCGGCAAATGGCGCGCCCTACGCCGCGCCATCGGCGGCAAACGGCGCCGCGAATGATCCGGCCCATGGCGCCGCCGCGCCGCCGGCAGCGGTGGCGGAGCGCAACGGCGGCAGCGGGCCATTGCTGGTCGTAACCGACCGCGTCGCCAACGATTCCTCCGACGCTCCCGCCCGTGTGCGCGAGGCGCTCGAGAAGGCTTTTTACCTGGGCGGCGGGCGGGCCCGCGTGGTCAGCATGATGCGCGAGGACGGGCGGATGAAACTCGTCGCGGAGGCCGGCTTCGATCTCCGCTTCAACTGCTCGCGCTGCGGCACGCTTTTTCCCGAGCCGACGCCGGCGCTGTTCTCCGCCAACAGCCCGATCGGCGCCTGCGCCGAATGCGAGGGCTTCGGACGCATCGTCGAACTCGACCTCGAAAAGGTAATCCCTGACCCCGGGCTCTCGCTGCGCCAGGGCCTCATCGCACCATGGCGCACGCCGGCCTACCAGGAGATGAAGGCCTGGATGCTCAAGTGCGCGCGGCGCGCGCGGGTGCGCACCGCGGTGCCGTTTCGGGAGATGGCCGACGCCGAGCGCGTGTGGCTGCTCGAAGGCGAGCCGCGCGGCGGCGCGGGCGAAAGCTCGCACGGCGACGATGGGGAGCGATGGCCGGGGGTGCGCGGATTCTTCCGCTGGATGGAGAAGCGGCGCTACAAGACCCACGTCCGTATTCTGCTCGCGCGCTATCGGCGCTTCGTCCCCTGCTTCACCTGCGGTGGCGCCAAGCTCAAGCCCGAGGCGCTCAACGTGCGCGTCGCAGGGATGACGATCGCGGACGCCGGACGGCTCGCCGTGCGCGAACTCAAGGGTTGGCTGGAGAAACTCAGCCGCCAGCCGCAGGCGGTGGCGCGCGCCGGCGTGGTGCTGCGCGAGCTAAAGAGCCGCGTCGGATACCTCGACGAGGTGGGGCTCGGCTACCTGACGGTCGAGCGCCAGGCGCGCACGCTCTCGGGCGGCGAGGCCCAGCGCATCCATCTCGCGAGCGCGCTCGGCAGCCTGCTGACCGCCACGATGTACGCGCTCGACGAGCCCACCGTCGGGCTGCATGCGGGCGACGTGCGCCGCCTGCTCGGCGTGCTGCGCCGTCTGCGCGACCTCGGCAACACGGTGGTCGTGGTCGAACATGATCCGATGATGATCGCCGGCGCCGACTTCATCGTGGAACTCGGCCCCGGCGGCGGGCGCGAGGGCGGCAGCCTGATTCGCGCCGGCGCGCCCGCGCGCGGCCGCGGCGCCAAGAGCGCCGGGACGCCGGGGCGGGTGATGCTGATGCGGGCGCTGGCGCGCGAGCGGCGCTTCACCCGGCACGACCCGGCTTTGCGGATCGTGGGCGCGCGCGAGCACAACCTCAAGGGCCTCGATCTGCGGATTCCGCTCGGCCGGATGGTGTGCGTCACCGGCGTATCGGGATCGGGCAAGTCGACGCTGATCGAGGACGTACTCTACAACAACTATCTCCGCCGGCGCGGCGAGCCGGTGAGCGAAGTTGGCGCCTGCGACCGGATCGAGGGCCTCGAGCTGGTGGGCGAGATGGTCCATATGAGCCAGGAATTGCCGGCCCGCTCGCTGCGCTCCAATCCCGCGACCTACCTGAAAATCTACGACGACATCCGCCGGCTCTTCGCGCAGAGCAACGAGGCGCGCCGCCTCGGCATTGTGCCTCGCCATTTCTCCTTCAACGTCGACGCGGGACGCTGCGAGAAATGCCACGGCACCGGCACGGTGACGGTTGAGATGCACTTCATGGCCGACCTCGAAGTGCAGTGCGATGCCTGCGACGGCCGCCGCTTCCAGAGCCACATCCTGGCCATCCGCTACCAGGGCAAGAACGTCAACGAAGTGCTCGGGCTCACGGTCGCCGAGGCGCGGGTCTTTTTCGCCAAGTCGCCGGCGGTTACGCGCCGGCTCGAAGCGCTGAGCGCGGTCGGGCTGGGCTACCTGTGCCTGGGCCAGGCGACTTCGACGCTGTCGGGCGGCGAGGCGCAGCGCCTCAAGCTCGCGCGCTTTCTGCTCGCCGACCTCGAACCGTTGCCGGCGGCGCAAGACGGCAAGCCGCTGGGGCGCGTCTTCCTGCTCGACGAACCGACCACCGGGCTGAGTTCCGCCGACATCCGCCAGCTCCTGCGCGTGCTCGGGCGGCTGGTGGCCGAGGGCAACACGCTGGTGGTAATCGAGCACCATCTCGAATTCATCGCGCATGCCGATTATGTCATCGACCTCGGCCCGGGCGGCGGCGATGACGGCGGGCGCGTGGTGGCGGCGGGGCCGCCGCTCAAGCTCGCCGCGGCGGCGCGCTCGCTGACCGGGCACGAGTTGCGCCGGCTGTTCGGATTGCCGGCGGGCGCGCCGGGCGCCGCGGCGCGCTCGGCCAAGTTGCACGCGAGCGCCGGATGACATGGCGGCCAGGGCTGAGGCGGGCGGACACGCGCGGCCGCAGGATGCGCGGATCGAAGCGCGGCGCGTCTCGGCTTGGCTGACATCGTCGTCATCGCGATCGTGCTGGCAATTCTGCTCTTCGCCTCGTGGAAACAGTTTCCCGCCCACAAGCGTCCGTTCGCGCCACTCCCGCTGCTGACTCCCGCGGCGCGTCCGCGGGCCCCCAAGGGCCTCGGCACTGCGGCTCCCAAGGCCGCATCGCAACGCTGAGCACGCTCTGGTAAGATGCCTTCCAAATCGTCCCGGCGGGGGGCGAAAGGCCCGCCGGACACCAGCCCGGGAGCGGAGCATGAACCCTCAACGCCCTTCCGCCAAGCGCCTCAAAGAGTTCTTTCTTGCGATGACTCGCACCAGCTTCGGCCAGCTCGGGCTGGGTGACCAGCAGATCGTCGACTACGTCGCCTCGGTGTTGACCGATTTCAGCGCCGCCGAGCGATGGCTGGCGCTGCGCGACGTTGAGGGCCGGCGTCTTACCAGCGTGGTCGAGATGCTGGCCACGCAGATGGGCGCGCCGCAAACCAGCGGGCGCGTGCTCGGCGAGCGTGAGCTGCGCAAGTACGTCGGCGACTACACGCTTTTCATGTCGGGCCTGTTCCGCACCTTTGTCGAGCGCGGCGGCTACCTCGACTATTATTTCGAGCAGGGCAAGCGATCTTACCAGACCGTCTCGGAGCTCGACGTCGCACTGTATCGTCCGGGTTTTCTGATGTTCGAAGAACTCAGCCACAGCTTCGAGAATTATTCGGGCGCGCTCGACTACATGCGCAAGTGCTTCTTCAAACCCGCGCCCAACCAGGATCCGTTCGCGGGCTTCGCCGAAAAAATCGAAGGATGGGTCCGCCTCCGGTTGACTTCCAATTGACCACCGATTTACCAACCGCCGCTGCCCACGCGGGCGCTCCAGGACCGGCGAAGCGTCCGGGACTGGCCGCGCTGCTGTCGTCGCTATGGCCCGGGCTGGGGCAGCTTTACAACCGTCAGATAATGAAGGGGCTGGTTCTGATCTTCGGTCTGCCGCTGTTAGCTCAGGTAGGTATCACCGATGCGTTCTTCGGCGGAATTGCCGCGCTTGATGGTTCGGAAGGTCTGGGCCGCTTGCTGGCTGGTCTGTTGATCCTGGTCCTGACGGCCGCCATCTGGATTTACACGATCGTGGATGCCTACCGGTTCGCACAGCGACTCAACGGTTGTCATCAATCCCGCGTTCTTGATGGCGTCTGACGCGCGCGAGCGGCTCGATCATTATCTGGTGCGTCTTGGATGGGCGCGCTCGCGCCGCGCCGCGCGCGAGATGCTCGCCGGCGGCCTGGTCCGCGTCAACGGCCGCGTTCTGCCCAAGGGCGAACTGGTCGGTGGCGCCGACAACGTCGAAATCGCCGCGTCCCCGGCGCTGGCCGCGCTGGCCCCTGACCCTGACGTAAAAATTGAAGTTCTCTTCCGCGATGCGGCGGCACTGGTAGTCAATAAGCCCGCGCCGATGCCGTGTCATCCGCTGCGCCCGGGCGAGCGCGGGACGCTGATGAACGGCGTCGCCGCCGCATTTGCGGACGCGGCCACGGCGGGCGACAATCCGCGCGAGGGGGGACTGGTCCATCGGCTTGACAACGGCACCTCGGGCGCGCTGCTGGTGGCCCTTGCGCCGCAGGCCTTCGCCGCTCTGCGCGAGGCGATTCGCGGCGGCCGGATACGCCGGGATTACCAGGCGCTGGTCGCGGGCGATCTTAAAGAATCACTTCAAATCGATAAATCGATCGCGCACGACCCGCGCAATCCGCGCCGGATGGTGGCGGTCGCCGCGGCCGCGGCTGGCGCTCGAGATGCGGCGACATCGGTCGAGCCGCTACAGCGCTTTGGGCCTTTCACTCTGGTCGCGGCACGGCCGCGCACCGGGATGCGCCATCAGATTCGCGTTCACCTGGCCGAAATCGGCCATCCGATCGCCGGTGATACGCTCTACGGTGGACCGCCGCTCGGCGCCCTGGCGGATGGCCGCTTCTGGCTCCATCTTGCGGAGATCGAGTTTCGGTCGCCCGTCTCCGGCCCGGTGCGGGTACGGTCGCCGCTGCCGCGCGGCCTCGAAGAGGCGCTCAAGCAGGCCCGCCGGCACGGGATGGCGAAACTCTATTTGTCGACGTAGACCTGGCGATGCGCGAACTGCCAGTTGCCGTTGACCTTGCGCAGCTCGTCGCGATAGCCACCCACCGCGGCCAATTCGGTTTTGCCGCCCTTGATGTGGAAATAGATGAGGTTGCAGGTGCCGTGGGCGTGGTCGCCGTGGACGTCGAAGCTCACGTTCACGATCATGTGGCGAACTTGCGCGCCCGCCCATGATTCCTTGTACGCGGCGCAGAACTTGCGCAGCGCCGCGTGGCCGGCGTGCTTGCCGAGCGACGGGCTTTCAAAAATGCCGTCCTCGGTGAAGCAGTTGACCCATTCCTCGAACTTGCTGGCGTCGATGTAGAGCGCGTAGCGGGCATAGAGTTCGCGAATCTGCTCGCGCTCCTCCGCGCTTCCCGTGATGGCCGGCATAGGTTTCTCCTCCCCCGCGCGCGCCGCGCGCCGCGCGGCGCGCGCGTCGCGTCAGATTACACCCGACTCCTTAAGGCGCACCACGTCCTCCCAGCTATAACCGAGCATCTCGGTGAGGATCGTCTCGGTATGCTCGCCCAGCTCCGGCGCATGACCGCGCGGGTTGCCCGGTGTCTCGCTCAGCCTGACCGGAAAGCCGACCAGCTTCATCGCGCCCATCGCGGGATGCTGATAGTCGACGACGTAGTCGTTGGCCAGCACCTGTGGATCGTCGGGCAGATCGGAGACGCGGTTGACCACAGTGTAGATGAAGTCGCCGCCCGCCTTCAGCGCCTTCATCCATTCGTCGCGCGGCCTGGTGATGAAGATCTTGTCGAAAATCGCGACCAAAGCCTGGCAGTTGTTGCCGCGCACGCCGATATCCTTGAAGCGCGGGTCATCGATCAGCTCGGGCAGGCCCAGCGTGTTGCACAGGTCCTTCCAATAGCGGTCCGCCTGCAGCATCCCGAGCGTCAGCCATTTGCCGTCGGCGCATCGGTAATGATTCCACAGCGGGTTGAAGGCCTCCTCGCGCGTGTTGCGGCGGAACTCGGTGCCCATGATGTTGCGGCACGCGAGGTTGAGCCCCTGCAACGCGATCATCGAGCCCAGATGCGAGGCGTTGACCTCCTGCCCAACGCCGTAACGCTCGCGCGCCAGCAGCGCCGTGATCACCCCATACGAAAGCATGATCGCGCCCATCTGATCGGCCACGCCGCCGAACAGGTAGACCGGCTCGTCGCTGTCGATTCCCGCGATGTGCATCACGCCCGATCGCGATTGCGCCAGGTAGTCGAACGACGGCTCACCGCTGTCGGGCCCTTCCGGGCCGTAGCCGGAAGCGGTCGCGTAGATGAGCCTGGGGTTGTGTTGGCGCAGCGTCTCATAGTCCAGCCCGAGGCGCGGGGCCACGCCCTTGCGATAGTTCTGCACGAAGACGTCGCTCTTACCCACGAGCTGGTAGACGATCTCGCGCGCCGCGGGCTTCTTCAGGTCGAGCGTGATGCTCTTTTTGTGGCGGTTATTGGATTCGAAATAGAAGTTTTTTCCGTTGCGCGCCGTGGTGGCGCCCGACACTGCGAAGATCGCGCGCCCGGGGTCGCCGTCGAGCGTCTCGAGCTTGATGACCTCGGCGCCAAGATCGCCCAGCAACGCGGTCGCGTATGGCCCCTGCTGCCAAATCGTCCAGTCGATTACCCTGATTCCATCGAGCGGCGGCTTCATCTTTCCCCTATACCACAAGACCGGCCGCGGCGGATCGCCCGCACCACAGGCCCAAATCGCGACCCCTGTTTACCATGCCTGGCCACCGCGGCTTGTGGCCTGCACAGGCGGTTCGCGCATGGCCTTTGGTCCGGCCGCAGCGGCGGCTTAGACTGTCGGCTTGAACTGCCGGCTCAAATTGACGCAGCAGCGCTTGAGTTACCGCGCGCGAGGCTTCATCAATAGAATCGGAGCGATGCTGCATTACCTGCTCAACTTTCTTTATCCGCCGCGCTGCGCCGTGTGCGGCGCGGGCCTGCCGATCGACACCACGCGGCGCGTGTGCGCGCCGTGCCTTGGCGCCGTGGAGCCGCTGCGCGCGCCGCTCTGCATCCTATGCGGCGCGCCGCTCGCCGCCGGCGGCGACGACCAGCGTTGCCGCCACTGCCGCGGCGTTGCGCCCGCCTTCGACTCGGCGCGCGCGATCACGCGCTACCGCTCCGGCGCGGACGGCTCGAGCACGGTCGCCGCGCTGCTGCGCCGGCACAAGTACGGACTGGACCAGTCGCTGGGCCGCGCGCTCGCGGAGTACCTTGACGCCGCGCCGCCATTGCATGCCGGCGGTTACGACCTGGTCATTCCGGTGCCGCTCCATCGCGCGCGCCTTAGATGGCGCGGCTTTAACCAGGCGGCGCTGCTCGGCGCCGCGCTCGCCCGGCGGCTCAATTGCCCGCTCGACGTCGCCACCCTCGCGCGCGTCCACGCCACTGCGCCGCAGACCGCGCGCGACCGTGGCGCGCGCGCGCGCAACGTGCGCAACGCCTTCGCGGTGCGCCGCCCCTCGCGTGTCGCCGGCCGGCGGATCTTGCTGGTTGACGACGTGATGACCACCGGCGCGACCGCCGACGAATGCGCGCGCGTGCTGCGCGCGGCCGGCGCGCGGCGCATCGACGTGCTGACCCTGGCCCGCGTCTTATGAGCGGGGTTAATCAAAGCGGCGCGCGCGCCGTCTGGGAAGAGCGGTATCGCACGAGCGCGGCGGCGCGCGCGCCGGAGCCCTGGGTCAGCGAAATGCTCGAGCTGCTGCCGCGCGGGTTGGCGCTTGACATCGCGGCCGGCACCGGTCGCCATAGCCTGTTGCTGTCACGCGCCGGATTCA
>JAKAVN010000095.1 GCA_021827495.1 Deltaproteobacteria bacterium | reverse complement strand
CGTTGAGTTCGATCTGTTCGAGCTCGCGCGCCAGCGGCAGAAGATGGAACCTGCCGCTGGTGCCGAAGCCGGCGTTGTTGACGAGATAGTCGACCTGCACGCCGTCGGTGGCGAGCTGCCCGTGCAGCGCGCCCGGCGTCTCGCGCTGCGCGAGATCGGCGCGGATCGTGCGCACCGCGCCCGCGCCCATAGTGCGCGCGCGCCCGGCTACCGCGGCCAGGCGATCCTCGCGCCGCGCCGCGAGGACGAGATCGTAATGCTCGCGCCCGAGCGCGTAGGCGAATTGCTCGCCGAGCCCGCTCGAGGCTCCGGTGATTAGCGCGGTTGGCAATTTCGTTCCTCCGTCTCACGGAAAGCGGAGTCTGCTCAAGCAATAGGCGCGCGCACACGCCAGGAGGCTGGCGCGCCTACTTATCTTCCTTATCTATCTTCCACGGACGATGGGCGCAGCAGGGTGCTGCTGATCCGCGCCGCCAGGCCGCGCGGCGCAAGCTTGCTCGCGATCATCAGCACGTTGTTGATCGCCCCGGCCACGCATAGCGAGCGGCCGCTCGCGGCTGCCGCGATCGCCTCGTTGACCACCCGCTCCGCCTCGATAAATACGAAGGATGGGAGACGGGTTCGCTCGATGTTTAAGACCTTCTGGAACTCGGTATGCACCGGCCCCGGGCATAACGCCATCACGGCCACTCCGGTTCCCCTGAGTTCCGCCGCCACCGCCTCGGTGAGGCTCAGCACAAAGGCCTTGGTCGCGCCATAGGTCGCGAGGTAGGGCGTGGGTTGGAAGGCCGCGGTCGAGGCGACGTTGATGATCGTTCCGCGCCGCCGCTCGACCATCGCCGGCAGGAACAGCCGCGTCATCGCCAGCAATGAGGTCGCGTTGAGTTCGATCTGTTCGAGCTCGCGCGCCAGCGGCAGAAGATGGAACCTGCCGCTGGTGCCGAAGCCGGCGTTGTTGACGAGATAGTCGACCTGCACGCCGTCGGTGGCGAGCTGCCCGTGCAGCGCGCCCGGCGTCTCGCGCTGCGCGAGATCGGCGCGGATCGTGCGCACCGCGCCCGCGCCCATAGTGCGCGCGCGCCCGGCTACCGCGGCCAGGCGATCCTCGCGCCGCGCCGCGAGGACGAGATCGTAATGCTCGCGCCCGAGCGCGTAGGCGAATTGCTCGCCGAGCCCGCTCGAGGCTCCGGTGATTAGCGCGGTTGGCAATTTCGTTCCTCCGTCTCACGGAAAATCGATGCCGGCGCGTTCAGGTGGAGCTGAGGCCGAGGTTCTTGCGGAAGTGCTCGATGGTAAGTGCCAAGCCCTGGCGCAGCGGGATTTTTGGCGCCCATCCCAGGCGCGCCTTGGCCAGGCTGATGTCGGGGCGGCGGCGCACCGGGTCGTCGGGCCGCGCGGGATGATACGTGAGCTTCGAGCCGCTGCGCGCGAGTTCGATCGCGAGCGAGGCCAGCTCCAGGATCGTGAACTCGTCGGGATTGCCGATATTGACCGGCCCGGTGAGCCCCTCCGCGTTCATCATTCGCACCAGCGCCTCGATGATGTCGTCGACGTAGGCGAATGATCTCGTCTGCTTGCCGTCGCCGTAGATCGGAAGATCCTCGCCGCGCAAGGCCGCCACGCAGAAGTTCGACACCACCCGCCCGTCGTTGATCGCCATCCGCGGCCCGTAGGTGTTGAAGATGCGTACGATGCGGATGTCGACGTGGTTCTGGCGGTGGTAGTCCATCATCAGGCATTCGGCCACCCGCTTGCCCTCGTCGTAGCAGGAGCGCACGCCGATCGGATTGACGTGGCCCCAGTAGCTTTCGGTTTGCGGATGCTGCTCGGGATCGCCGTAGACCTCGCTGGTCGAGGTCAACAGGATGCGCGCGCGCACCCGCTTGGCCAGCCCCAGCATGTTGATGGTGCCCATCACGCTGGTCTTGATGGTCTTGACCGGATTGTACTGGTAGTGCACCGGCGAGGCGGGGCAGGCGAGATGAAAGATGCGGTCGACCTCGAGCAGGATCGGCTCGACGATGTCGTGGCGGATGAACTCAAAGGCCGGATGGCCCTGGAGATGCTGGATGTTGGCGCGCTTGCCGCTGAAAAAGTTATCCAGGCAGATGACTTCGTGCCCGTCGCGCAGCAGCCGTTCGCACAGATGCGATCCCAGAAATCCCGCGCCGCCGGTCACCAATGCTCGCACGTCTTGCCTCTCCGTTGAGCAGGATTCTAAAGGATCGCGCGCGCGCGCGGAAGCTGCTTGCGGCGCTGCCGCGGGCGTCAGCGCCGGTTTTCGCGCGCGATGGCGAGCACGTTATCGATCACATAGGCCACGTCCTCGTCGCTCATCGCGGGATAGATGGGCAGCGACAGGCATCGGCTGTACACGTCTTCGGCGATCGGGAAATCGCCGGTGCGGTAGCCGTAGCGCTCCTGGTAAAAGTGCATCGTGTTGAGCGGGATGCAGTGCACCGAGGTGCCGACGCCGCGCTCGCGCAGGAGTTCGATGAACTGCGCGCGGCCCACTCGGAGCTGTGCGGGACGCAGCCGCAGGACGTAGAGGTGCCAGGCGTGCTCGATGCCCGGCTCCTCGTACGGCACCTGGAGCGCGGGCTCCACGCGCAGCGCGTCGCTGTAGGCGCGCGCGATCGCGGTGCGCCGGCGCATGAATTCATCGGCACGGCCGAGTTGCGCAAGCCCGATCGCGGCGTGCACGTCGGACAGGTTGTACTTGAAGCCGGTGTCGTGGATCTCGTAAAACCACGAGCCGCCGCGGTCGTAGCGCTTCCATGCGTCGCGATCCATCCCGTGCAGGCTTGCGACCGCGATGCGTTCAGCCAGCGCGTCGTCCTCGGTCGTCACCATCCCGCCCTCGGCGCTGGTGATGTTCTTGGTCGCGTAGAAACTGAAGCAGGAGAGGTCGCCGATCGTTCCGATCCGGGTCATCCCGCGGCCTTCGAGCTGGCGCGCCGAGCCGGCCGCGTGCGCCGCGTCCTCGACGATCTTCAGATTGTGGCTGCGCGCGATTGCGAGCAGGCGGTCCATGTCACAGGCGTGTCCCGCGAAGTGCACCGGCAAAAGCGCGCGCACGTGGCGATGCAGGCCGCTCTCGAGCGCCTCCTCGACGCGCGCCGGGTTGAGGTTGAACGTTCCGGGGTCGATATCGACGAACACCGGCCGCGCTCCCAGATAGCCGATCACCTCGGCCGTGGCCGTGAACGTGAACGGCGTGGTGATAACCTCGTCGCCCGGCCCGACGCCGAGCGCGAACAGCGCCAGGTGCAGCGCGCCTGTGCAATGCGCGACCGCCAGCGCGTGGCGCGCGCCGACGTAGGCCGCGAACTCCTTCTCGAAGCGTTTGGCCTTGGGCCCGGTGGTGATCCATCCCGAGCGCAGGCTGTCGAGCACCTCGCGCTCCTCCGCGGGACCGATCGAGGGGCGATGAAAAGGGATTTGTTGCCGCATCGCGTTTCGTCGGGAGTATAGAGGATCGTTTCAAAGCCGGGCAAGGTGGCCCCGCCTGGAGCAGCGCAGCGATTTAAAAAAAGAAGGGCCGCGCGGCCCCTCTGTCAGCAAACGCGCAGCATCCGCGTGGCGCCGCCGTGGTTGGACAGGTGCGCGCGCTGAATCTGAACCGCTACTCGACCGGCTTGGCGCCGGGCGGCAGACGATGCCATCCCGAGGTCTCACTGGCGTCGGGCGCGGGGGCGCCGCTCGCGTCGCTGTCTCCGGCCGCGGCGCTATCGGCGGCAGGGGCGGGCGCGGGCACGATGGCATTGCCTGAAGGCGGCGGCGGAATCGCCGCGCTGGCGGCGCCGGTTGTAGCGCTGCTGTCGCTGCCGCTATCGGCGCCAGCATCGGTATCCGTACTGCCGCCGCCGGCGCTGGCGCTCGGATCGGCATCAGGCGCGGTTGCCGCGCTGCCCGGCGGTGGCAGCGGCACCGGGCTGACGCTCGCCATGGTCGGCGGCTCGGCGCTCGGCGGCTCGGGGCCCGGCATCACGTAAGTTGGCACGCCAGTCTTTTCTTCGACCGCCTTCTCGAGCTTGATCGTGGCGATATCGCCGAGCAGGCCCTGCTTCCTGGCCAGGTTCGTCGCATAGCGCCATAGTCCCGGATACATGCCGTAGAGATCCTCGTGGACCTCGACGTAAAGCGAGCCGCCGCGCCATCCGTATTTGACCGGCTGATACACGAAGCGTCCCGGTGTGCCGATGCTCACGCGGTGATAGAGGCGGTCGATGTCCTCGGGATAGAGCCGCACGCATCCGTGGCTGACCTCCATCCCTACGCCCCACGGCACGTTGGTCCCGTGCAAGGCATACATCGGCAGCGTCAGTGCAAGCCGGTAATGGCCGAGCGGGTTGTCGGGATCGCCGCCCTCGACCACATGCTCGGCCTCGCCGTCGCGCTCGAGATGCTCCTGGTAGATGTCATCGGGCACCACCCAGGTTGGATTGTGAGTCTTGTCGCGCACGGTCCAACTCGCGATCGGCGTCCGCCAGTCATAGCGGCCGAGTCCAACCGGGAAGGTGTAGACGACCACCGGATGGACGCCGCCGCGCGCGTGCGCCTTTGCCGCGCCGCGCTTCTTGGGATGGCGGGCGCCGGAGTAAGCCGTGTGAGTGAATCTGGCTTTGCGGAGGCGCCTGCGGCCGCCGCCAACGGGTGTGGGATAATAATAATAGATCCGCATCTCGGGAATGTTCATTACGATCCCAGCATGCGGCGCGGCGGGCAGGATGTGCTCGGTGGGGATAACGATGGTCTTGCCGACTGGGGGTGACCACCAATCCATGTGGTTGTTGGCGTTGGAGACTTCGGTCGGGCTTAATCCGTACCAGCGCGCGACATCGAGCAGCGTGTCGCCCTGGCGAATGGTGTAGGTTTGCAGCGTTCCAATCAGATCGTCGCGGCCGGTGGGAATCGGATAGGCGATCAGCGGCCGGCGCTCGAAATCAGCCTCGCTCCAGCTATGGGCAAATCGCGGCGCTATCAGCAACGCCGCCGCGATAATAACCAGCGCCGCCGCGCAGCCCCCGCAAATCCGCGACCACAACCGCGATCTCTTGTGATGCATCTCGTATGCCCCGGCGTGCCGGCGCACGCCATCCGCCTCATCCAATGACCAATAAAAAGGATAGGGCAACGCCGATCACTCGGCAACCGGCCTCAAGTTGGCGAATTTCAACACCAGCAACTTGATCCCGCCGCGCTCGAAATGCACCCACGCCTTGGCCGCCGCGCCGTGCCCCTCGCGCCGGCGCACCACGCCGTGGCCGAAGGTCTGATGGACGACGCGGGCGCCGACCGCGAAACCGTCGCCGCCGGCCGCCATCGCTTCGCCGTCGTCGGAAAGCTGGCTGGTGCTGTAATCGACGTAGCTGCCGTGGGTGGGCGGGCGCAGCGCCAAGCCCGGTTTCTCCGGCGCGATGCGGGTGATCAGCGCGGAGTCGATCTCGCCCAGGAAGCGCGAGGGCCGCGACTCGTTGCGCTGGCCGTAGAGCTCACGGGTGAGCGTGTTGGTCAGGTACAAGAGCCGCCGCGCCCGCGTCATCCCGACGTAACACAGCCGGCGCTCCTCTTCGACCTCGCGCCCGTCCTCCTGCGAGCGAAAATGCGGAAACAATCCTTCCTCCATCCCGGCGATGAACACCACCGGATACTCCAGTCCCTTGGAGGTGTGCAGCGTCATCAGCGCGGCGCGCTCGCCGCGGCCGGCCACCTGGTCGGCGTCGCTGACCAGCGCCACGCGCTCGAGAAAATCGGCGAGGCCGCCGTTTTGCCCCTCGGCGTCGAAGGCATCGGTCGCCGAGAGCATTTCGGCCACGTTCTGGCGGCGCCCCGCGGCGTCCTGCATGCCGTCGAGATAGTTGAGGAAGCCCGCGCGCGTGATCACTTCGTCGAGGACCGCCCGCAGCTTCATCGCCGGCGCGCGCGCGGCCAGATCGTGCATCCACGCGTACAGCTCGCCCGCCTGCTTGGCCGAGCGCAGCGCCACGCGCGAGTTGGTCTCCAGGCGGCCCAGCGCCTCGAAGCTCGTGACGCCCTCCTCGGCGGCGATTTGCGCCGCCGCCTCGAGCGTCTTGGCGCCCACGCCGCGCGTCGGCGCGCCCACCATCCGCTCGACGCTGAGCGCGTCGGCCGGGTTGGCGAGCACGCGCAGGTAGGCGAGCAGGTCTTTGACGGCGCGATGCTCATAGAAGCGCAGTCCGCCGACCACGTAGTAGGCGACGCGGCGGCGCACCAGCGCTTCCTCGATCACGCGGGCCTGCGCATTGACCCGGTAGAAGACCACGATCCCGGCCGCATCGACGCCGCCCTCGGCGCTTAGCCGGACGATCTCGCGCGCGATGAAGTCGGCTTCGTCGCGTTCGGTCACGCCGGTGAAGTAGGTGACCGGTTCGCCGGCGGCGTTTTCGGTCCACAGGCGCTTTTCCTTACGCTCGCGGTTGTTGCGGATCACGGTCTCGGCGGCGGCCAGGATGGTCTTGGTCGAGCGGTAGTTCTGCTCGAGCTTGAAAATCCGCGCCTCGGGAAAGTCGCGCTCGAAGTCGAGGATGTTGCGGATGTCGGCGCCGCGCCAGCGGTAGATCGACTGGTCTTCGTCGCCCACCACGCACAGGTCGGAGCTGCGCGCCGAGAGCGCGCGCACCAGCAGGTACTGCACGCGGTTGGTGTCCTGGTATTCGTCGACCAGCAGATGCTCGGCACGCGACTGCCATCGCAGCAGCACGCCCGGGTCGCGCTCGAAGATTTCGTGGACGTTGAGCAGCAGGTCGCTGAAGTCCATCGCGTTCATCGCGCGCAGCCGCGCCTGGTAGAGCCGGTAAAGCGCGGCCAGCGCGCCGTCGCGGCCCTCCGCGCCGGCGCCCTCGGCAAACGCCGCGGGGCCGGTCGCATCGTTTTTGAGCTGCTCGATTCGCGCGCGCGCCATCTCCGGCGTTGGCGCGCCCGCCAGCGCCGCGTCCTCGATCACGCGGCGCATCACCGTCATCGCGTCACCTTCGTCGAGGATCGAAAAGTTGGGCCGGTAGCCGAGCGCCTCGGCCTCCTGGCGCAGGATGCGCGCGCAGGCGGAGTGAAACGTACTCACCCACGGCCAGCGCGAATCCTCGCCGACCAGCGCCGCTATCCGCGCGCGCATCTCGCCCGCCGCCTTGTTGGTGAAGGTCACCGCCAGCATCCGCTCGGGCGCCGCCTTGCGCTCGGCGAGCAGGCGCGCGATACGGTAGGTGAGCACGCGGGTTTTGCCCGAGCCGGCGCCGGCCAGGATGAGGATTGGTCCCCCGGGTGCGAGCACGGCGCTGCGCTGGGCGGGATTGAGATCGTCGAGACTCAGCATCTGTGCGATATTTTCGGCGGCATCTGTGAAGCAACGGCGTCGCGCGGCAAAACGCCGCGCACGCGCACCCGGATGAAAATAGCCGCTTCGCGCCGCGCTTCAAACCCCACCCACGCCGCGAGGCGGCCGAAGCTGTGGATTATTTTACAATATTCGCGCGTGCGCCGCGTGATTGCGGGTGCATGCGGGAATCTCGAAAGGGTGCGGAGCGCAATTCGCCGCTTGGCGGGCTGCGCGCGGAATGACCGGCCGCGATCTCTGCTAAGCTTGCGATCGATGGCGAAGTACGAGCCACACGACACCTTCTACCGCAAGGCGCGCGAACGCGGGCTGCCTTCGCGCGCGGCCTTCAAGATCGAGGAACTGCTCGCGCGCTTTAAGCTGGTGCGCGCCGGCGCGCGGGTCGTGGACCTCGGATGCGCGCCGGGCGGATGGCTGAGCGTGCTCGCCGCCGCGGTGGGGCCGCGGGGCAGGGTGGCCGGAGTCGATCTGGCCGCGTGCCCTGCGATCGCCGCCAACGTGGTTACGCTGGTTGGCGATATCCGCGTGCCGGCGAGCGTCGCGGCGGTAGCGGCGGCGCTTGGCGCGCCGGCCGATCTCGTGACCAGCGACCTCGCGCCCAGGCTAAGCGGCGTGGCCGAGCGCGACCAGGCGCGGATGCTCGTGCTTGCGCGCGCGGCGCTCGAATGCGCGCGGGCGCTGCTGCGCCCGGACGGCGCGATGGTGGTGAAGCTCTTCATGGGCGGGGATTGTGGCGAAGCCGTCGAGGCGTTTGCACGCGACTTTGCCCAGGTCGAGCGCACGCGCACGCGCGCCAGCCGCCCGGGGTCTTCGGAGCTTTACATGGTGGCAAGGGGATTTCGCGCTGCGGCGCGCGGAGGAAGACCGGTTGGATAGCGCCGCGCAGAGAGTTAGGTTAGTCGTCATGTGGCGCCGCCACGGAGCAGGCGTTGCCGCGGCCGCGCTGGCCGGAATGCTGGCGCTGGCCGCGGGATGCGCGCGGCGGAGCGACGGTGGTTCGTCGCCCGGCCAGGTGCGAGTCGAGGTCGCCAACGTTGGCTTCGACAACGACAGCGGCGCGCATTACGTGCTGCTCGAGGACCTTGCCGGAAAGCACGCGCTGCAGATTCTGATCGGCGACGAAGAGGCGCGCACGATCATGCTCGAGATGCACGGGATCAAGCCTGATCGCCCGCTGACCCACGACCTGCTGCGCGACGTTATCGAGCAGACCGGCAATCACGTCGACCGCGTCGTGATCACCAGCCTGCACAACCAGATCTATTACGCCTATATCTATCTCGACCGCGGAGGCCTGCGCCTGGACAGCCGGCCGAGCGACGCGATCGCGCTGGCGATGGGCATGGGGGCGCCGATCTTCGTGGCCAACGGCCTCTTCCAGCCCGCCACCACGCTTCAGCACCAGGCGCCAGCGGGCAACAATCTGCCCGCCACCATCAGCGCCCAGAACATCGTGGTGCAGGAGCTGAGCCCTTCGCTGGCCAGGTACTTCGGAGTGCCGCCACGAAGCGGCGTGCTGGTGGCGGAGGTCTCGGGCCTCGCCGCGCGCGCAGGGCTGATGCGCGGCGATATCGTCACCGCGGTGGACAAGCATCCCGTGCGTAGCGCCTCGGATTTCGAAATCGCGCTGGCCGGCTTCAGAGATCCCTACGTGAGCGTCACCGTGATGCGCGGGCGGCAAACGCGCACCATCACGCTATTGCGCGAAAATGCCAAGCGCGGCGGCTAGCCTCCGCGCCCCGTTCAGCCGCGGCGGATGAGCAGGCTGCGCAGGAAGCGCGGATCGATCGCCCGCGGGTCAAGCTCCGCGAGGTCCTCTTCGAGCACGCTCAGGCACGAGGCGACGAAGTCGGCCGAGCGCGCGCGCGCCCCCGCGTCCATCCGCGCTGCCAGCGCCGTGTCGACCTGCCTGCGGAAACCCTCCGTCAGGCGCGCCGGGCGGCCGCCCGGCGTCATTATCGCCATGTAGAGTTCACCCAGCCGGCTCGCCTCGATCGGTGCGGGAGTCAGCTTGTGATCCGGTTTGCGATCGAGCGCGGCGCGCGCGAACGCCGTGATCAGGATTTGGCCGAGCCTGATTTCGCGGCCGGCGGTCCCGGCGCGGAAGGCCGGCGCGGCGATGTCGATCGTCAACAGCGCGTGGAACAATTCGCGCATCGCTTCGATCCGATCGAGCGCCGCATGGCACAGGTGCAGATCGCGCATCGCGCCGAAATCGCGCATCGCGACCGAGCCGTCGCCGTCGAGTCCGCCGAAGAAACGCGGGCGGCGCTCGAGCAGGCCGGCCAGCGCCTCGCGGTAGGGCGAGTCGAGGTAGGCGATCTCGCGCGCGTGTGTGGGATCCAGGCCCAGCGCGGCGGTCACCTGCTCGGCGCGCTTGCGCAGGTCGATGGTCAGGCTCACGCCGAGCCGGAAGAGCAGCTTCAAATGCGTGTCGCGCAGATGTTCGATCGCGTTGTTGAGGTCGCCGCCGGCCAGGTGCTCGAGCCCCAGGTTGAGGTAATGATGGGTCATTTCGACCGCCACCCGCACCGCTTCGAGGTCGCCGAAATCGACCGCGCTGGCGACCAGCACCTGGTTGCTGACCAGCGCCATCTCGCTGCGCAACTGGCGCTGGCCCTGCGCGGCGAACCCCGCCATCAGGGCGGTGTTGAAAAGCGAGAGATCAATGCTGGCCGCGACCGGCGCCATCTCGTGAGGCACCAGTTCGTCGTCGCGCAGCAGATCGGCGCGGGTCGGCGCGGGGTACCCGGCGCGGATTTTCAGGAAGTCATGCGGATTGAGATAGGCGAAGACGTCCTGCGCCTCGAAGAAATCGGGAAAGCCGCGGTCGTTCAGCCGCGCGCGCCGGAACTGGTAGGCCTCCTCCTCCAGCTCGGCTTCCACGCTCCAGTAGATTTCCTCCATCAGCGCGGTGAAGTAGGTGTAATCGCGCTCGAAGACCTCTTCGAGAAAATCGACCAGCGGCTGCAGGATCGCGTCATGATGCTGGAACTCGATGATGTAGTGCTCGTCGAATTGTACGAAGCGGCCGGAGGGCACGTCGGCCGCGGTCAGCGGATCGTCGAGCCGCTGGACCCGGAAATACTGGCGCAGCAACAGCGCCATCATCTCCATGTCGAGCCCCATCAGCCCCTCGGCCATCCGCGTGCGCCCGGACTCGGTCAGCGCTTCGATCCACTCGCGCATCCGATCCAGGTTGGGGCGGTCGCGGGTCCAGCAATCGAGGTCGAACAGCCCCTGAATCTGCTCGGGCACGGCCAGGCTCAGCAGATCGCCCGAGTCGGCCGAGCCGATTTCCTTGACCGTGTAGAAGAGCGTCTCGGGCGAAAACGATTGCACCAGCCGCTCGGCCTCGGGCGCCGACAGGATAAGATCGCGCTTCTGGCGCGCGGGTAGCCCATAGAGAAACTCAAGCTTGGCCTTGAACGGAAGGCTCAGGAATTCTTCCTGTCGTGTCGAGGGCATTACAAAAACGTGCGCTGTGCTCCGCGGTGCGGCTGCATGCCTTTACTTCAGTACCATGCGCATCGCATCGGAGCCAGTCACCCCGGCGCTGCGCGCCATTACCTTGTGGTTGCGGCCGCGTGATATACTTGAAACATCTGGGCGGCAGCTATGGAAATCCCCATCACGATGACCGGCTCGCGATGCGGCCTGGACAATCCCGCGGCAATGAAATTCCGCGGCAACTGCGCCGGGCTGCCTGTTAGTATCCGCCCGAAGTGCCGCGCGGAAAATCCGCCGCGCTGCAAATTCTGTGGACAGGGCTCCGCTAGCGCCGATTTGTAAGGGCGCCGCGGCGCTGCTCGATGCGCTGCGGGACTGAGATGGCGGCGCAGACGGCGCCTCGCAAACTGAGCCGGTGAAAAGAGCCGCCCGTACAACCAGCCGAAGACAGCATCCGCGCGTCGCGCTGGCGATCGCGGGCAGCGATCCGGGCGGCGGCGCCGGAATCCAAGCCGACCTCAAGACCTTCGCCGCGCTCGGCGTCTACGGCTATTCGGCAATCACCTCGGTCATTGCGCAGAACAGCTCGACGGTGAATCGCGTGGCGCCGGTCGACGCCGCGATGGTCGCGGCGCAGATCGAAACGCTGGCCGCCGAGCGCCGCCCCGATGCGATCAAGACCGGCGCGCTCGGCACCGCCGGGATCGTCGCGGCGATCGCGCGGCTTGATTTGCCCGCGCCGGTGGTCGACCCGGTGCTGCTTTCGAGCGCCGGCGCGCGGCTGCTCGATGTCGCCGGCGAGCGTGCGCTGATCAAGTGCCTTCTACCGCTCGCGCGAATCGTCACGCCCAACCTTGCCGAGGCGCAGGCGCTAAGCGGCATCGACGGCTCGAGCAGCGCGGCGATTCGCGCGATGGCCCGAGCGCTTGGCAAGGCTGGCGCGCGCGCCGTGCTGGTCAAGGGCGGGCATCTTGGCTCGCGCTCCGAATCGCCGACGCAATCGATCGACCTGCTTTACGACGGCCGCCATTTCGTCGAGTTGCGCGCGGCGCGAATCCCCGGCGGCGGCGCGCATGGTCTCGGATGTGCGCTGTCGGCGGCGATCGCCGCCTATCTCGCGCTGGGGATGGATCTCGCCGGCGCTGTGCGCCGAGCCAAGCGCTACGTGACGGCGGCGCTGCGCGCGAGTTTCAGGCTTGGCACGGGCCGCGCCGTGCTCGATCATTTCGCGCGCCAGTGAGCGGCCTGCCGCGAGTTAGAACAGCGGCCTAACATGGAAGCCTACCGCTGGATGAGTTCGGCGAGCGCGGCGGCGAGATTGTGGCTGGCTTCGGCGCCGGCCCCGAGCTTGACCAGCGCGTAGCGCTCCTCGGCGTCGAGCCGTTCCCACGCCGCCTGATCGAGCGCCACGCCGGCCGCGCGGGCGCGCTCGGCAAGCGGCGCGGGCAATTTCGACGGCGGGTCGCCGGCGGCGCGCTGCGCCTCGCTGAGCGCGCCCGGCGCTTCACCGCAGACGCGCTGGACCGCCTCGCTGATGAACAGCCGCAGCGCCTCGCGCTCGTCGTGGCGCTCAACCGGCAGATGGCAGATCGCCAGGCGCTCGCCGCGCCCGAGCGCCTTCCATTGTTTGAGTCCGAGCTTGATCCCGACCCGGTCCAGCTTGCGCCGCACCGCCATCGGCACGCACGCGAGCGTCCTCTGCATCTCGTCCTCGAACTTGAACTCGCGCATCATCGGCGTTGGTCTCCGCTGTTCGTCTTGCGGCCGATCATAGCAACTGCGGGAACCTTCTCCCAGATGAAAAACCCGCCGCGGCCATACTCTTGACGAGAGCGCCGCCGCTGGCGGAGCCTAAACGGGGAGTGCTCGGCGTTGCCCATGGACCAGCATCAAAACGGCTTCGACCCGGCGGCGGTGGCAGCGATCGGGTCGCGGCTCAAAGACCGGCCGGGCGCCCTCATGCTCATCCTGCACGAGATCCAGGACCGTTTCGGCTACGTGCCGCGCGGCGCCGCGCCGATAATCGCCCAGGCGCTCAATCTCTCGCGGGCCGAGGTCCACGGTGTTGCCACCTTCTATCACGATTTTCGCCATCAGCCGCCCGGCCGCGACGTGATTCGGCTGTGCCGCGCCGAGGCGTGCCAGGCGATGGGCGCGGTCGCGCTCGCCGAGCACGTGCGCGGACGTCTTGGCGTGGAGTTCGGTGAGACCACGCGCGACGGCGCCTTTACGCTGGAGGCGGTGTACTGCCTGGGTAACTGCGGATGCTCGCCGGCGATGGTGCTCGCCGGCGAGCTTCACGGGCGGGTGAGCCTGGCGCGTTTCGATGAACTGCTGGCGGAGCGCAAGGAGGGCCGCCGATGAGCGCGACGGTCTACGTCCCGCGCG
>JAKAVN010000094.1 GCA_021827495.1 Deltaproteobacteria bacterium | reverse complement strand
GTAAGAGGGCAAGCGCGGGCGGTTCTGTCCCTGCCCGACGACGCGCTGAAGATCGTCGACGGTGCGCAGGTCACCCAGCTCCGCAGGGCTTAGCTCGCGCCCGGCGTGGGCCGCGATATGCTCGGCGAGTTCGGCCATCGCCAGCGAGTCGAGCCCGAGGTCCTCGATGAGCCGGGTCGCGGGCGTGATGCTCTCGATGCCGCTTGAGACTTGGGCGAGCGCCTGGGCGAGCCACGGCTCGACCTCGGAGCTTACCGCCGCGCTCTCCTGGGCGTGGCTCTCGAGCATCCGGTCGAGGACCCTGGCGACCTCGAGGCGTTTGACCTTGCGCGTGCGGGTGCGCGGCAGATCGGCGTCGGTGAAACGCAGGATGCGGATGCGCTTATGGGGGCTCAGCCCGGCGCCGACTTTTTCGAAGTGGGTGCGCAGGTTGTCTTCCACCGCGCGGCGGCTTTCACCGCGCGCATAGGCCGGCACCACCAGCGCGGCGGCCTGCTCGCCTTGCGCAACCTTCAGTCCGACGATGGCGAGTTCCTGGATGTACGAGGAGTGGCCATAAATCTCTTCGAGTTCGTCGATATAGATGTTGTTGCCGCCGGAATCGACGATCACATCCTTGGCGCGGCCCACGATGTAGAGCCGCCCGTCTTCGTCGAGGCGGCCGAGGTCGCCGGTGCGCAACCATCCCTCGTGCAGCACCTCGTCGGTGGCGGCCTGGTTGCGGTAGTAACCCGCCATCACGTTCGGCCCGCGCGCCAGAATCTCGCCCACCGCGCCGCCGCCGGTGGCGAGCTTGATTTCGACGCCGCTTAGCGGCTTGCCGACCGATCCGGCAGCCAGCGGTTCGTCCGGGCGTGCGACGCTCAACACCGGCGCCGCCTCGGTCAGTCCGTAGCCCTCGAGCAGCCGTATCCCGATATCATTGAAGAAGCTGGCAACCCGCTGCGGCAGCGCCGCGCCGCCGCTCACCGCGAGCCGCAGCCTGCCGCCCAGCGCAGTATGGGCCTGGCGGAAGAGCAGGGCGCCGGCGTTGAGGCCCCATTCGCAATCGAGCCTGCGGTTGAGATCGCGCAGGCGGTCGAACAGCGCGTGGAGGAACGGCCCTTGCGCCTCGACCCCATCGACGATTCGGCGATGGACGGCCTCCCACAGCGCGGGGACGCCAACCACCGCGGTCGGCCGCACGTCGGCCAGCGTGCGCGCAAGGCTCGCGGCGTCCACGCCGAGCGGATAAACCACCGTCGCGCCGAGCGCGAGCGGCAGCAGCATCCCGCAGGTGAACTCGAAGGTGTGATGGAGCGGGAGCAGCGAAAGCACGACGTCCGAGGAGTCGAGCGCAAAGACCCGCGCGAGCATCGCGACTTCCGCGGCGAAATTCCCGTGCGTCAGCATCACGCCCTTGGACGCGCCAGTGGTGCCGGAAGTGAAAACGATCGAGGCGAGCGTTTTGCGCTCAGCGGCCGGCGGGGCGTCGGGCCGTCCCTTGAGCACGAAGGGACGGCTGAGCTCGGCGAATTCGAGTTCGACCATCCCGCGGTTGAATTCACCGAGCGCCCCGCCCAGGCGCCGGGCGACGGCCGCCGAGCACAGCGCCGCCGCCGGCTCGGCGATGCGGCAGATGGGCGCCAGCTCTTCGGGCGAAATCAGATGGTCCAGCGGCACTGCGACGGCGCCGGCGGCGAGGATCGAAAAGTAGGCGAGCACCCACTCGGGCGAGTTCTCGCCGATGAGCAGCACGCGGTCGCCCGGCTTGACGCCACGCATCCCGAGCAGCAGGCCGGCGCGATGCGCGCCGTCGCGCAGCTCGCGGAAGGTGGTCGTGATGCGCTCGCCGGAGGGCTGCCGCGCGACCAGGGCCGGCCGCGCGCCGTAGCGCTCGGCGGCGCGGTCCAGCAGTTCGGCCAGCGTGCGATGGCGCGCCGGAGCGCTGGGGCGGCCGCGGGTATGGAGATCGAGCGAGCCGAAGATGTGCCGGCGCAATCCCGGCAGATGCACGTTGATCCAATAGTCCTTCCAGTCGATGCGCTCCGGGGCGTAGGGATGGTGCTCGGCGTCGGCGGGGGTGAGCGACTTATAGAGCGCGCGGATGTTAACCCCGTGGAAGGTGTAGACCAGCTCCTGGATATACGGGCGGTAGACTTCGACCAGCTCGCGCGCCATCGCGGTGTTGGCGCCGAACTTGTCGACGCTGCGCTCGAACTTGCGCGCGCGCTCGGAATCCTCGCCGAGCAGCGCGCGCGCGGCGCCGGCGCCTTGCTTGAGCAACGCGGGCAGCGTTTGGCTCGCCAGCTCGTAGGTGCTCTGCGACACGACCACCGCCTCCAGGTGCGGCGCAAAACGGCCCATCGGACCGCCCACGCGGCGATGCTCGCGCCGGTTGCTGAGCCCGGTCAGCTCGACCAGCCGGCGCATCGGCAGCGGATTGGTGTCCGAGGTGCAGAGCTGGTAGACGGGCTTGTGGCGTCCGGCGAGCAGCGCCGCGAGCATCGGGATCATCGCGTGCGCCGCGAGGTCGACCGGTATGATGTCGAGCACCAGTTCACCCTTGGCCGGGTAGAAGCGGTAGCCGCGGCCGGAAAGATAAGTCAGCGGGGCGCTGGTGTTGACGCCCTGGTTCCATCCCGGGAACGGATCGCGCAGCGCGCTTTCGATGATCGAGGGGCGCGCCACGGTGGCGGCGATCGTGTCCTGCGCGGCGAAGACCAACTGCTCGCCGAGGCTCTTGCTGTAGCTGTAAGTGTTGGGCCATCCCAGCCGCCGCGCCCGCTCGAGGCCGATCTGCTTGAGCCGCTCTTCGACCCAGCGCTTGCGCCAGCGCTCGGCTGCCGCTTCGTGGGCGTCGCCGCCGTCGGCCTCGGCGCCGACAAGGTGCAGTTCGTCGGCCTGGCGCGACTGGTCATGGGATTCCGCTTCCACGCGCGCGATGGCGGCGAGCGCGTCGCGGATTTCACGCCGCAGGCTGAAGTTGCGCCGGCCGCTGGGGCACCAGTCGACCGGCAGGTCGTTCTCGAAGCGATGTCCGTCGGCGTTGCCCGCGGCGTAACAGGTCGAAACGTGGAGCAGCGCGGCGCCGCGCTGGCGGCAGAACTCGATCACGTTGGCGACGCCGGTGGTATTGACCGACAGCGATTTTTCCAGCGAAGCCTCGAAGTTGACCAGCCCGGCGCAATGCACCACCGCGTCGATCGCGCCGCGGCCCGGCGCCTCGCCCTCGGAGACCAGGTCGGCCTCGGTGATGTCGCCGCACAGGACCGAGAGTTTTTCCTCGACGTAGCGGTCGAAGCGGTCGCCCAGGTGCTCGCGCAGCGGACCCATCACGGGCGAGTCGAGAATTTCGCGCCGCAGGCGGCTTTGGCTGAGCCGAAGGTCGCCGCGGATGAGCAGGTAGATACGGTCGATCTCGGGATGCCAGCGCAGGAGCAGGGAGAGGAAGACCTTGCCCAGGAAGCCGGTCGCGCCGGTCAACAGGATGCGGCGGCGGCGCAGGATCTGTTCGAGTGGCGCCATCGCAGCGCGGGCGAGGCCGCCGTTGGTTCCGTTGCTATTCGACATCGGCGATCACCAGCGGCGGCAGATGGAGATAAGTGATGCTGGCCGAGCGGCCCAAATCAGACGTCGCCATCGCGATCGCCTCGTCCAGGGTGTCGGCCGCTTCCCATCCCATGCGCGCCGCGACTTCCGGCTCCTCGCATCCGGCCGCGATTACCCGTCCCACGTGCTGGCGCGCCGGTTCGCCCCAGTACCACATGTAGAACGGGTGCACGCCGTGATAGGCGTGGCCGTAACGGTACATGTGAACGTAGGTCGGGTTACGCGCGAACTCGGCCTCGAAGTTGCGCTCCAGTTCGGTCGCCTCGGTAGTCTCGCGCAGGCAGCGATGGAAGAACTCGATGTAGCTTGGATGATGTTCGGGATGGAACTGGTCGCGCAGCGGATGGCAGATGATCACGGTGCCGCCTTCGCGGACCAGCGGCTTGCCGCGAAACATGTTGAACAGGTAGCCGAGGCCCGTGCTCTGCACCAGCACCGGGTTCATCACCGAGTTGACGTTGTAGGGACAGATGTAGGGCACGCCCACGATCAGTACGTCGGACTGGCCCTTGACCGGCACTGCGTACTGCTGGAACACGCGGGCCAGCGCCTTGCGATGAACCGCGTCGGTCTCGCCCGCCCATACGCCGGTCATCGAATAGGGCGCGGCGTACTGGTTGAGCACCTGGCGGCGCAGCGGCTCCGACAGGTTGCCGAGCGTCCAGCGAAAGCCCTTTAGCCGCATCCGGTCCCAGTCTGAAAAGCGGTCCTCGTTCTTCTGCAGGAAATCGAGCATCCCGCCATACATCTGGTTGTTGATCGCGGTCTCGATGCTGAAGACGTTGACGTGCTGGTTGACCAGGCGGCCCATCCGGTTGGCCGAATGGTGCAGCGCCGAGCGCGTCGGGTCCATGTAGGAATTGCACTGGCGCAGGGTGGCGGGGTTGTGATGGTGGCGCAGGCTCTGGTAGGGCGCGAGCCCGACCGCGACCGACTTGTGCCCGCCGTCCATCGGCACCAGGTTGATGTTGAGATAGAGCAGCAGGTCGGACTCGGCCGCGCGGCGCGAGAGCCATACCTCTTCGCCATGCTCGGTCTTGCCCAGCAGCGCGAGTTCGGCGCGGTTTTCGGCGTCGAAGTTGTACAGCCGTTCCGGCCAGAACTGCTTGAACGCGCGCTCGCCCACCATCCGGCGAATCTCGGCCTCGGTCATGCGGCGATGCAGCGAAGTGGCGATGATCAGATGGACGTCGTCGACGCCGTAGTCGGCCAGGGTCTGGAGCACGATGTTGAGCGCGCGCTCGCGGATGTCGGGCCGCCGCATCTGCGGCAGCGGCAGGCTGATGTCGTCGATCGCGATGGTCACGCGCATGTTGGGATTGAGCTGTGCGAACAGCGGGTCGGCGTTTTCGGGACGCAGCAGCGCGTAGCGAATCGCGGCGTCAGGATCGGCCAGCGGCTCCAGCGGCGGCGGCGGATAGATCACACGCGTGCCGGCGGGCAGCTTCTCGTACCAGAAATCGTCGCCGTAGGCGATCAGACGCGGCGCCGAGCGCCGGTTGAGCGTCACCACCAGATCGCGGCGCGCACCGGGCTCGTGCCTGAGTTCGGCGGTCTTCAGCTCTTTAAGCTTACCTTCCGGGCGCGCCATCCGTAGCTCCCCCCAGCCAGTCCAGCAGCCACGCCTCGCTCGAGGCGGCGTCACCGACCCCTTTGGCGTCGTGGCTGAAGCGAACAATTGGCCACTTACGGTTGTGTGCGGCCGCGAGCAGGCGGCGATCGGGATTCACGGCCACCGGATGCCCCAGCGCGCACAGGAAAGGCAGGTCATAGTACGAGTCGGCGTATCCCCAGCATCCGGCCAGGTCGATCCGGCGCGCGGCGGCGAAGCTTTCGCACCAGGCGGATTTCTCGGAATCCGCCATCACCGGCTCCCGCATCCTGCCCGTGGCTAGTCCGCGGCTGAAGACCAGGCGGTTGGCCGCGAAATGTTCGATGTTGAGGCGGCGCGCGAGCGGTTCGACCAGGAAGTCGGGCGAGCCGGTAACCAGCACCGGCTCGATTGCGGCGGCGCGATTGGCCTCCAGCATCTCGACCGCCCGGGGATACAGATGGCGCATCAGCACGCGATCGCAATACTCGTCGCCGAGTTCCCACAGGCGGTCACGCGAAATACCCTTGTAGGCTTCGAACAGTTTCATGTTCAGCAATCTGCGGTCGTGCCGCTCGGCCATATACAGCCGGGGAAGGCTGAGCGCGAGACGGGCGAGATAGCCGGCGCGTCCGCTCCATTCGCCCAGGTTGGCCATGAAGAAGAGCGTGGCGTGGAGCAGGTTGAGGTCGGCCAGGGTGCCGTCGAGGTCATAAAAGGCGCAGCCCTTTGCCCTGCTGCGGGAGTTGCGTCCCGTTCTGGTTCTGGTCGCATAAACTGACATGTCATTCTAGTTGCGGCCCGGAAATAGCGGGCTCGGGCGCCGGCAATTCGCCCCGCCGGCGGGACTCTTCGAGCAGTTCCGGGCGCGCCACGCCGCCCAGTCCGAAGGCCAGGATTTCCTCGACCATCGAGTCGATCTCGCGCGGGCGCCGGCGCGCGATCTGCCCCACCACTTCCTTGATTCCGCCCAGGATGCAATATGCGGCGATGCGCGTGTCGCAGGGACGCACCAGATTCATCTGCACCCCCAGGTCCAGGGAACGCTGGATCGCGTCAGCGATCCGCTGGTAGAAATCCAGAATCCGCAGATCGAGTTCACGGTCGAAGCCCACCGAATGGTTCAGCAGGATGTCGGTCAATTCGCGCTCCGCCAGGACAAAATTCAACACCCGCTTGAGATTGTCGCGCAATTGATTGACCGGGTCGGGTTCATCCGCGCGCAGGCGCTGAATACGGCGTGAAAGCTCGGTCAGCACTTGGGCGAGCAGTTCCTCGAAGAGGTCCTTTTTGTTTTGAAAGTAGAGATAGAAGGTGCCGCGTGCGATATGCGCCCGCGCGATGATATCAGCGACATTAGTTCGATGATAGCCTTTGCGCGCGAATATCCGCTTGGCGTGACGCAACACCTGGGCGCGCCTGGCCTCTCGTTCCATTATAAAGCCCCCGGAGACTATGAACGTATCGGCCTGCCCTGGTGCTGTCAAACCTCTTCGTTGTGGATAACCGCGCCAGGCTACGGGGGCGAAGGCGGGCAGGGGCTGCAAAGCGACGGGGATTGTCCTACCCCCACCAGCACCGGCGCACTGACCACCGTGCCGGAAGCGGCGGTAATACAACTGCAGCCCTTAATTGTCCCGGAGGTGAATAATCCCTGGCCCTCGCTGGTGAGGAGAGAGTTGTTCACGAACCAGGTTGCCGAGGGAGAGATGTTGTCGAAGGTGTTGACGCCGTTGGAGCTGAACTGGCCTTGCGCGAAGAACTCGAAATCTTTCCAGCTGAGGGGAATCTTAACCGAACTGGCCGGCGTACAGCCGGCGCCGTTGGACGGGGCTTGTAAGCAGACCCGGATCGCGATCAGGGTTATTGGCGTCGACGTGGGAACTGGGAGACCCGGGCCGCTCGAGCCGCCACCACAACTGAGCAGCAGCGCCGTCATCACGAAGATCAGCGCGGGCGCGATAACCAGGCATCTTTTCCACCACATCAAGCATCCAGCTATGCCCTCGCGGCGCTCGCGCTGTCAAGCAGAGCCCCGCGGAAACGAAGTAAATTTTGTCTCGACAATCCATCCCGCGTGGCGGCATGCAAGGCACTGCGGCGAATTGCAATCGAGAGAAGACGGGGCGGGAAAAAGAACGGCGGGCATCGAGGGAGGGGGGAGGCTCCCCGATGCCCGCCTGTTCAGGGACCGCCTTGCGGCGGACACCATTCGGCTGCCGGGAGGAGGGTCGCAACCGAAGTGCGGTGCGCAAATGATCGCCTAGAAATCCGCACTCAAAATATTCGACGATGAACCCGCCGGAATTATTCAGCCCCCCTACGGATTTGGTTTATAAGTTTATAACGCGGGAAAGTTTATAAAGCGGAAAGGTCTGCCGGGGCGCCAAAAAAAGCGGGGGGGCCGGAGATAACTCCGCCCCCCCCTTGGATTCCGTCCGCCGCCCGCGTCCTGTATCGCTACCCGGCGACTATCCCGGCGAAGCTGCCAGATGCCATATCAAGTCGCTCGTCGGCTGACCAAGCTTCCCAAAGGCGAT
Organism: Deltaproteobacteria bacterium; assembly: GCA_021827495.1. Lineage (GTDB taxonomy): Bacteria > Desulfobacterota > Binatia > Binatales > Binataceae > JAKAVN01. Next base: position 5,624 of record JAKAVN010000094.1, on the reverse strand, counting down.
ACCCGTTAGAGAGCCGCCACCGCTGTGCTAATGAAGGTTATAAGATTGTTCGCAACGCTCTTGATACCTAGCCCCAATTCCGCATAAGCGGAATAAGCCGCGAGGCCAACGAATAGCACGATAAGCGCATACTCGGTCATTGTCTGGCCTAGACTCGACTTTCGTCCCTTTGCCCAAACTCCGTTTTTCAGCTCCATGTGAACGCTCCTCCCGCCCTTTCTTATGAGAGACCACCAAGTGTCTTATGAGAGACGACCAAGGTCTCTGCTGCCCCTGCGACCCTGTGGGCCGCCCTCCGCCCGATGACCGGGCCCCCCCACCATGAAGAAACAGCGAATCCGAACGCATGATAACTAGCACGTTTGGCTTTAATTTGGCAAATCTAGGCTCATTTGAGCATTCAGACTAGGGCAGGTCGCTCATAAACAGAGCTTGAGGAGTTTGGGCCGCCAGTGGCATCAAGCGTGGAGTTCCAGCCTCTCGGAGTCGTTGCGAAACCAGCCTTTGCATTTGCCTGGACCTTGGGATTTCACGATCTTTATTTCTCACGGCCAATCGCATTGATCGCGACAGGCGATGCGATTCGCGACCAATGCCACGAGCAGAACCCGGGCTGTGGGTTTGATGCGCCGGCTTACCTGCGAGACCTGCGGCGGTGCATACTGAAGATCATGGGATCGTGCATCTCCTCACGTAACGGCTCGGCGTAACGGCGCGCCGAGGACGAACCTCTCAATCAAGGAGCGGGCTGCGATGCAGATGGGTATGATCGGTTTGGGCAGGATGGGCGCGAATATGGTGCGGAGGCTGCTGCGCGGCGGCCACGAATGCGTGGTCTTCGACGTCAGCCCCGAGGCGGTGAAGGCGCTCGCCAAGGAGGGCGCTACAGGCGCCTCGTCACTGGACGACTTTGCGGCGAAACTCAAACAGCCGCGGGTGGCATGGATGATGGTGCCGGCGGCCGTGGTCGAGCGGACACTGGCGGAGCTCGCGAGCCGGTTCGCGCAGGGCGACATCCTGATCGATGGCGGCAACTCGTACTACGTCGATGACATCCGCCGCGCCAAGGCGCTCAAGGACAAGGGTCTCCACTACGTCGATTCGGGCACCAGCGGCGGCGTATGGGGGCTGGAGCGCGGCTTCTGCCAGATGATCGGCGGCGAGGCGGAGGTCGTGAAGCATCTCGATCCGATTTTTGCCACGCTCGCTCCGCCTATGGATTCGGCGCCGCGCACGGCGGGGCGCGAAAAGGCCGCCGGCGGCACCGCCGAGCATGGCTATCTTCACTGCGGACCCAACGGCGCCGGCCATTTCGTCAAGATGGTGCATAATGGGATCGAGTACGGGATGATGGCCGCTTACGCTGAGGGGATGAACATCCTGCGCCACGCCAACGTCGGCAAGCGACAGCACGCGGCCGACGCCGAGACCACCCCGCTGCGCGATCCCGAGCTGTATCAGTACGATTTCAATCTCACCGACATCGCTGAGGTCTGGCGCCGCGGCAGCGTGGTCGCCTCGTGGCTGCTCGACCTCACGGCCGCCGCGCTGCTCGGCGATCCGGAGCTGAAGAAGTTCGCCGGCCGGGTATCCGATTCGGGCGAAGGCCGCTGGACGGTCGGCGCCGCGATCGACGAAGGCGTTCCAGCCCACGTGATCACTGAAGCGCTCTACGCGCGCTTCAGCTCGCGGGGCGCGGCCGACTTCGCCGACAAGCTGCTCTCGGCGATGCGCTATGAATTCGGCGGGCATCTGGAGAAGCCGTGAGCATCACATCACGCTCCGGCGCGGTGGCCTGCTTGGGCGCCACAGGCGACCTGGCGCACCAGATGATCTTCCCCGTGCTGCACGCGATGGCGCGCCGGGGCCCCGCCGAAGCCGCACGGTTGACCTCGGACATTGGCGGCTGGCGCATCCCGCCAGCCTGACCACGGTTTAGCCATGAGCGGCCGCGCCGCGTGGCCGCTCATGCATGGGAGACATTATGAAAGCGACACAGTTATTGCACCAAGCCGGCCAGAGCATCTGGCTCGACAACATCACGCGCGCGCTGCTCACCAGCGGCGGGCTTAAACGCTATATCGACGAGTTCTCGGTCACCGGCTTGACCTCCAATCCGAGCATCTTCGACCAGGCGATCAAGAACAGCCACGACTACGACGCGGCGATCCGCGAGAAGACCGCCGCCCGCAAAGAGGGCGAGGCGCTGTTCTTCGAGCTCGCGCTCGAGGACCTCACGCGCGCCGCCGATCTGTTCCGCCCGGCCCACGACCGCACCAACGGGGTTGACGGATGGGTCTCGCTCGAGGTCTCGCCCAAGCTCGCCTACGACACGGCCGCCAGCATCGCCGCCGCCAGACAATTATCCGCGCGTGCGGCGCGGCCCAACCTGTTCATAAAAATTCCGGGAACCCGCGAGGGCGTCCCGGCGATCGAGGAGGCGATCTTCGCCGGCCTGCCGATCAACGTGACCCTGCTGTTCTCGCGCGAGCAATACCGTGCGGCCGCCGAAGCCTACATCCGCGGCATCGAGCGCCGGGTGGCGGCCGGCCTCAATCCGCACGTCGCTTCGGTGGCCTCGGTGTTCGTCAGCCGATGGGACGTCGCGGCGGCGAAACAAGTGCCGCCGGCCTTGCACGGGCGGCTCGGCATCGCGATGGCCAAGCGCATCTACAAGGCCTATCGCGAGTTGCTCGCTTCGGACCGCTGGCTCAGGCTGCTCAACTTCGGCGTCCGCTCGCAGCGCCTGTTATGGGCCAGCACCGGCACCAAGGATCCCAAGGCCTCCGACCTGCTCTACGTGAAATCGCTGGCGGCGCCGCACACGGTCAACACCATGCCCGAGAACACGCTGCACGCGCTCGCCGACCACGGCGAGGTTGGTGCGATGCTGCCGCATGACGGCGGCGACGCGGAACCGGTGCTGGCCGAGTTCGCCCGCGCGGGAGTGGACCTCGACGCGCTCGCCGAGCAGCTTCAGCGCGAGGGCGCGGCGGGGTTCGTCAAGTCGTGGGATGATCTCCTGGCCTGCCTCGTCGACAAGAGCGCCGCGCTCAAGAAGGCGAGCTGAGCCTGGAGCAGGAGGCGATGATGGAGGCGAAAGTGGCGCCGCTTAGGCAGCGCAGCGCATGGAAGGCGCTCGAGGAGCATTACCAGAAGCTCCGCAACGTCCATCTGAGCACGCTCTTCAGCGAAGACCCGCGCCGCGGCGAGCGCTTCGCGGCCGAGGCCGCCGGGCTCTACCTCGACTACTCCAAGCATCGCATCACGGGCGAGACGATGCGTCTGCTGCTGGGTTTGGCCGAGGAGGCCGGGCTGCGGGCGCGGATCGGCGCGATGTTCGCGGGCGAGCAGATCAACGTCACCGAGCGGCGCGCCGTCCTGCACGTGGCGCTGCGCGCGCCGCGCGGCGCGTCGATCATGGCCGGCGGCAAGAACGTGGTGCCCGAGGTTCATGCGGTGCTCGACCGGATGGCGGACTTCGCCCGCCGCCTGCGCGGCGGCGCGTGGACGGGCCACACCGGCAAGCGCATCCGCAACGTCATCAACGTCGGCATCGGCGGCTCCGACCTGGGGCCGGTGATGGCCTACGAGGCGCTGCGCCACTACAGCGATCGCAATCTCACCGTGCGTTTCGTTTCGAACGTGGACGGCACCGACTTCGCCGAGGCGACCCACGGCCTCGACCCCGCCGAAACCTTGTTCATCATCTGCTCGAAGACCTTCACCACGCTCGAGACCATGACCAACGCGCAGAGCGCGCGTAAGTGGAGCCTCGAGGCGCTCGGCGACGAGCGGGCGGTGGCGAAGCACTTCGTCGCGGTCTCGACCAACGCGGCCGAGGTGGCGAAGTTCGGCATCGACTCGCAAAACATGTTCGGTTTCTGGGACTGGGTGGGCGGGCGCTACTCGATGGACTCGGCGATCGGACTTTCGACCATGATCGCGGTTGGCCCCGAGCATTTCCGCGCGATGCTGGACGGATTCCATGCGATCGACGAGCACTTCCGCACCACGCCGCTGGAGCGCAACCTGCCGGTGATCATGGGGATGCTCGCGATCTGGTACAACGACTTTTTCGGCGCCCAGACCGTTGGAGTATTTCCCTACGAACAGTATCTAAAACGCTTTCCGGCCTATCTCCAGCAGCTCACGATGGAGTCCAATGGCAAGCATGTCACGCTCGACGGCGCGGCGGTCGATTACCAGACCGGGCCGATTTTCTGGGGCGAGCCGGGAACCAACGGGCAGCATTCGTTCTACCAATTGATTCACCAGGGGACCAAGCTCATCCCCTGCGACTTCATCGCGTTTTGCCAGGCGCTCAATCCGCTCGGCCGCCATCACGACATGCTGATCGCCAACGTTATCGCCCAGGGCGAGGCGCTCGCCTTCGGCAAAACCGCCGAGCAGGTCAAGGCCGAGGGCACGCCCGACTGGCTGGTGCCGCATCGCGTGTTCGAGGGCAACCGCCCGTCGACCACAATCCTCGCCGGGCAGTTGACCCCCGCGACGCTGGGCAAGCTGGTGGCGCTCTACGAGCACAGCGTGTTTACCCAGGGCGCGATATGGGGCATCGACTCGTTCGACCAGTGGGGCGTCGAGCTGGGCAAGGTCCTCGCCCAGCGCATCATCCCCGAGCTGGAAAGCCCGGCCGAGCCTCAGCTCAAACACGACAGCTCGACCAACGGCCTCATCCGCCGCTACCGGGAACATAGAAAAAAGACCGGATGAAACTGCCGCGCGGTTTCTACGCACGTCCGGTGTTGGTGGTCGCGCGCGAATGCATCGGCAAGCTGCTGGTGCATCGCACGCCCGAAGGCGAAGCGGCAGGCCGCATCGTCGAGACGGAGGCCTACCGCGGCCCGCTGGACCTCGCCGCGCATAGCGCGCGCGGGCTTACCAAACGGACCGCGGTGATGTTTGGGCCGCCGGGCTACGCCTATGTCTATCTTATCTATGGATTGAGTTGGGCGATGAACCTCATCGTGGCCTCGGAAGGCGAGCCGCACGCCGTTTTGATACGGGCGCTCGAGCCGGTACGCGGGCTGGAGTTGATTGCGCGCCGGCGCGGCGGCAAGCGGCCGGCTTCGCGCGAGCTGACCAACGGTCCCGGCAAGCTGACGCAGGCGCTGGGGATAAGCGGCGACGATTACGGACGCGACCTTTGCGGCGCGCGGCTTTTTCTGGAAGATCCCGATCGGCCCGCCGCGAAAATCGGGCGCTCGGCGCGCATCAACGTGGATTACGCCGGAGCGTGGGCGGCCAAGCAGTGGCGATTCTACGAGCGCGGCAACCGCTACGTATCGGTCCGCCCTCGCGACTGACTGGCCGGCGAGGCACTCTGGACAAGGTGCTGCGATTGCTAGTGTCGTGTAACGTAAATAATTATAGGCTCCGGTGTCGCGATACTGCCTAAATCTTTGCGAAATCGCGCCTATTTCCGGCATAACTGGCGCGCGGATGCTAAACATATTTACGTTACACGACACTAGCGGGGTGCTGAAAAAGTCCTTTCAACATCCCGCTCCCTCACGCTTGTCTCTCCCGGCGGAGACCTTTGCGTAACTGGGCGATGGGAGCGCGGTAGAATGATTTTCCAAAGATTGGAGGTTTCCGCGGTG
>JAKAVN010000093.1 GCA_021827495.1 Deltaproteobacteria bacterium | reverse complement strand
TTGATCGAAACAGAAAACCGCGACGCGACCAAAGCGGAAAGATCGGTTCTCGTGCGCTATGCGGGATGGGGCGCGATGGCGAACGCCTTCCGTCCCTATCCGCCGCAGGAATGGCAATCGGTCGCGCGCCAGATCCGCGCGCGATGAGAGAGGCCAGAAGTGAGAACGCGCGATGGCTCATTGGCCCGTAAAATAGCAGCGTTTTGAGAATTGAGCCGGGCGTCAACCGCCGTATGGGTGTCAACCGGTTGACAGGTTGACAGAGAGCAGTTCGCATCGGACTGCGCCATCCGCCAAGCAGTCCGCGGTGTTATGAGGAGAGCGGCGCACAGCGATTCCAGCTTGAGGGCGTGCCGCCAACGGCTGCGACACCGCGGAGATGTTCGCGGCGCTGGCCGATGCTATTGGTGGGCGATATCGCGCAGCGAGTCCATGAGGCCCTGCGCCGCGAAGTCTAACAGTCCGTAATGGTAGGCGGCGGCCACGCCGCCCGCGAGCATCGCCAGCATGAGCATGGCGAGCGGCGCGCCCACGTACCACGGCGCGCGGGTGGGATGCTCCTGTTGGCCCGGCGGGCGAGAGACCAGGATCGAGACGTCGTCGTGGAGTTCGCGGTAATAGTCGCGGACCTCGCCAATTAGATGGTTGCGCACTTCGCGAGGATTCGGCAGCCCCTCGCCGGTGAAGCGCAGAATCTCCTCGAACTGGGCAAGTGCCTGTTCGGCGTGATCGGCCACGATCTTGACGTACGCCGATGGCACCTTGGCAAGGGTGCCGTGCCCGAGCCCGCGGAACAGCCCCAGGGTCCGTTCAAAGTAAGGCTGGCCGTTGCTAAAGCTGAGGTTGCGAGTCTGCAAGTCTTCGCGCACGAGGTCGGCAGGCTTAAGCTCGTGGAGTTTCTTGAGGCTCGCCTTCAGACGGGCTCTTTCGCTGCGTTCGGAACCGGCCATCGATCCATACCCCCGGCCCTCCCCCTGTCGCGCATTATGCTACGCAGCGTGTCCGTATGTATAGAGCTTTTAAATCAATTTTAGCACCAGTCTTGGCTCATCAGCACCGCTTTCGATGCCCAGATGCTTCCGTTGCTGACTTAACGAAGCCTATTGACCGATAAGGAAATTATAGAGCAGCGAACCGCCGGTTCTGATGCGGCCACGGCGGTGAGTCGCGAATCGCGCCAAGCACCTGCTCCGGCTCCTCGACCACCGTCCACATCGCCCGATGGCGCTCGTCCATGAAGCGGCGCTCGACTGAACGCTCGAGCAACTCGATCAGCGGCCGGTAAAAGTCCTCCGTGTTAACGATCACGATCGCGCCGCCGAAGAGGCCCAGCCGCTTCCACGTTATCGCCTCGAACAGTTCCTCGAATGTGCCGCATCCGCCGGGCAGCGCGAGCACCGCGTCGACCGAATCGATCATCAGCCGTTTGCGCTCGTGCATGTCGTCGACGACCACCAGCTCGCTGAGAGAGCGATGCGCCCATTCGAGATCATACATGAACTGCGGAATCACGCCGATTACGCGGCCGCCCGCAGCCAGCGCCGCGTCCGCTAGATACCCCATCGAGCCCACGCTGCCACCGCCATAGACGGTCGTGACCCCGGCCCGCGCCAGCGCGCGGCCCAGGCGCGCGGCGGTCTGATGGTAGATCGGATCGCATTGGCGGCTCGAGGCGCAGTAAACGCATACTCGCATGTTCGCCATGCGCCAATCGTAGCCGACTTGATCGGCCTCGCCCAGCCAGCCAGTGCGCGTTTGCGCTGCCGCCGATGAGCTGCACTACGAATATCTTTAAGCTTTTTTTTCTAGGCAGGTTTCGCCATAGCGGTCTTATTGGCTTGCTCCATTCAGCCGTGATACATCGTGCCCGAGGTTGGCGGGCATGGCGCAGCAGCAGAAACCACCGGGGATGCCGCAAAGGAAATGGCGCGAGCTGCTCTGGACCCAAGGGCAGTTCGACCACGAAGAGGCGGTGCGCGAAATCAACAAGCGCTGGAAGGAGCCGCGGGTATGCCCGGTATGCCATCAGAACAACTGGGCGGTCAGCCCGGAGATCGTCCGGCTGTGGACCGCGCGGCTGAAGAACGCCTATCCGTGCGTCAACATGGTGTGCCAGAACTGCGGCCACACGATGCTGTTCAACGCCGCCGTTTTGAATCTGCTGCCCGAGGGCAAGAGCTGAACGATGGAGATCGGGAAAGCTCCGAGGTGGCCTTCGCCCTGCGACGGGCGAGGCCGATCAATCCTCATTAATAATGAGAGCCGACGGAATTAAGCGGTTGTGGGGAAGACCGGAAGCCCCGCCGAGGTCCGGATTGGAGCTTCCTGCGCTAACTCTATCGATGGTAGTCGGCGCGCCGGCTATACCCAGCGCGAGCGGGAGCGGCCGCGCGAGCGCGCCCCGCCCGAGCTGAACAACTTCACCGGCTTGGGCGCCCTCACTTCGGGCGACTCGAAGCCCTCAACCATCTCGCGCTTCAGCTCCTCGCCCAGCGCCCGCTCGATCTGGCCCAGCGAGGCGCGCTCCTGCGGCGTCACCAGGCTTATCGCCTCGCCCTCGCGGCCCATCCGCGCCGTGCGCCCGATGCGATGGATATAGCTCTCGGCGTCATCGGGCAGATCATAGTTCACGACGTGCGAGACGTTGGGGATATCCAGGCCGCGCGCCGCCACGTCGGTCGCGACCATCACGCGGCAGGTGCCCTGCTTGAAGGTCTTGAGCGCCGTGTTGCGCTCGGCCTGCGAGCGGTCGCCGTGGATCACAGCGGTGCGCACGCCGTGGCGCTTGAGCATCCGGCCGATATGCTCGGCGCGCACGCGGGTGCGGGTGAAGACGATCGCGCTCTGCACCTCGGGCTTGCCGAGAATCTCGAGCAGCATCGCCTCCTTATCGGACCATTGCACGGGATAGATGGTCTGGCTAATCGACGGCGGCGGAGCGGCTTTGCGGCCGATCATGATGCGCTCGGGCCGGTGCAGGAAATCGCGCGCGATGGCCTCCGGTCCCGAGCCCATCGTGGCCGAGAACATCATGGTATGCCGCTCCTTGGGCACCGTGCGCATCACGCGCCGCAGTTGCGGCAGGAAACCCATATCGAGCAGGCGGTCGGCCTCGTCGATGACCACGACCTCGACCTGCTGCAGGCTCACCTTGCCCTGCTCCATCAGGTCGATGAGACGGCCGGGGCAGACGATGAGCACCTGGGCGCCGGCGCGCAGGTCGTCGATCTGGCGGCGCATCGATTCGCCCCCGACAATCACCGCCGCGCGCAGGCCGCTATGGCGCGCCAGACGTGTGAATTCCTGGCCGCACTGGGCCGCCAACTCGCGCGTCGGTGCGATCACCAGCGCGCTTGGCCCCTTGGCGCGCTTGCGATGCAGCCGGTCGATGAGCGGAATCAGGAACGCGGCGGTCTTGCCGCTGCCGGTCTCGGCGCTGACCACCAGGTCGCGGCCCTCGAGCGCCACGGGGATGGTCTCGCTCTGGACCGGCGTGGGCTTATGGTAGCCGCAGTCGCGGATGGAACGTTGGAGTTCAGGGAAAAGAGAGAACGAGGTAAAAGACAAAGCTTACACTTCGGCCGTAGCCTGTTGAGGGCAAAGCGGCCTTTCCAAAAATTGGGGTTTGAGAAATTGGGCGCTATCGGAGGCGGCGCCCTGATCGGCCTCTGCGGGCATCTGTTAACAGATTACAGAGCCGAGCCTTTGAAATCAACGGCACTCCCGCTGCGCCGCGCGCGGGCTCCCAAAGCGGCGCGGCGCCTGCGATCCTGACCTACGCCGCTATCCCCGCCGGCGCGGGGCGCTGGGAACCGGCGCAGCGGCCGGCGCTCCGGCGGACGACCCGGCTTCCTCGTGGCCGTCCTCGGACGAGGGCGCAGCCGGCGGCAGGCCGCCCTTGACGGCGAGCTTGGCGCGCACTTTGGCCTCGATCTCGTCGGCCAGCGTGGGATTGGCCTTCAGGAGGTCGCGCGCATTCTCGCGCCCTTGGCCGATCCGTTCGCCGTTGTAGGAGTACCATGCGCCGAGCTTCTCCATTACCCCGTGCTCGACCGCGAGGTCGACCAGCTCGCCCTCCTTGGAGATGCCCGAGCCGTAGAGGATGTCGAACTCGGCTTCGCGGAAGGGCGGCGCGACCTTGTTCTTGACCACCTTGACCTTGGTGCGTGAGCCGATGACCTCGGTGGCGGTCTTGATGGTTCCGATGCGGCGGATGTCGATGCGGATGGAGCTGTAGAACTTCAGCGCGTTGCCGCCGGTGGTGGTCTCCGGGTTGCCGAACATCACTCCGATCTTCATCCGGATCTGGTTGATGAAGATCACGATGGTGCGCGAGCGCGAGATGATCGAGGTCAGCTTGCGCAGCGCCTGCGACATCAGCCGCGCCTGCAGGCCCATCTGCGGCTCGCCCATCTCGCCTTCGATCTCGGCCCGCGGCACCAGCGCCGCCACTGAGTCGATCACCAGCACGTCGATCGCGCCCGACTGCACCAGGGTCTCGACGATTTCCAGCGCCTGCTCGCCGTTGTCGGGCTGCGAAATGAGCAGGTCCTCGACCACGACGCCAAGCTTGCGCGCGTAGGCGGCGTCCAGCGCGTGCTCGGCGTCGATGAAGGCGCAGACGCCGCCGCGCTTCTGCGCCTCCGCGATACACTCCAGCGCGAGCGTGGTCTTGCCCGATGACTCCGGCCCGTAGATTTCGACCACGCGCCCGCGCGGCAATCCGCCCACACCCAACGCGAGATCGAGGCCCAGCGAGCCGGTCGAAATCACTGAGAGGTCGGCTTCGATCGCCTGCTCGCCGAGTTTCATGATCGAGCCCTTGCCGAATTGCTTCTCGATCTGGCTGAGCGCCAAATCGAGCGCCTTGCTCTTGATATCCTGCGCCATGATATTCCCGCCCGGCGGCTCTGCCACTCCCGTGTAAGCGAATCTTGCCACAAAAAGCGGCGGATAGCGCTAGCCGCGCCGCACATGCGTCAACATCGCCGGGCCGCTAATTTTAACCGATCATTCCCGCAACCGCCGCCTCACCCGCCAAGCGCGAAGGCGGCCAGCTCGCGGTAGGCCGACGACTCCGGCCCAAGCTCGCTCCGGTACAGCACGACGCGTTCGATCCGGGAGACGCCGAAGTTGGTTTCCGCCTCCTTCGCGAGCGCCGGCCGCAGCCGCCCCGGCGATCTGGGCGTGCGCACGCGGCCGATCGTCAGGTGGGGCGAGTAGGCGCGCGCCTGCGCCGGAAAGCCGCATCGCTCGGCCGCCCCGGCCACGCGCGCGGCCAGCCGGACCAATTCTTCGCCATGCAGTCCAGCCCAGATTACGCGCGGGCGGCCGAGATCCGGAAAGACGCCGACGCCGCGCGCCGCAATTTCGAATGGCGCGGTCCCGGCGGCGATCACGCCGAGTGCTTCGCCGATCGGCGCCAGGCGCTCGCGCGGCGCCGATGGCCCGAGGAAAAACAGCGTGAGATGGAAGTTCGACCGCGGGACCCATCGGATACCGTCGCCGGGCGCGCGCAAGCGCTCGATCAGCCCGGCGAGCGCCTCGTCGACCGCGGCTTCGAGCCGAAGCGCGATGAAGGCGCGCACCCGCTCGGGCAGCCAAGCGAAGTCCAGCGCGCTCGGAGCGGGCGTGCTCAAAGCGGGCATCGGTTCAAAAACGCCGTGCGCACATGGTCAGGCTGCCGATGATAGTTTATCTGGACAACTTTTCCGAGCCGCCTGGACCTCCGTTGGCAGGAGCACTGGCCGCAACGCCGCGAATTCCTTTAGCCTCCACACGGCTGAAACAAATTGCCGGTCGAAGCTGTTTCTATTCCATAGAGGCCTGTGAAAAGGTGGTGTCCGGCAGGCGCGCGGGCCGGCCTGCCGGGCACAGCCAGCGAGTTGCAGATCACTGGAAGATTAAATGACGGGGGAGCGCACAGGGACGCCATGCTGAAGGGTGGCAGGCGATATGGCTGGAGCGCGGCGGCTATATGCCTTGCCCTGCTGCTCGCCGCAGCGACGCCGGCGGCGCCGCAGCAGGGCGGATTGGCGGCGCCGCTTTCGACAATCCACGGCCAGGGCGGCTCGGTGCTGGAAGTGCCGGCCGCGCCGGCTGGCCAGGGCGGCAAGAATACGCCCGCCGTGCCGCAGCTTGCACCGCAGCAAGGTCGGGCACTGGAACTTCCGGCGCGCGCGCTGCGCAGCCAGCGCGGCTACGAGCAGGTGACGGTGACGGTGACCGATCAGCGCGGCCGTTACGTCACTGGTCTGCGGAAGGGCGACTTTCGCATATACGTCGACGGTATCCAGCGGCCGTTCGAGTTTCTGCGCCGCGACGCCAACACGCCGGTGTCGGTTGGGATTTTGGTCGATACCTCGGGCAGCATGGAACCCAAGATTCCGCAGGCGCGCGCGGCGATCGCGCAGTTCATCGGCGACCTCAACTCAAGCGACGATATTTTCCTGTATGCCTTCTCGGACCGCCAATTCCTGCTGCAGCCGTTTACGATCGACCACGGCCGCGCGGTGAACCGGCTCGGCCTGCTCCACGCGTACGGCGACACGGCGATCTTCGACACCATCATGGATGGCCTGTATATGATCACTCGGGGCCGCTACGACAAGCGAGCCCTCCTGGTGGTGACCGACGGGATGGACAATGCGAGCCGGGCGACGCTGGCGCAGGTGGTGGGCCGGGCGCGGCGGATGGGCGTGCTGATCTACTCGATCGGAATCGGCGATCCGAAGCCGCGCCGGGCCGGGTTCGGGATCGGAGCGCTGCTGTTTGGCGGCGATCGCGACCAGGTCGACGCGCAGATGCTGCGCGAGCTGTCGACCGAGAGCGGCGCGCGCACCTACCTGCTCGGCGAGGTCGGCGACGGCGAACTGCTGCGCCAGGACTGCGCGGCCATCAGCAATGAGTTGCGTGAGCAGTACACGGCGGGCTTCGTGGTGCCGGATCCCTCGCGGCCGGGTTACCGCAGCTTGCGCGTGGACATTCCGGGAAAGCCCGAGCTTACGGTGCGCACGCGCAAGGGCGTGACAGTCGGTCCGGGCGCGCCGCCGGCATACGCCAGTGGGGCAGTTCCGAATCCGTAGGCGGGTTGGCGCAGCCCGCGCTGCGCCGGGCCGCTCCCCGCAGCTCGCTAAGACCGGAGGGCGGTATATCGAGCGCAAGCGCGTCCGCAGACTTCTGTATCAGGTGCCTGCTCTCTACCTACCTCATTGACGAGCGCCCCTGATCCGTCACCGCCCCTCGCCCCCCTACCACTGTTGCGTTTCGTCAACTTGTCCGTGCACACCGACTTGCCGTCTGCACGAATTAGATTGGCGTTGAGTAGAATTAGTTGCGTAAGCCCGCGGCATGAAAGTTGCGTTACCCAGTGGGTCATAGTGGAACGGGCGCATAGGGCTAGAGGATTCCGTGGGCGACGGACTGAGGGAGTACTTCGTGGGCCCGATGCAGTTGGTCCGGTCTTCCGGTCCGGAAATGGACATCAATCGGGCGGCGCGAGCTGCGGCGCACTCGGGGGTGAGGCGGCTTATCGCGACGCTCAAACGGTTTACCCCAGGCTTCTTTACAGTCCAGAGGCTTAAGCGCTCCGGCGATCGGGGCGATGAGAATTTTTGAAGTGCGCGTTTGCGCTGTTGGAATTGAGTGGCGGCCCCGGATCGAGGACAGAGATGTACTATCAGCGCTTTCACCTGAGCGGTCCACCTTTTCAAGCCGCATCACCTGACGGCGCGGTCTATTTCAGTCCAACTCATCTTGAAGGATTGGCCACGCTCGAATCGGGACTGTCGCAGGAGCTGACGGGCTTCACCCTGCTGACTGGAGAAGCTGGGACCGGAAAAACCACCCTCATATATTCCCTGCTGCAGCGCGATTTCAAGCGGGCTCGGATCGCGCACATAGACGATCCCAAGCTCTCATTCCTGGAAATAATGCAGGTAATCCTGACTCAGCTGAATCTTTACTCCACCGGATCGACGAAGCTGGATTATCTCGAGGCGCTGGACCGATTTCTGCAGCTTCGCGGCAAGGAAGAACGGATTGCGATAGTCGTTGATGAGGCCCAGGTCCTGAGCGATGACGTATTGGAGGAACTACGGCTCCTGTCGAATCACGTTCAAAGCCACGACTGGAGCCTGCAGCTCATTTTGGTGGGCCATCCCGAACTCGCCGAGCGTTTGCGGAAGCCGGAACTACGTCAACTGAATCAGCGAATTTCCTCCCGCGGGGTACTTAAGCCACTCACCCCCGCGCAGTCCATCAAGTACGTCGAGTGCAAGCTGAGTGCTCAAGGTGGCAAATGCTCGGCAATCTTCGAGCGCGGCGCTTTGAAATGCCTGCTTCGGCGTAGCGATGGACTACCCCGAAAAATCAATATGCTCTGCCATAGCGCGATGCTGGCCGCGCATAACGCGCTGGAGAAAAAAGTCAGCTACAAGACCGCGCGGAAGATTGCCGCCGAGTACCACGACTCGGTTCGCATCACCAAGCGGGAATACGGCGCGCGCCGGCCCGCGTTTATCGTGGGTACCGCGCTCGGGTCGCTATTGCTATTGGGCTTCGTCTACCCGAAGGCCTGGTCAGATTGGGTACTCAACCATACCGTCTCATTCGGCCAGGCGACCGAACAGACGGTTCGACCAGTTGAGCCAGTCAAGACCGTCGAGCAACCGGGCGTCGAAGGACATCCGAACCCCGGCGCGAAGCCCACAGCGGCCACTCCTCTCGCGCCCCACCCGGTCGAATTGCGGACATCCTTTGCTCCCGGAGCGGCGGCATCCGCAGCACCGAAAAGCAACCTAGACGGACCGGCGACAGCGCCGGAAATCCCCCTAGTTCCGACCGCGCCTGCCGCGGCCGCCGTAAGCCCCGCGACTCAGAAACAGACCGCCGTACTCGCAGCCCCGGAGCAGCGAAGTCAAATTACAGTCAGGCATGGTGATACGCTCGAGAAACTCGCCATTCGTTATTTCGGATCGACGTCCGGCATCGATAGTCTCATCGACGCGAACCAGCAGCTGACCGACATAAATCAGTTGAGGGTCGGACAGATCCTCTATCTGCCTCCTGGCGTCACTCCAAAAGCTAATTAGGGGCCCGAGCCGCTCCTCGCGCATGGCGCCGGCTCATTGCGCAACGGAGATAGATCGCCCGGAATCCAGCCGACGCAGCGCAAGGTGGTCTTGTCCGGGGGCCCTTCGCTTTCATCGGCGGGCGCGCTGAGCGCCTTCCCGATCGCGAATTGGTCCCGGCGATCGATGAAGATGATGTCGCCATCGTCCCACCGGGATTGCCGTCTTCCGCTCGGCCAGCGGATACTCCCTCGCGCGCAAGCATACCGCCGCTAAGCCGGGGTGGATGTGCCGCCGCCACCCTTGCGAAACTGCCAGAAGTCGGGCTTGCGCCTCTGGAAGAAGGCGTCGGCCGCTTCCTTCCCATCGCCGCCATCGAAGAAGTCCGGCGCCATCAAACTCGACAGCCGCCCGAACGACCCCACCATATAATCAATGTCGCTGTCGAAGCTGGCTTTGAGAACCTCGAGACAGGTGGGATTTAGCGCCAGCACCTCCTCGCACCACTTCTCGACCTCTTCATCCACCTTGTCCAGCGGCACCACCACATTGACCAGCCCCATCGCCAGCGCTTGCTGCGCGTCGTACCTGCGGCAGAGCATCCACATTTCCCTGGCCTTCTTGGCTCCGATCACGCGGCTCAGGTAGGCGATGATATAGCCGTCCGCGGGGCTCGCGACACGCGGGCCGTTCTGGCCGAAGATCGCATTGTCGGCCGCGATCGTGAAATCGCAGAAATAGGCCAGATGATTGCCGGCGCCTATCGCGTATCCCCTGACCGCCGCGATGATCGGTTTGCGGCACATCCGCAAGTATTGATTCGGGGGAAAAGAATGATAGAACTGCCGCCGTAGTCCACCCGCCGCTTCCCACTGCACGTCGCCACCGCTGCAAAAAGCGCGATCGCCGGCGCCGGTCAGCACCACCACGCCGATCGAATGGTCGTGGCTGGCGTCGTCGAACGCCGTCGCCATCTCTTTGATCGTATGGTCGGTGAAGGCGTTGTGCCGCTGCGGCCGGTTGAACGTGATGCGCGCGGCGCCACCGCCCGCATCGAGATACCGCTTCTCGTAAATTACCTCGGTGAAAGTGAACTCCTCGACCTTCTTCCAATCTGTCCAAGCCATGTTGCCTCCTCTGGCATAGGGTTCGTCGCGCGGACCCGGGTAGTATCCAGCTCGCCGCGAAGCCGTGGCTTCGGCCGCGTCGGTCGTCGCTGCGCAGGATAAGTAGCACTTAAAGTACCGTCCCAACTAACGCCCCTGGATGCCGCTCGGCGCTCGAAGCTGTCGCCGAGTGCCCTATGCGGACGGACCTGGTTGTAGTCCTGTCGCCAGTGCTCGAGCTCGGCGCGCGCGTCGGCAAGCGTGAGGAAGCCTCAGCGCGGGTGCTTTGAACAGAACGATCATCGCAGAAGCCTGTATTGAAAGCGAGGCGAATTCAGGCGCGCAGCCCGGCAAGACAGCCTGCACGATCGAGCACCATGTCGACAGCTTGCTTATCGGGCAGCGCGGCGTATTTTTCGCGCAGCGCGGCGAGAGATTTCGCGTGATACTTTTGCGGCTGCTGAGTCCACGTGCGGCCGGCCAGCTCGACGCTGAATTCCTCGCGCCCCGCCGCAATCGCCGCCGCGTTGGCTGTCGTCCACGGCATGAACAGCCGCCCGACCTGCTGCTCCAGCAGCGGCATCAGCGTCGGCTCGAGACCAGCCCACGCTTCGAACTCGCCCTCCGCTCGCGGCCACAGCATTCGCTGGATCCACGCCAGGACCTTCGGTGCGCGCGCTTCGATGATCGCGCCCGGCGTCGGATCGGTCCACGCGTTGTAGAGTTGCCCCCACATCCCGAAGTCGCCGAAGCCCGGCCATGCACCGAACAGATAGGTCCGGCGCGCCAGGTGGGTCTCCAGGATTCCAAGAGTCTCGGAGAAAGAATCTTCAATTTGAGGCGCGGTCCGTGCGTTCGAGCCAACCAACCAGACCCGACCGACCATCCGCTCGCGCACCTGAGCAATCGCGGCGGAAAGCTGCTTCTCGTCCGCCGCAGGCTTCATCATGCGTGCGATCCGTCCGGCGGAACTGAGCTGGTCGACGTCGCGCGCCCATCGGCAATGGAACATCCACTTGTTGCCCCATTCATCGCCAAATTCTTCGAGCAGCACGGATACGAATGCCGAAACCTGGTCCGACGGATGGATCGCCGGCTGCGGATACAAAGACTCGAGGCGCTCGATTATCGGGGTTGAGTCCTGGATTCCCTCGTCCTGCGGCGTTACGACGAGCGGCACGATCGGGAGCCGGGCGTATTTCTGGTATTCGGCCTGGCTATCGGGGTTGCGTAGGATCCACTCGTGCGGGATTCCCTTGTACCGAAAATAGGAACGAACTTTCACCGAGTACGGAGACAGCTCGGCGCCAAAGATACGGTAGATATTCGCCATTTATTGTTTCCAACCGGCTGCGCTATCGCGACCCGCGAGATAAGGGCCACGATCCGTGCCGGCGCGAGCCGCTCATCGCTCGTGGCACCGGCTCATCGCGCAGCGGAGATGGATCTCCCGGAATCCAGCCGAATAGCCGATCACCGCCACTCTCCGCTGCCACAGGTTGCTAGAAATCGCACCCACCGGCGCCGATTTTGTCGCTCCCGACCCTTCCCGCGCGCAGATCGGGACTCGATGGCGGGCCACGACCGACGATGATGAGCACTATGTCTACGCCATAGCCCTCCCATCAGCCTAGCAACCTCTGCTGGAAGTAGCTCCACGCGTCTTCCCAAAGGAGCGCCGCTGTTGTTCTGCTGTTGCCGCCCCAATTCCAACTGCCCTCTGCATAGCCGCCCATGAGGTAGAGGAATTCGCGCACGATGACACGCTCGCATTCATCGTCGTCGAATTCGTTTTTCAGTGCTTCGACCGTCGAAGGTGGCTCTGCATCTACGAACAGTTGTTCAAACGTGAGCATTAGTGGGGTCCAGGTCGCATATGTGTATCCGCAGATGGACTTGATCTCGAAAAGGCTGACCGTGGACCGAGACGGTGCCGTATCGATGACGAGCGCATGAGTATCGGGATTGTAGCCGCCGGCGGTCAACATATCTTGATCAGTGATCGTCCATCCGACATCGTTACTTCCGAGATGTTTCTTGCAAGCGGAGTAGATAAGACCGTCGCCGGCAAGCGTGATCGTTTTGAGCTGGCGGTAATGCATGACGCCTTCGCGCCGCTCTTTGCCATAAAGCAAGAAGGTCATGAATGCCTCACGAAATCGGCCAAGTTTCCTGCTCTCAGAGCATGTTGCTCTTTCCGAGATTACACCCCTCGCATAGAGTCTGAAGGTTCTCATCGACCGTCTCGCCGCCACAGCTCCACGCCTTGATATGATCGACGTGCAGTGAGAGGCCCGGCCTAAGCGCAGGGCTCGCCCCGCAAGCACGGCATGAGAAATTGTCGCGCTTCAGCACCCGAAACCGCATTCTCAGCGATGGGTCCCGACTCGTCCTGTGGCCGCTGGCTACCTCGGCCGGATCGGGAGGTCGGGCATCTTGAGCGTTTGCGTAAGTCACGAATTGCGTGAGCGCGTCCATCCAAGAATGGAACCTCCGCCTGTACGCCCCTTGAGAAATTTCTGACGGAGGGCGCGCAAGCTCGGCACGCCGCGGCTGGCGCCCATAGTGCTCCCAAAGAAGCATGAGATTCTCGAATAGCCGTTCATCTGAGATATTGATCTCGTTTGCGATCTGTAATCCAGCTGCCGCCGCCGCTTTGTTCCATGAACCAAAACGCCTTGACGCTGTCGTCGGATCGTACTGGCCGAATTCTGAGTATAGCCGTTGTGAGAGGACGTCGGTGCCTGCCAACTGCGCCGCACGTTGCATGTCGGCCAGTATCTCTTGATCTGCGACGGGCGCGCCCTGAACGCGCTCAAGCTTGAACTTGGCGTCGTTCATTTGCGCGCCCGCCGCCGTGCAATCTCCGTCCGAAACTTTGAAATTGCCTGCCACCTATCCGTGCCGGGTAGCTGCGCTTCCCAGTAGATCCATCCGTTAAGCGACACCCCGGCGAGCGCGCTTGCCGCTGCAGATGGGCTGACGTATCGCGCCCCGTTTACGACCCAGGTTCCGCTCTCGATCACGCCCTTGAAAGTCTTGCCGTTGTACGACATCCGCAGCCGCGTTTCCGCCGGCAATGTCGCTCCCTTTGCGGACCAAGCGCCAGCTGCATCGCCATTCGACTGCACGCCGATTGTTGCCGCAGATCGCGCCGACTGCGGCGGTAAACCTGCTTCGGCTCTTAGGGAACCTCTGCACAAGCCATTCGATTTAGCGGATAGTGAGATGGTTGCGCAGTGGTTGATGAGGAGGCGCGGTGATGGGTGAGCAGCGTACGTTCGCAT
>JAKAVN010000092.1 GCA_021827495.1 Deltaproteobacteria bacterium | reverse complement strand
CATCACGGCGCCAAGCGCCCCCCGATGTCACTTCACAGCCCCCGATTCTCATGACCACTTCCGTCAATCGCCTCTGCCCACCAACCTGTGCAGGGGTTCCCTAGGATGTCATTGTGCGTCTGATCGAAGGAAGCGCGCTTGCTCTCGATCCAACGGTTGACCTCCACGTCGATCTCGATCTGCCGATGCTGCATCCTGACCTCCGCCGTCGCCGCGTTTATGCCGAACTGTCTCTTAGGTGCTAATTACTAATTGGGCTAACATTAATAGTCAATGGAGCCGCTCAGATGGCCGCGACAGAGGACGGCAAGGTAAAAGGCTGGATGGCTGTTGGTCGGATGTCTCTGAGAAGATTGAGGTTTTTAGACTCCCACCGGACACCCTGTGCTGGCACTTTGAGCCAAAAGGCCAATGAAATCAGTGATCCGAGCGCCATTCATCCCTTACACAGGCTTCGGTGTTGTGTTTTGTGCCCTAGAGTGGTACATAGACACATGACCGGAGCCGCCGGATGATCGTGAGCTTTCGGGACGAGTGGCTGCGTGCGTTCTTCGTCGAGGACGTGCGGTCGCGGCACATCCCGTCAGACATCGAAGGCCGGCTGTTTCGCAAGCTCCAGATGATCGACGACGCGACGACCGATCAGGACCTGCGGGTACCGCCCAGCAACCACTTCGAGAAGCTGGGCGGCAATCTGGCGGGGTTCCACTCGATCCGCGTCAACAGCCAATGGCGGCTTGTCTTCCGATGGGACGGCAGCCGCGGCGAGGCAGAAGGCGTCTATCTCGACGACCACAGCTACAGATGAGGCGAACCATGCTGACAACGAAGCGCAAGCCGGCCACGGTCGGCGAAATCCTGGTCGAGGAGTTCATGCAGCCGATGGGGCTGACCCAGGCCGCGCTGGCGGAGGCGATGGGCGTTCAGCGTAAGCACGTCAACGAGCTGTGCAACAACCGCCGGACCGTGACGGCGGCGACCGCGCTGATCCTCGCGCGCGTGTTTGGCAACAGTCCGGACTTCTGGCTGAACGTGCAGCGCCGCAGCGATTTGTGGGAGGCGATGAACAGTCCCCGCGAGCGCGAGCGGATCGAACGTGCGACGCCACTCGGTACTGCGGCGTGATCTTTGCCACCGGGAAGGGGAAGAATGCTCTGGCGTAGAAATCGGCCGTTCCGGTCCCGGAGGCTTCGCGCGATCCTGGCGCAATGTCCCGACCACGCGCCAGCTTGGGCATTCTGCCCGACCATCTTTACATCCAGCCGGAGCCCTGGCCGCGCATCGGCCGGCCGCCCAGGCACGACGTTCAGACGTGGACCGTCACGGACGATTGGCCCTATGCCGATCACTGGCGTCGAGCTCGACGTGTTCGAGGCATGGTTCGGCGATCTCTTCGATGAGCTGTTCGGGCCGCACCGATGATCTGAGAGGACAATCGCGATGACCGTGCCGTTGCGCACCGCGTTGTATCTGCGCGTCTCGACGGCGCGGCAGGCCGAGCACGATGTCTCGATACCCGATCAAAAGCGTCAGGGCGAGGCGTACTGTGCTGCGCGCGGCTACCAAGTCGTCGAAACTTATGTGGAAGCCAGCGCATCCGCCACGAACGATCGCCGGCCCGAGTTCCAGCGCATGATCGAGGCGGGCACCAGCAAGCCCGCACCGTTCGATATCATCATCGTTCACAGCTTCTCGCGCTTCTTCCGCGACCACTTTGAGCTGGAGTTCTACGTCCGCAGGCTGGCGAAGAACGGCGTTCGGCTTGTCTCCATCACCCAGGAGATGGGCGACGATCCGATGCACGTCATGATGCGGCAGATCATGGCGCTGTTCGATGAATACCAGTCGAAGGAGAACGCCAAGCACGTTCTCCGCGCGTTGAAAGAGAACGCGCGGCAAGGCTTCTGGAACGGCTCACTGCCGCCGATCGGCTACCGCGTTGTCGCGGCCGAACAGCGCGGCGCGAAGATCAAGAAGAAGCTGGAAATCGACCCATTGCACGCCGACACGGTGCGGTTGATCTATCGGCTCGCCTTGGAAGGCGACGGCACGAGCGGTCCGATGGGCGTCAAGAACATCGCGGCTTACCTGAACCAGCGCCGCATCTTCACCCGTGACGGCGGGCGCTGGGGCGTCGGCCATGGCGGAAATCGCGAAGCGCGAAAAGCTCGGGCGACGCTACGTCGAGCGTGTCACAAGACTCGCGTTTGTTGCTCCGGGAATCGTGAATGCGATAGCTGAGGGTCGTCCAGCGGCCGGGATTAACTTGCAGATGCTGATGGATGGACGCTTAGCACTTCCACTCCAATGGACGGAACAGGACCGGCTGCTCAACCTCGATTAGGGGGATTAGAAAGCGGAGCGACTCCAACGTGCACTTTGCACCATGGCTACTGACCGCGCTTCGAAAAGAAGCCCTACCTGAGCAGGAGGGCCTTCGAAATTTTGGCGAGCACGTCATTGAGCTTCGCGACGATATCCTGAGCGGTAGATTTTCCGTGCCCATCAAGTTCCAGACGGATACGGAACTTCAGATCCGCTGCGCCGACGGCTTTTCTGATCTCTGGTAACTGCTCCGCAAGGTCCTGAATCTCGCTAGGGCGAAGTTCCGCTTCAGCGGTCAGGACGTTAGGCCGTGACGTGAACGGTACTTCGATGGGCTTTTGAGGGCCGGCGGGGACTCGCAGCTTCACATTCTGAGCGCCGACGAAATCACAGGGCCACGCCGCCGAATCCAGCGTTGGTTCGACCATTCTCGCGCGGATGGCGCCGTCGATCACATCTCGGACGGTGGGCCAGGGCAGGTTCGTGCCCGCTTTTTTCGATAGCGCGACCGCAATCGCTAGCGCCGTCGTCGAGTCGCCACTCCATACCTCGGGCAGACTGGCTGGTGTCAGATCGGTCGCCGGTATCGGCGCGGGCGGCGCCTGAAGTCGCGCGTCATCGGTCAGAAGACCGGCCGGAATCTCTTCCGCCAGGATGCTGGCCTGACCGGATGTGAGCCAGAGCTTTCCATTTTTGACTGCCTCCATGACGACCGGGGCCAGCGCGTCGCGCGATAGCTTCGGCACGGTTACCGACTCTTCATATCCGCCCTTGTTGATCTTCGCGACGGTAGCGCCCGAGAAATAATTGGCGAGCTCACCAAAGGAAGCGCTGCCTGCCTGCCATAAGCCCGGAAGACGGCCTGGTGTGAGCAGGTCAGCCGATATTTCGGTCAGCTCCGCCGCTTGTGGCAGAACGGCTTCGAGGCTCGGGTCCTTAAGCGCGGCTTCGTCGGGCTCCTGACGCCAGAAGGTCCTCACGGAGCGATCGGGACGGACGACGCGCAGGACGAACTGGCCTTCCTTGCATCCAAGTATCAGCGTGTCGAGGATCGCCCGCCGATTGAGCATTTTCGGCAACTGCGGTGACAGTGCGAACGCTCCCACCAAGTCTTTTAGACGACGAGATTTTTCCCCGTCACGCCAAAGATCGTATGGCCCGTCGGGCAAGAGAGCATCGGCACTAACTGCTCTGTCTTGAATGCGCGCGCGGTCGTCGTCCTTAATCCTGGCGAAGAGCGATGGGCCGTCCACAGTGATTTTGAACGCCTGAATCTCGTTTTTCTCGGATACTGTTCCAACGATGCAGTAGGCCTGCTGAATCGCTTCGGTGATTTTAGAGCGGGCTCCGCTGATGCTGGCCGACAAGGTGGCGTCGCGGATCGGATCAAGCTCCTGTCCCTGCAATTGATCCTTGAGTTGGGCGCGCACTTCTTCCCATCCGAGGTAGTCGCGAATCCGATTGCGCGCCGCCTCGACGCCGTCGCGCGACGGCATCGCCAGCACCACCGCGTTTCGGAACACCCGCGGCTTATCGGGACCCGTGGTCTCGTCGATGTAACGTTTCGCCTCGGCGCTCGGTTTGCCGGAATCCGACGCCGCCCGCGGTCCGAGAATGGCGAAATGAAACTCGCCATCGTCTTCAATGTCGTTCGCGCGTTTCGGCAGACTATGCACGATCGCTCCCGCCGCCGAGGCTCCCGCCGTCAGGGTCTTGAGCTTGCTAATCTCGTCGATCAGTCTGGCGTCGGTTACCTCCACCGACACGCGCTGGCAGGCGTCGTAGTGCATCTGGCGCAGATTCGGCCGCGAGCCGAGCCGCCATGATTTCGGAAGCTGTTTCGGAGCGCCGCTGCCGCGATCAATGTCGCTCGCTTCGTCGAGGAACCACGATACTTCGCTCCAGCGCGTGAGCGCTTTTTCAAGTTCGATCTTATCGGGCCGCGTCGGGCCGAGGATCACCATCAGGTCGCGCGTCAACGCCTTCTGCCCGATCGGTTGCGAATGCAGGAACGTCGCAAAGACCGCCTGCTCGATCTCACGGAACCTGAGTCCTCCCGTATCGCCCTGAATGTCGCGCGCCTTGTCGAGTTCGCCTTCGAGAATCGCCGTCCATTCCTGCTTCTTGCCTTCGTATTCCTCCGTCGCCGCAATCGTGGTCAGCTCGCGCGCGGCTTCCGAGATTCCCGATTTCCCCGGCTCGGTCAGGAAACTGTTCGCGGCAACGAGTGGACCCTCGTCCCACCGTTCCGCCTCGCGCAGCGCCAGCGCGAACGTACGAAGCACGCCGCGCGTGCGCTGGAAGCCTTCCAGGTTGGTCCACTTCGAGTAGAACACGTCGATCAGATCAGGATGGAACGGATAGCTCGCGACGAAGCGCTGCTCAGCGGCTTTGCCGTCCTTGCGGGTTTGATCGTCCAGCTCCGAGATTCCTTTGAGCGCTGCGACGACATGGCTGCGAAAGTCTTCCCGATTGCGGATCGAATCGGCGACGAAAAAGCGCCGGCGCAATACTTCAGCCACGTCCTCCTTGAGCACTGGCTGGACGCCTTCCTCGCGCTCGCGCCGGAAGATCGCGTACAGGTCGCGCGTGATCTCCTTGCCCAGCGTGTCGCTCTTGCGCGGGTCGGTGGCGAGCAGTGATGCGATCATCGCGCAGCGCTCAACCTTGGTTGCCGCCTGCGTCAGGTACTGGAAGAAATCCAGCAGCCGTCCCTGCCATGCCGGGTCCTTCCCCACCTTCTCGCGCGCGTACATCAGGACTTCGTCGATCAGGATGAGCGTCGATAGGCCTTCCTTCTGCGGCAGCACGAGCAGCTCGGTCATCAGGTTTTCGGCCGGGGCGCTGTCACGCTCCTCGTCCTTCTCATCCGGATGCAGCAGCCGCAAGCCCTCGGCGCCGGCAATCTGAAAGGCGATCACGCTCCACGGGTTTTTGAGCCATCTTGTCTCGCCTTTCGGCCCGCGCGCCTCCATCCCTTTTTCGGCGTCGAGCTTGTCGAACGGCAGCACCGCGATACGCGCCCTGGGCGGCTTCATCCCGATATGCTCGATGAACTCCTTTACCGCGGGCAGGTCGGGCAGCTTGTCGGGCTCGCTCGCCAGATGCCATAGGGTGATCAGCGAATGCGTCTTGCCGCCGCCGTAGGTGAGTTCGAGCTGGCGGACCGCCTTGTCGCTCTTGCCGGCCAGCCGCAGAACGACATCCCTGGCCAGCTCGCGCAGATTGAAGGTCGGATAGGTCAGTGAGAAGAACTCCTCGGGTTCTTGATAGACGGGCTTCGCCTTGCCCATCGCCACGTCATAGAGATCAGCCGCGAAGATATTCAGCGAAAGCTCGCCGGACTTCAGGTCCGGACGGATTTTGACGACCTTATGCCACGGCGTCCACGCGAGTTTGGTCATCGATGCCCTCCCCGGGCGGCTGGATTGCTTCCTCTATAAGCGCGGCGCATATTAGTTGATGATATCTTATAGAGATATTTAGGCTGAATCCCATGGAATCCATTTCGTTGAAGTTGTCCGAGGACCTGCTCGAAACCAGCGACCGCTGCGCCCGCGCTCTCGGAATCCCGCGTGCCGAGTATATCCGCCGCGCCATCGAGCGGATGAACCGCGAGGCCGAGGCCCGCAACCGCGCGGAGCGGATGGCGGCATCGTCGCGCAAGGTCCGCAAGGAAAGCATGCGGGTGAATGCCGAGTTTGCGAGAATCGAGCGCGACCCGGATGCCTGAGCGCGGCGAGGTCTGGCTCGCCAACCTCAATCCGCGCCGCGGCACCGAGCCGGGCAAGAGCCGCCCGGTGCTGATCGTCCAGGCGCAGGCGCTGATCGACGCCGGCCATCCCTCGACGTTGATCATTCCATTAACCACCAATCTCATCGACGACGCCGAACCGCTGCGCATCCGTGTGCCCGCGCAGGCGTCGCTAAGGCATGGTTCCGATTTGCTCATCGATCAACTGCGCGCGATCGACAATCGCCGCCTCGTCGAAGGCCCACTCGCTCGGCTCGACCCGCCAACGATGGCGCGCGTCGCCGCCGCACTCCGAGAGGTGCTCGACCTGGTGTAAAGCCGGTACGTCACGTGAGCCTCTCATCTCCCACAGCCGACGCGGCGAAGCCCACTTTCGCCTGAAGAATTTCCACCGCCTCTCTCAGCGCAGGGAGCGCTTGCTGGTTTATGTCCTGCCCCATGATCCGACCCAGTTCGAAGTTGTAGTTGTGCGCGTTACGTGCCCGTTTGAGCTTGAATAGCACTGTCGATGAAAGCCTGTAGGCGTTCGCCACCTTCTCCAAGCCTTTCATGTCCAGGAGCTGTGCGATCAACGGCAACTGTCCCCGCCAAATGCCATCCCCGTACTTCCAATCCTCGCCGGCGTCATAGGAGCTCTTGTCTTCCGTGTGTGGCATCCTGACGTGGAGTTCGCTGGTTACTTCCCACAGGAAGTTGAGGTTCCCTCGCATCTCAACCAGAAGCGCTCGCCCAGCAGCCTTGTACGTCTTGCGCTCGCTTCTCCAGTTGAGGAACACGGAGCCAAGAAACCCCGCAATCGAACCGATTACGGCTCCCAACAAGCCGCTGGACAGGTTGTTCCACTCGGTCGCGTTCAACTTTGGGTGTCCCCCCGTCTGAACATATCGCCTTGGCGGTCTTCTGCCGACACGGGGCGGGCGGCGATGTGGTTGCTGATGCTCTCAAGGAGTGAACGCTCCTCAGTGGCGGCGGGGGCGAGTTCGATTAGCGCTTGCAAGAGCTGATGGAACAGCGCGTTGCGGCGGAGTCCGCGCGCGTCCAAATACTCGTCCACGCGGATCAGGTCGCCCGCCCTCCACAGATGCATCAGGCGATGCGCCTGGTCGATCAGCGGAGCGGGTTTGCCGTCACCGTCGTAGCCCATGCTCTTGCGGAGGCGCTTGTTCCACGGACGCAGGCGCACCTTGCTGCCTGTGCCCTCTTCGACTTCGGTGTCAGCCTCGGCGGACGGCTCTTCATCCTCGTCAGGTTCGGACTGGCCTCCGGTGCGCTGCAGAATCTCAAAACGGTCGGACAAATCATGATCAGAAAGGCCGCATGAGATCGCGTACAGGATGCAGGCGCCGATCGGCGCATCGTCCATCGCGAAGTCGTGGCGATGGAGCAGGTAGTAGGTAGTCACATCGTCGAGGCCGCTGGTGACGGTGGCATCGCCGTTATGCGTGAGCACGCGGCCGACGACGAAATCGACCACGATCCGCCGGACGGCGCGCAGGAACTCCGAGACTTCCATCGTGGCGCCCGGCTCGTTGGCTTTCTTGACGACCGGATGCTTGCTGTAGGCTTCCATCGCCGGGCCGGTCGCAGCCCATACGAAGTCGGGTCCGCGGATTCCGGCGTCCCAGTATTCGCGAAGCTGGGTGTGGATGTTCTCGCGCATCTCATCGAGCACGCGATTGTCCCATCCAGGGCGCGCGGTTTCGGGCCGCTTGCGGCATACGAGCCAGACCGATGACGCCAACGCCGCCGAGCGTTGCGAACGCATTCGAGTCGTTCTCTCGGTCTCGATGGGCCAGCTTCCGTCCACGACGAAACCTGCCCGAATGATCGCGCTGACCAATGTCTCCCAAGCATCGGGACTCTTGTTGGCGAAGACAACAACCATTCGACCATCGGGTACGAGAGCGCGGTCGCAAGTTTGGAATGCGCGGAACATCCCTTCTTCGTATGCCCGCTTGGAAGCTGCTTTGTCGCCGCCGAAGCGACTTGAGTCATCGATCAGTTCGCCGTCTTTCTTCTCGGCATTCCATTTCGGCCCGAGCGATTCGTGAAATGCGTTATCAATCTCTGGCGATAAATTACACAACGTCCGGCGCAGCCAGATGTAGAAGAAATCCATGAGATCGGAATAAGGAATGGCATCGTAATAGGGCGGATCGGTGAGGATTATGTGGAACCCACGCGGTAGGGAAGAGCCGACGCTGGCCCGCATTACGCTTGCCGGAGAAGCTCCGCCAATACCCTTCAAGGCTTCGGAAATCGTCAGTGAGACCCAAGTGAGGGCGCTGCTAAAACCGCCGGTCGTTTCTTCCAAGGGATTGACTTCCGCGAAGTCCCAGACAATTGGCAGTGCAAACCTGACAAACGTGTGGCCTAGGAATTCGCCCCCCGGCGTCCATGTGACTCCCATACTTGCGGAATCGGCGAGGCGATCTATCGCGGAGGCGAGGTAACAGATCACCGCCTCACGCCAAGCCTCCGAAGAAGGCGTGACGTCGTTTTGATTGGCCACGGATCTCGCGGCCGTCAGAAACGTGCCGAGGGCGAGAAGCTGGCGCGGCGTGAAAAGCTTGCTCCATCGATCGAAGCCGTAGAGCGGAACGCGGAATCCGAGCGCCTCCTTGCTCGGTAGCGGCTCGTTCGGGATCCCGAACGGGATTTCCCCGAAAACTCGCTCGATTTCGTTCTCGGCGTCGGCCGCAAGTCGAATTTCGTCATTCGTCGGGAGTCGATATTCCTTGCCGTCGGGACCATCGACAACTACCGCCGTCATGATCGCGCCGAGACGCCCCGCTTTCCCTTCGAACCGGATGTCCTCCATCGTCATCGACGGCAGGCCGCAGCATATGCAGGTCGCGCCCGCGCGCGACATCGTGCCCGCGCCGAGCCTCTTGTCGTATTCGCGCCGCTGCGCGCCGTTGCCGCCCTGTGTCGCGGCATCCTCCCCGCGCAGGATGCTGAACGTCGGCCCCGTCTTGTCCGCGTTCGGATCTACTTTGAGCAGGACGC
This sequence comes from Deltaproteobacteria bacterium, assembly GCA_021827495.1. GTDB lineage: Bacteria > Desulfobacterota > Binatia > Binatales > Binataceae > JAKAVN01. Next base: position 4,668 of record JAKAVN010000092.1, on the reverse strand, counting down.
GCTTGTTGTCTTTCTTGCAGAGCCACTTGGTTTTGAGCAGGGCCATCGTCGCGCGGCAGCTCTTACACTTCACCGTCCGCGCCCACAGATAGGCGACGGTCGGCTTGCCCTCGATCGTCGGATAGAAGCGTTCGAGGTCGGCCTTCGCGCGCTGGAGCACCCACCATCCCCACGCCCGCACATGCCACGCCAAGTCTGCCTCGAAAAGAGAGGAATCGAGGCCGAGTTCGAACCCGCTCTGCGCTCCTCCCGCTTTCCTTCCCGGCGATGCTGGAGCAGGCTGTGAGGAGCTGTTCTCCTCGCCCAGTCCGATCCGCTCCAGTTGGGTCCGAAGCGTCGCGCCCTTGAACCCCTGGGCCTTTAGGAAGGCCTCCATGAACTCGCGGTCGCGCAGGACGAAATCGGGCAGCGGGCGTTTCTGCCCGGCGAGCTTCTGCGGATATTCGAGCGTGCACTTGAGGATGAACCATGCGACCGGGTTGATATCGATTGCGGTGACTTCGCATCCCAGGCGCATCGCTTCGAGCGGGATCGCACCGCCGCCGGCGAATGGATCGAGCACGCGCGGCGCGCGCCCGCCGTAGGCCTTGCGAATTTCGTCGCGGAAGAATTGCAGATCGGGGCTGGATTCGCGTCCCCAATGGAGAATGCCGCCGATAGTCTCCTCACGCTCGATTTCGATCGACTTCCCCGCAACCTTCTTCTTCTCGATTTTCGGTACGACCCGCCCACCGATGCGCTCGATAAGCCTGCGCCGCTCCTCGGGGTCGCCCGGATCGGGAAGCAGTGTGGCGATCAAGGCAGCTCGACACGCCGCTAGCGGTCTCCGCGCGGGCCAAATATGCAGCGTCGAAATGTGCCCGTGCCGGACGTTCTTCTCATGCACGGAATCGATCGACGCCTGCTTCAGCGGAAACCCGTGTTCTATGAGCCTCGGCCGGTCACCCTTATTTTCCACGCCGCCCCTCCGTAGGGGCGGCTCGCGAACCGCCCGGTTTGTCCCTCGCGGACGCGCCACACGCGTGGGGGTTTTCTGGATCAGACAGCCAGGCCCGCGGGTTGCAATAAATGTAATCGCGTATGCGTTCCAGTTCGTTTTCGCTGCGGATGACGTGCTCGAAATAATTGCGTTGCCAAACCATTTCGCCCGGCGTGCCGCGCATCTGGTTTATCTTCTTGCTGGAAACCGTCTTCAACGCACCGACCAATCCGCCCAATGGTTTAACCTTCGCGGGCAGTTCACGAACCGCCCCTACATCCAGATTATCGATTAGGATTATCGCGTGAACGTGGTTCGGCATGACAATCCATTCGTCCAGATCCACGTACGCATACCGCTCTTTCAACCATTCAAGGGTCAACGCGGTTGCCAGCCCATATCTGTTCATCAGCATCGCGCCACCAGCTATCTCGCCTAACAGACACTCGCGATTACTGACGCAGACAGTGACGAAATAGGCGCCGCTGTGGAAATAGTCATATTCCCTCAGCCTGATTGACCGGCGCTTTGGCCGCACCGGTGTTTTCGTAGACCCGGCATCCACATTCCTGAACGGGGGTTCACGAACCGTCCCTACGGTTCCCCCGCTCTGAAGATTTCTTCCTCACCGATTAATACGCCACCCTTGGCAGTGGCGATAAGCTTGTAGAAGGGATCGTTGACGCGGACCAGGCGAGGGTTCGGCGTACCGCAGTTATAAACCACGTAGAGCCAATAGCGATCGCGCAGGTTGCAGGAGCGGCTCCATTCGTTCTCGGTGAGTTCGATGTCGCCGATTCCGGCGCGGCCCTTGACCTCGATCGCGCGCTCCTCGAACACTGTCGATTTCGCGCTGGGGGCGCCGAAGGCGGGACGGTTGGAAAGGATATCGTAGCCGGGATTGTCGTTAAGCCCGGCCGCGCGGGCGAGCGGCGGCGTGGATACATCGCGCGGAGTCCATCCCTGAGAGCGCTCATATTCGGCGACAATTCTGACTGCGACCTTTTCGATCTCGTCGTCGTGGCGCTTTTTGTCCTCCGGGTCGGCCGAAGGAACTACCAGAGCGTGGGCGAGGAAGGTGATCTCGTGCGGCTCGATCAGCTCCGGCTCGCGTCGAAGGGTTGCGATCGCACGATCCTTCAGGTCTTCGAGAGAACGTTGCCGCGCCCTGATTCGGTCGAGCTCGATTGCGGCTTTGGCGTCGCCTTCGCGCGCCCGATTGGCGACCATCACGCGCTGCGCAAGCAAGCTATCTTCTTCGTAGCGGTAGCCGGCTTCGATGTAGCGTTCGCGCTCGGGCAGACTTGCGAGTATTTCGGCACGATGGCGCTCGGCGAGCGGGCCGACGATTTGATCGCGGGCAAAGTCGGCGGCGAGAGCAGACGTGGTCTGGGCGTTCGTGGCGAAGGGACGGACCGCGAGTGGAATTCCGCCGGGGCCGCCCCTTAGCAGCAACAGATGTTCGATCGGGCATTCCTCGATCCGGCCGGAGTTGTCTTGCCTGAGTCCGGCGAGACGGAATTCGACGGGATCGTCGGAGCGGAATGCGTCGAATCCTTCGGCTTCGCTCAGGACAAGATTCTGGTCAGCCTTGCGCACGATCTCGACGAGCGCGAGATGGAAGAGATAGGGATTCGTCGCCGTTGGATCGATGAACACGGCACCGCGGAGCGCGTCGGGGGAAAAGCGCGAGATGACCGCCTCGCGGATGGCCTCAAAGAGAACTTCGCCTGGGTGAAGGAACACCGCCGTCGAAGAGTCGCCGGGGTTGTGCAGCGTGAAGCGGTTGCGGCTTTCGGGCGGATATTCCTCGAGGACGGACCAGAAGAGATCCAGCGCGCGCGGGCGCGCCTCAGCGAACGAGAAGACGCCGTCGAGATCGCCCTCGATCCGTAGTCCGAGCAGCGGAGCAGCCTTCTCGATGAAGCTTCTCAGGTAGCCGGGAAGCAGGCGGCGGAGCTGCTCGCGCGAGACCATGACACGCTGCTCGTCGAGGCGGGCGACGACCTCGCCGCCGTCGCCGTAAAGCTTGCGCTCCCATTCCTCGAAGGCCTTGATCTGCTCGGGCGTAAGCTTGCCCTCGATTTCGCTCTCGCTCTCTCGTGCGCCTTCGTCGGTGACTGACTTTTCGAGGTAGTCCTTGAGGCTCACGCCCTCGAACAGCCGGCCGATAACGTCGAAGACCTTGTCGGAGTTGAGTTCCTTGCGAATCTTCTCGAACTTGTCGAGCAGGGTCTTGAGCACGCGGCCCTCGCGCGTGCGGCCAGCGACGAGGTTGATGATGCGCACCTCGTGTGTCTGCTTGTAGCGATGGATGCGGCCCATCCGCTGCTCAAGGCGTGCCGGATTCCAGGGGATATCGTAGTTGACCATCAGCCAGCAGGAACGCTGCAGGTTGATTCCCTCGGCCGCGGCGTCAGTGCAGATCATATAAGCGGCGCCGCCGTCAGCGGTTGGCCGGTCGAAAAAATCGACCTGCTCCTGGCGCTCGCGATAATCCATCGCGCCGTGGATTTGCGCGACCTTGCCCGCAAAGCCCATCGCTTCGAGGCTCTGCACGATGAAATTCAGAGTGTCACGATGCTCGGTGAAGACGAGGATTTTCTCGTCGCGCCAGCGCGGATCGCGGATCACCTCGCGCAGCTTTTCGAATTTGGAATCCTCGCCGCGGTCATAGACCTTGCGGGCGAGATCGAGCAGGTCGCGCACCTGGTTGCGTTCGGCCTCCAGATCGCCGAGGGTCACGCCGACGACACCCGCCATCGCGGCGAGTTCGGCGGCCTCGTTCTCTTCGAGACCATCCTCGGCCTGCTCCTCGTCGGCGGTCTTGTCCTCTTCGATGTCGCGAATGCGAAGACGTTCCTGAAGCGACAAAAGCTGCTCGGTCGTGAGACGGCCGGCACGGACGTCCTCGATGAGGCCATCGAGTTTCGCAAGCCGCCGCTCGAATGACCGCATCAGGGCGTAGGTCGAGCTGGCGAGACGGCGCTGAAAAACGCTCATCGCCAGGCGGGCGGCGGAACGATTCAGGAATTGAGCGCGATTGTAATATTCGCGCATATAGTCGGTGGTGCGATCGTAGAGCGCCTGTTCGCTGACCTCGCCCTGAGAGAGTTCGTAACTCAACGTGTCGGAAGCGCGCCGAGGAAAGATGCGCGAGCCGTCGAAGCGGACCATCTCCTCCTTCGTGCGGCGGATGAAGTGTTGGCCGCGCGACTCAGGCGGATAGGCGTCGAACGCTTCCTTGGTAGGGAGAATCTCGGGCTCAAGCAGCCGCCAAAGGCAGTAGTAGGGGAAGTCTTTGCCCATGTGCGGCGTGGCGGTGAGTAGCAGCAGATGGCGGCAGCTCCACGGGAGCCGAAAGTCAGGGTCAGCAGTGTGAACCCCGGCAAGCGCCTCGGCCAGCTTGTAGCGCTCGGTACGGCGCAGGGTGAAGCCGTCTTCAAGCCGCGCGGAGAGCTTGTGGGCCTCGTCGAAGATCGCGAGGTCATAGGGAGCGACCCCCGCCTCGCGCAAGCGGGCGAACATACGCTCGCCGGCAAGAGTATCAACGCTGACGATAACGAGATCGCCATCGGGACCGGTGAACGGATTGCCCTCGCGGGCATCGAGTCCGGTAACGATCTTGAAGCGCAGGCCGAAGAGCTTGCGCAGCTCGCTCTCCCAATTGCCGATCAAGCCGGCGGGCG
>JAKAVN010000091.1 GCA_021827495.1 Deltaproteobacteria bacterium | reverse complement strand
CCTTTTTCCGCAACCTGCTAAGTGAAGTGTAGCCAAGAACAACAACTCGTATCCGAAGGCGACGAACCGGTCCCTATAGATACGGTCGCGAGGAACCGCCGTCGCACTGGTTCCAGGCAAACCGGGTGAAGGGTGGTGAGCTTACCGGGGCGCCGAAGTGGTGAGTCCTGGCGGTCGGCGGGAACAATTTGCTCCCTGTGGCTACGTTTTGCGCCTTGCCCTTGGGTTCAGGCGGGAAGCGGCTGGCGTTGACGCCGCTGACTTAAGCGCTTCCGCCTCGCACGCGAAGCGGGCGCTTCGCTGTCGCGCGTAGCTGTCATGCCAGGCGGGATGGCCGTCGCGCTCGATCCGTTTCGCCAGCTCGCCGAGCTGTTTCACTTCGACCATCATGCTCGCTTGAGCAGCGGAACCCATCGGCCGGCTCAACGATCGTCCGGTTCTTTTCCACACTAATTGACAAGACCTCCGCCCGTCGCTTGTCCATCCGCTTGGTGGTTGGCTAGTGTCATACGGGGAAATTCACCGCCTAAGGATTCATTTTCGATGGAGCAGGAATTGGCAGGCAAGGTCGCAATCGTCACCGGCGCCGGACGCATGCGCAGCATCGGCCGCCCGATCGCCAAGCTTCTCGCGAAGGCGGGCGCGGCGATCGTAATCACCGGCACCGGGCGTCCGCCGGAGCGCTATCCCGATGACGAGAAGGCGGCCGGATGGCGCGACATCGGGAGCGTCGCCGACGAGATCCGGCAGGCCGGCGGCCGTTGTCTGCCGCTGGTTTCCGACATCGCCGACCCGCGCGCCGTCGAGGCGCTGGTCGAGCGGACTATCGCCGAGTTCGGCCGCATCGACATCCTCATCAACAACGCCAGCTTCGCCCGCGGCCCGGACCGCGTAGCGGCCGTCGAGCTGCCTTACGAAATCTGGAAAAAAGTGATGGTGACCAACCTGGACGGGACCTTTCTGTTGTCATGCGCCGCCGCCCGCAAAATGATCGCCCAAGGCCACGGCGGCAATATCGTCAACATCTCCTCCATCGCGAGCAAGATCGCGAGCGCCAAGGCCGCGGCCTATTCCGCTTCCAAGGCCGCGGTCAACGCGCTCAGCCGTTCGATGGCGCTCGACCTCGCGTCAGAGGGCATCCGCGTCAACGCGGTCTGCCCCGGCGTAATCGACACCTTCCGGATGGACGACCTCGGGCGCGGCGAAAGTTGGCGCAAGTACGTCAAGCGTCTCATTCCGCTGGGCTACGCGGGTGACGGCAGCGAATGCGCTGAGATAGTCCTGTTTCTGGTCACCGACCGCGGCAAGTGGATAACCGGCCAGGCGATCAACGTCGACGGCGGCACGGTATGGGGCAACTAACGCGGGGGTACGCTGATGAACTCCGATATCATCCTGTACGATTCCAGCGATAGCATCGCGACAATCACCCTGAATCGCCCGGACAAGCTCAACGCGCTGTCCAACGCGCTGGTCGCCGAGTTGCGCGACGCCTTGATCCACTTTGAGGCGAGCGAGGATCGCGTCGCGGTCGTGACCGGCGCGGGCGAGCGCGCATTCTCGGCCGGCGCCGATCTCCGCGATCCGCCGCGCGATCCGGAGTTGTGGGAATGTATGCCGGGTGTCGGAGTGCCGCTCACCAAGCCGACTATCGCGGCGGTGGCGGGCCATTGCGTCGGCGGCGCCTGCTGTCTGGTCGAGTTCTGCACGCTGGCGGTGGCCGCCGATAACGCGGATTTCTCCTACCCCGAGGCGCAACTGGGATTCTGCGGCGGGCTCATCGCCGGCCTCGCGGTTAGGATTCCGTACAAGGTAGCGATGGAACTGATGCTGACCGGCATGCACATGAAGGCGCAGCGTGCCTACGAGACCGGGATGGTCAACGCCGTTGTCCCGTTGCAGCAGCGGATGGAGGCCGCTTACGATTACGCCCGCAAGCTGGCCGCGGGCGCGCCGCTGGTGCTCGGGCTGCTCGAAACCTTCACCCGCGACACGCTGCTGCCGCGCGGCCCGTCGGAACTGTCGGCGCTCGCCCGCCGCCATCTGTTGCGGGTGGCGCGATCCGAGGATGCGAAGGATGGCGTGCGCGCTTTTGCCGAAAAGCGCAAGCCGCGCTTCAAGGGCCGCTAGCGCCGCCGGTGCATGCGAGCCGGCGTGCTCGCGACCATCGATCCCCGGCCGGGCCGGCGCGGCATGCGGCCCTGCGCAACCCCGCAAAGACTAATCGTTGCAGCGCGGCGGTGGGTGTGCCTATCGTTTTGCTGGACACCCGAAACCGCCAATCCATGCTGTCCCTGCTTGTCCTTGAGACATTTAGGAGCGATCCGATGAGAGTCGAGGTGGATCACAATCTTTGCGAAGGCAACGGCCGCTGCGTCGAGGTTGCGTCCCGGGTGTTCGAGCTTCGCGACGACGACCGCAGCTACGTGCTGATCCAGAATCCGCCGCAAGCGCTGCGCGCCGAGATCCAGCTCGCGGCGAAGCTCTGTCCGCGCCAAGCCATCCGCCTAATCGAAGATTAGCGCCGATCGGTCACATGAGTAGAGCACGCCGCGCGCGGGCCGAACAGGCCACCTTCAGTGGTCCGTGAGGATAAATCGAGTCCAATGGCAGCCCTCACACTCGAGACACTCGACATCATCAATCCCGATCTTTACGTCCAGCGTGGCTACCCGCACGAGGAATGGGCGCTACTCAGAAAGGAGGCGCCGGTCTTCCGCTACCAGCGCCCCGGCGTTGAGCCATTCTGGGCCATCACCAAGCACGCCGACATCGTGACCGTCTCGCGCCAGCCCGAGCTGTTCAGAAGCAGCCAGTTGCTGTTCATCAGCCAGGAAGAGCCTGGTTCGCCGCTTCCCGACGAGGCAATCCTGCGCCAGTTGCTCAACATGAACCCGCCCGAGCATGGCGCATATCGGCAGGTGGTCAATCGGCGCTTCACGCCGCGCGCCGTCCAGCAGTTGAAGAACCAGATCGAAACGATCACCACGGAGGTGCTCGACGACCTGGTGGGGCGCGAGGAATGCGACTTCGTGACGGAGGTCTCGGCCAAGCTTCCGTTGGCGGTGATCGCGGAGATGTTCGGCATTCCACGCGCCGACTGGGCGATGATGTTCCGGCTGAGCAACGCGATGATCGGTCCGGCGGACCCGGAATACGGCGGCAGCGAAACGATCACGGAGAACCTCGAACGCGCGCGGCTGGAATTTTTCCAGTATTTCAACCAGCTCTGCGAAGACCGGCGCAAGAGCCCTCGCGACGACCTCGCCAGCGCCCTTGCCAACGGCAGCGTCAACGGCGAGCCGCTGCCCCCGTTCGAGCTCCTGTCCTATTTCGCCTTGCTCATCATCGCCGGCAACGAGACCACTCGCAACGCCACCACCGGCGGCCTGCACGCCCTCATCAGCCATCCCGATCAATGGGAGCGGCTAAAGCGCGATCCGTCGCTGGTGTCCAAGGCAGTCGAGGAAATTGTCCGATGGACGTCGCCCGTGATCCAGTTCACCCGCATCGCCACGGCCGACACCGTGCTCCACGGCCAACAGCTCCGCCAGGGCGACGTGCTCGCGCTCTTCTATCCCTCGGCCGGCCGCGACGAAGAGGTTTTCGAGCACTCGGCGGCGTTCGACCTCGGCCGCTATCCCAACCCGCACATCGCCTTCGGCATCGGCGAGCATTACTGCCTCGGGGCCAATCTCGCGCGGCTCGAGCTGCGGGCGATGTTTCGCCAACTGGCCCAACGCATGGAATCCGTCGAGTTGGCCGGGCCCGCGCAGCGCATGCGCTCGAGTTTCGTCGGCGGCATCAAGCACATGCCGATTCGCTACCGCATCCGCGCGTAGCCGGGATGCGGGCAAGGGCGCCGTTAAGTTCGGAACCCTCTAATTTTTCTGCCGGCCCGAGCGCCGGCTCGCGCCGGGCGCGCTCAGGGACGGTCAGCGGGCGGCGCGGCGAGGCACTGTGCCAGCAGATCGAGCGCGGCGGCCGCGAACGCGCGCATGTTGGCGACGCGATCGTCGCTGCCGGTCTCGATCGTAATCGAGCGCTCGACCGGCCCGGCGACGGCGATACAACTGTGCCCGGCAGGGTCGCCATAGCGGCTGCCGGTGGGTCCAGCCGCGCCGACCTCGGCCAGGCTCCAGGCGGGCGAAAAGCGTTTGAGCGTCCCGCGCGCCAGCACCTGCGCCAGAGGTTCGGTCACTCCACGGATGCCGGCGAAGGCGGAATCCGGAAGGTCCAGCAGCGTGCGCCGCGCTTCGCGCGTATAGACGATCGCGCCGCCGAGGAAATAGGCCGACGCGCCCGGCACCGCGAGCAGCGCCGCCGAGATGAGGCCGCCGGCCGAGGATTCGGCGATGGCGATCGTTTCGTGGCGATCCTTGAGGATGGCGCCCAGCTTGGCAGCTATCGGCAGCAGGTCTCGCATCGAGGGTTTACCGCTCCTTCGCGCTAACGACATTACCGCAGCATAGTCGCTGGGCGCGGGAAAAGGCCAATCCAGCGCGCGCCGCGCCGCTATTCGATTTCGGTCTCGATGAAGCTGAATTCGAACGCGTTCTGATTTACTACGTCATGGGCGACGCCGGCGTTGCGGGCGTAGGGAACGCCGGTGGCCAGTTCGGCGTCGCTCGCCGCGCCATCGGGGGCGACAATCCGCAGCTTCCCGGTGGCCAGCGGCACCACCACGTAATCGTGCGCGTGGCTACAGGTGCAAATCATCGGTCGATGCAGTAGCCTCTGGCGCAAAGTTCAAGGAGAAAACGGATGAGCGTAATCGTTATGGTCCAGGGCACCCCGCGTCCCGAGCGCAAGGACGCGCTGGCGCAATACCAGAAGGCCGCGATCGCGGTGATCGCCAAGCACGGCGGCGCAGTGATCGCCCGCGGCAGCGGTCTGGGTAGTCTTCATGGGTCAGGCCGATACCAGATTGGGATTGTACTTCGATTTCCGGACCAGGCCGCAGTCGAGGGCTGGTACAGCGATCCGGACTATCGCAAGGTCCTGCCGCTGCGTGGCGAGGCGTACGCGGACCTCGAGATCAATATGTTTCAGGAATGAAGCGCCGCCCGTGCGGCAGCGGCGAGCGGGCGGGCGCTTCGTTGGTGGCCGGCGCGCTCGCGGGAGTATCGCCGGCTCACATCTTTGTCCAGTCGGCCGATTGTTCGAAAGCGTACGCGGCGCGATAGATGGCCGGCTCGTCGAAGTGCCTGCCGACCAGCATCAGTCCGGCCGGAAGCCCGTCGATCATGCCGCAGGGGATCGACATTGCCGGATGATGGGTCAGGTTGAACGGCGCGGTGTTGGCGATCATTTCCAGCGCCCGCGTGACGTATTCCTCCCTGCTGGCGTAGGGCTTGGGCAACGGCGTCGCCTTCATCGGGGTGGTCGGCATGAGCAGCAAGTCGTAGCTGCCCAGGACCCCGTCGTAGGCCGCGCGGAGCCGGCGCACGAGGTTGATCGCCTTGCCGTAATAGCGCGAACCGTAGTTCTCCCGCACGTAGGTGCCGAGCATCAGAAACATCTTGGTGGTCTCTGAAAGCTCGTTGGCCCGCTGGCGCCATCCGCGATGAAAGTCCATCAGCGAGGTCGCATAGAGGTCGCCGCGGCTCACGCCGAACCCGTCGCCGTACATCATGGTTTGCGTGAGGCCTTCGATGCCGATGGGCGTCCAGAGGGCGCCGCCCGCCAGATGCATCGGGATCGAGACTTCCTCGACCCGCGCGCCGAGCGCGGCCAGGCGGGCTGCGCCGGAGCGCACTTTCTCATCGACCGTCCGCTCGGAATTGTGATGGCCGAACCCTTCCTTGACGATCGCGATCTTGAGCTCCTTGACGCCGCGTTCCAGCCCCTGCGCGTAGGGATGCACCTGGGGCGCCTTGATTCGCGGGTCGTAGCCGTCGTCACCGGCGATGACCTCCAGCAGCAACGCGTTGTCGGCGACGCTCCTGGTCATCGGGCCGGTATGATCGAGGAAAATCTCAATCGGCATGATCCCGGTGTACGGGACGAGACCCCACGTCGGCTTCATCCCGTAAATGCCGCAGAACGACGCGGGCATGCGAATCGAACCGCCCTGGTCGCAGCCGATGGCCATGTCGACTTCGCCGGCGGCTACCAGTACGGCGCTGCCAGACGAAGAGCCGCCCGCCGAGTATCCCATCTTGTGCGGGTTGTGTACCGGTCCGGTGGCGTTGGTATGGCTTCCACCGGAGAGGCAGAAAGATTCACAATGGGCCTTGCCGGCGATCTCTCCGCCCGCCTCCAGGATGCGGGTGGCGACGGTGGCGTCGAAGTCGGGCATGTAGCCTTCCAGGGTCGCCGCGCCGTTCATCATCGGCACGCCCGCGAGCATGATATTGTCCTTGAGCGCGACCGTTTTGCCCTTTAGCTTTCCCGCGGGCGCGCCCTTGACCGAGGACTTGTAATACCAGGCGTTGTATCGGTTTTCCTCGGGACTCGGCCGGTAGCCCGGCGTGCGCGGATACTTGACCCGCGGCACTTCGTCGGGCATCGCCGCGATGGTGTTGTAGGCTTCGACGTAAGGCGTAAGCAGCGCGCGAAACGAATCGAGGCTGGAATCGTCCAGCGACAGTCCGCACTGTCGCGCCACGGCGTGCAACTGCTCGCGGGTCGGCGTCTGAACGGACATGCGACTTCCTCCCTCAACGTTGAAGCGCCGCGGTGGCGCGGAAGGCTAGAAGAACTTGATCACGCTGCGCGAGGTCTCGCCCTTGCGCAGCAGATCGTAGGCCTCGTTGACGCCTTCGAGCGGGAAGGTGCGCGAGACCAGTTCGTCGATCTTGATCTTTTTGTCCATGTAAAGATCGATCAAAAGCGGCATGTCGATTCGCGGCCGGGTCGATCCGTAATACGAACCGATGAGCCGCTTCTCCATCAACGTGAAGACGTTGGGATTGAACGAAATGCGCGCGCCTTCGGGCGAGACTCCGACGATGGTGCAGGTGCCTCCGCGCCCCGTCATCCGAAACGCCAGCTCGATCGTTTTGGGCGAGCTGATTACTTCGAATGCGTAATCCACCCCGCTGCCGTGCGTCAGATCCATCACCGCCTTGTAAGCGTCATCCTGCGACGGATTGACGACCTTCGTCGCGCCGAACACCTTTGCCAGCTCGAGCTTGTTCGCCAGCAGGTCGATCGCGACGATCTCGTGTGCTCCGGCCAGTGCCGCGCCCTGGATCACGTTGAGTCCTACGCCGCCGCAGCCAATCACCGCGACGTTCGCTCCGGGCCGCACCTTGGCCGTGTTGATCACCGCGCCGATCCCGGTCATCGTGCCGCAGCCCACGAAGCAGGCGCGGTCGAGCGGCACATCGTCGCGGATCTTGATCGCGCAACTCTCCGGCACCACCGCCTCCTCGGCGAAGGTCGCGGCGTAACAGAAGTGGAAAATTTCGCTGCCGTTTTTGCTCAGCCGAGTGGTGCCGTCCATCAGGGTGCCGAGCCCCTGCGGACGCGTTATGCATAGGTGAGGCTGTCCTTGCGTGCAGTAGTGGCAATAGCCGCACACCGGCGAAAAGGACAGCACCACGTGGTCGCCCTCTTTCACCGAGGCCACGCCCGCGCCAACTTCGGCCACGATACCCGCGCCCTCATGGCCCAGCACCATCGGCAGCGGCATCCGCATGTCGCCGGTCATCACGTGGAGGTCGCTATGGCAGGCGCCATTTGCGGCGACTTTCACCCGCACCTCTCCGGCCTTCGGCGGCGCGAGCTTGAGATCTTCAATGACCATGGGTTTGCGCGGTTCATACAGCACGGCAGCCTTCATGGGCGCTTTCCTCCACAGACGATGCTTGGTTGGTAACGGACCTCTGTAACTTAGAAGGCAGGCCGCACAGGTGTCAAATTACGCCAGATTCGGACGGGAGCCGGGAAGACGCTGGCCGTGTCAGCGAAGCATTGGGGGCAAGTCCGGCGATAGCCCATTGCAGAGTTGCAACACGTCATCGTCGCACTGGCCGCGCGGCAGCCAAAACGCATGGGAACTCTTCGGGTTTTTGACCGCAACCTGCTGGCACGCTAACTGCTTGGTCATTATCACGCTTGCTTTATCGATGGTTATCCATCGTCAAATCCAATGAGCCACAACGTCTTAACCTCCGATCTCCCCCGGTGGTGTGAATGTTCTCCGACATTGGCACCGCCGGGGGCTCCCGCCCTTCAGCGCTTTCCAATCGCTGCGCAAGGCCGATGAACCAATCGTCCACCGCTCTGCGGCTTGTCGTTCCGACGCCGCTTTTTCAACTCCACGCCAGGCAGAGTTGCCGCGCCTGCGGACATCAGATGGGTGAGCACGTCGGCTTTCCCGATGCCGAGTTGGCCAAGCAGCTAAGCCGCATCCACGGCGGCTGCCTCGATTGCGAGAGCTGCGCCGACGAATAGCCTGCGCTTCGTTCGCCGTACTGTTTTCCGCGCCAGCCGGATCCGGAGAAGATGGGGCCTTTCCCTTTTTTGTCTTAGACGGCCGCGCCAAGGGCGCGTCCCCGCGCGCGCTTGGCGTGATGGGGATCGAAGCGAAGCGAAGAGCCGACCGCAACTCTTGCGAGCGCAGCGAGGCTCGCGCCTTGACCTTTCGCTTGTCTCATATCGAAACAAGTGCACGCGGCGGGTGAACCTTAGTTTACCCTCGTTTTTCCGATTAACCCAATGATTTTACTTTTGAACCATTGATTGAAAAAGCACAAATAAAGGGCAGCGGTCAGATTGAGGAGACTCAAAATTATTCGATATGGCTTTGCTGATTCGACCAGCAACGGGATCGAAAATGCGGCGCCAGAAAAAACACCATAGAATAGCCAAAGATAGTTCCAGGAGTCCGTCCCTAGCTTCACTGAAAAAGCGGCTGAGAGGGATGAGGTGGACGTGCTCGTGGCGGCTAGGTCTACTGTCGATCCAGGGGAACTTGTCGATTGAGGGGAACTCGGCAACGGCTGATGAGCGAAGAGCCTTTGCAGTATGGTTCGCGCGTAACCGAAAAGCTTTTGCGGGAACCCTATCCGGAAAAGCGCGTAGACGACGAATAGCGCGTAGTAGACCTCGATTCACCAAATGGCGCAACGGTCACTGAAAACTTCTACCAGCTCCATGACGCGCCTCGCTTGTCGCTGAACAAGGTCGCGAGGAAGCGCTCGCGCTCATCTCGGGGTGCGTTGCGCGCGCGGGCGCGGCCGGCGCGCACTCGATGCGGGTTGCGTACCAGCGCGTGACGGCATTTCGCGCACGTTTTTTGGCCCCTTGCGTCATCCTGAGCGGCGGCTACCGGAGCGAAGGATCTCGCGCGGTCCTCCGCGCGTAATCCACCATCCGGGTCGATGTAGAGCACTACCAACTCGCTTCTCATGATCCAGACGCAATAGCTCATCGCCAAGGCGCGCGGAGGACCGCGCGAGATCCTTCACTTCGTTCAGGATGACGTGCATGGCCGGTGCCGAAATGTTTGTACAGCAATTTATGACTCAAGGCAGACGCTTCGAAGCGCGCGCAAAAATGCCCCGCGCGAGTATTGTGGCGGAGGGGGGAAGGAGTCGAACCTTCCGGCAAGCGTATTGCCCGCCAGGCCGGTTTTGAAGACCGGTGGGGCCACCGGGCCCCTTCCTCCTCCATGCACGCGCCGGATGCCGCGCGCGCGGCGTTTCGTCAGCTTAAAGTCTTCTCGTGCGCTCCAGAGATTTGCGAGACACGACACTAGTGAGCTACTTAACCAGGTAATGCTCTTCGAGCAGGTACTTTACGTCGGGGCGATGGAGCACTTCGATGAAACAGATCTGGCTCGCCGCGTTGAGGTCGACGATCAGGAACCCTTCCATCGCCGGCAACTCGACGGTGCTCGCGACTTTGACTTCAGGCGCGGTGGCGAAGCTCGCGCAATTCTCGTCGCCGCAGTCGCATACCGACTCGATATGCAGCGCGCGGAGCTGATCGCATAGCGGCTCGGCGCCGCGTTCACGCAGCAAAAACGCCATCTCCTCGAGCAGATCGGGCAGAACTTCGCTAAGCAGCGGTCCGGGCATCGCCTAGAGCCTAGCCGCAAGGCGCGGCCGGATCAAAGTGTTTCCACCAACCCCCGCCGCGGCTCCGTTGCCACCGCCGCGAGAGTTGGTGAAAAACGTGGGTCAGCGGATCACCTCGTCCAGGTCGCGCAGACGCGCGCCGCAGTATGGACATTGGGTGGAGAAATGAAATCCCAGCGGAAGGCCGGGGTTGATGAAGAATGGATTTCCGCACTGCGGGCATCGCACGCGCCAGGCCTGGTACAGCAGCCATCCAATGATGCCGGCGATCGGAACGACGACGAAATCAAAGGCGTCGAAACCGCTTGTGCGTCCCGCATAGGTCAGGAATTCGACGATCCACCAGAGCCCGAAGAGCGCCGCGAAAATCATCAACGCGAGCCGCAACTGGCGGATTCTCGAAAGCGCGGCCTGAGCCCCGGCAACCGCCACGGCCCCGGTCCTCAGACCCCGCGCGCGTCGGGCGCCCAGATGTGCTTGTGCATCTGAAGCTGCATCCGCACCGGCAGGCGATCCGCCAGGATCCATCCCGCCAGCAGCGCCGGCTCCAGCCGCCCGAACACGCAACTCATCAGCAGCGCGTTGACGCGCGGCGCAAGGTTGTGGCGCCGGACCACCGCGCACGCCCATTCGTAGTCGGCGCGGTCGGCGATCACGAACTTCACTTCATCGCGCGGCGTCAGATGCTCGAGGTTGCTCCACAGGTTGCGCGCCGACTCGCCGCTGCCTGGGCATTTCAGGTCCATCACCTTGATCGCGCGTGGGTCCAGCCGGCTAACGTCGCTGGCGCCTGAAGTTTCGACCAGCACCGTCGTTCCCGCTTCCAGCAGGCGCGCGATGAGCGGATAAACACCCGGCTGCAGCAGCGGTTCGCCGCCGGTTACCTCGGCGAGATCGCATCCGTAGCCCAGGAGCTGCGCGGCGACCTCCTCGACCGCCATCGTGCGTCCCTCGTGGAAGGCATGCTCGGTGTCGCACCACGAGCAGCGCAGATCGCATCCGGTGAGCCGCACGAAGGCGCAGGGGCGTCCCGCCCAGGTCGATTCGCCCTGGATGCTGAAGAAGATCTCGTTGATACGCAGCCGGTGGTCCGTCATCTCAGGAAATCTGCCGGCGCGCCGCGGCCTGCGCCTGTTCGAGTACAACTCGCAGCGCGACCTGATGCTCGCGCGCCAGCCGTTTGCAGTCGTCGTACTCCGGCGACACGGTTACCGCCTCGCCGCCGTGCGAGATTTTCACCCGCACGCGGCCCCATCGCGTATCCACCTCCCTGACTTCGCGCGCGAGCTTCAGCCGGGCGACCGTATGGTAGCGCAATCCGATGGTCGAAGTTTCGGCGAAAAGTACCGCAGCGATCCGCTCGCGCGCCGCGGGCTCGGCGAGCACCGAGATCGTCACTGCGGGGCGGCCCTTTTTCATGATCGTCGGCGTCAGCGTCACGTCGCGCGCACCGGCCTCAAACAGCCGCTCAACCACGTGATCGTATATCTGCGGACTGAGGTCGTCGATATTGGCTCCGACCTCGACCAGCTCGTCGGTTTCGTAAGCCTGCGTGCGTTCGCCAACCATCAGGCGCAGCAGATTGGGGCGGTCGGCCAAGTCTCTGGTGCCCGCGCCGTAGCCCACGCGCTCGATGCGGAAGCCCATCGCCGGCGGCGCCGGGACGGCGAGCGCGCGCACGATTGCAGCGCCGGTGGGAGTAACCATCTCGCACGCGCCGTCGCCCATTCGCATCGGGAAGCCGGTCAGCAGTTCCGCCGTCGCGGGAGCCGGTAGCGGAATGATGCCGTGTTGCGATCGGACCAGGCCGCTGCCCGCCGGCAATGGCGAAACGATCATTTCGCCGAGCCCGAGCCGTTCGAAGCCCCAGGCTGCGGCGACGACGTCAATAATCGAGTCGACCGCGCCGACCTCGTGGAAGTGAACCGCTTCGGCAGTCGTCCGATGAATCTTGGCTTCGGCTTCCGCCAACATGCCGAAAATCGCCAGCGCGCGGTCCTTGACGCGATCCTCCAGAGCCGCCGCGCGCCGCAGGATCTCGCGGATGTCGCTCAGATGGCGTTCGGGCTGGGCGGCGCCGACCTCGACCTCAAACTTCAGGGCCGAAATGCCGCTTACCAGCTTGCGCCGCGCGGCCAGGCGGTAGCCGTCGAGCGGCAACGACGCGAGCGCCGCCTGCAACTGTTCGAAATCGGCGCCCGCGTCGAGCATCGCGCCCGCGATCATGTCGCCGCTGAGCCCGGAGAACGCGTCGAGGAAAGCTGATTTCATATATCCGGAGAGGCTCGAGGTCGAGTCTATGCCGCGCCCTGTTTACATAACAGGAAGGCGTAAGTAGAATCAAAACGCATTTCTCGCGCCCCGTTATTATGAGGCAAAGAGAGCTGAATTTCTTCCGCCGCCTGCTCGAGGATCGCAGAGGCGAGATTCTGGAGGAAGCCGAGCGCGCACTTGGCACGCTCAACACCAAAGCCCAGGAAGCCTGCGCCGACCCCTCGGACCGCGCCTCGCTGGAGTCCGACCGGGCCTTTTTGCTCCGCATGCGCGACCGGGAGCGCAAGCTGCTGAGCAAGATCGACGAGGCCTTTGCGCGAATCGACGGCGGCATCTACGGCCAATGCGAAGAATGCGGGGGACAAATCGGGATCGAGCGGCTCAAGGCGCGCCCGGTGACCACCCTCTGCATCACCTGCAAGTCGGCGCAGGAAGCGCGCGAACGCCAGGGTTCCATCCGCTGATCCAGCGCCGGCCGGAGCTTGGCCGCCGATTGGCATCACACAATCCGTAGGCATTCTATGAAGGTTCGCAAGGCCGTGGTGGTGGCCGCTGGGCTGGGGACGCGCATGCTGCCGGCCACCCGGGTCATTCCCAAGGAGATTTTACCGGTCGTCGACCGCCCCGCGATCCAGATTGTGGTCGAAGAGGCGGTCGCTTCGGGAATCGAAGAGATCGTCATAGTGGTGGCGCCCGGGCGTTCGCTGGTGCTCGATCATTTCGCACCGGTCGCCGATTTGGAACGCCATCTGGAGGAGCGCGGCAAGCATGATCTTCTCGCCGTGGTCCGCTCGACCGGCACCATGGCGCGGATAACGCGCGCCCATCAGCATCAGCCCCTGGGCCTCGGCCACGCCGTGCTCCAGGCGCGCGCGGCGATAGGCGACGAGCCCTTTGCGGTGATGTTGCCCGACGACATTTTCGATTCCGAGCGGCCGTGCCTGCGCCAGTTGCTCGACGTCGCCGAGGCGCGCGAGGCGCCGGTGGTCGCGCTGATGCGCGTGGCGCCGCAGGACATCTCAAAATACGGGATCGTCGAGGCCGCGCCCGCCGGCGAGCGGCTGTATCGGCTGACCGGGATGGTGGAAAAGCCGGAGCCGTCGAAGGCGCCGAGCGACTTTGCGATCGTCGGACGCTACGTCCTGACCCCCGACATTTTCACCCTGTTGGCCGAGGGCAAGCCCGGCGCAGGCGGCGAGATCCAGCTCACCGACGGCCTGCTCGCGCTCAGCCGGCGCCGCCCGATGTACGGCTGCGAGTTCATTGGCACGCGCTACGACCTCGGCGACCGCTTTGGCCTGATGACCGCGCAGATTGGCTTCGGCTTGAAACGGCCGGACCTCGCTGATAGGTTGCGGGCCTATCTGAGAACGGTCATTTCGGCGTAGAATTCCCGCAGCAGTGGGGCAGTAGCTCAGCTGGGAGAGCACCACGTTCGCAACGTGGGGGTCGAGGGTTCAAATCCCTTCTGCTCCACCATTTTTCCCGC
>JAKAVN010000090.1 GCA_021827495.1 Deltaproteobacteria bacterium | reverse complement strand
CTGCACACGATGATCCGGGTCAATGATCTCGACGAGACGCTGAAGTTCTACTGCGGCGCGATGGGAATGAAGCTGCTGCACCGCAAGGATTACCCCGACGGTAAATTCACCCTGGCCTTCGTCGGCTACGGCGACGAGAAGGACAACACCGTCGTCGAACTGACCCATAACTGGGACACCAAGAGCTACGATCTGGGCACCGCCTTCGGCCATCTCGCGGTCGGCGTCGACGACATCTACCAGACCTGCGCGGAGCTCAAGCATAAGGGCGTGAAGGTCATCCGCGAGCCGGGCCCGATGAAATTCGGCGGCGCGGTGATCGCCTTCATCGAAGATCCCAACGGCTACAGGATCGAACTGATCGAGCGCAAATAGCGGTACCACGAATTTGTCAAATCCCGCGGGGAGAGAATTCGATGAAGGCCGCAGTATACAAGCGACAGAACGAGCTGGCCGTGATCGAGGTGCCCGAACCCAAGGCCGGGCCCGGCGAAGTGGTGCTCAAGGTCCATGACTGCGGAATTTGCGGCTCCGACCTGCACGCCGTGCAGTACGGCTTAGGGATGCCGCCCGACTCGGTGATGGGCCATGAGTTCTGTGGTGAGATCGTCGAACTCGGCCCGCAGGTCAGCGGCTATGCGATCGGCGAGCGCGTGACCTCGTTGCCGGGCATCGGGTGCAACACCTGCGAGCAATGCCTCGCGGGCCACAGGATGCACTGCGAGAACATCCGCGGCCTCGGCCTGGGACAGCTCCCCGGCGCTTACGCCGAGTATGTGATGTGCGGGGCGCAGAGCCTGTTCAAGCTGCCCGCCAACGTAAGCTCGCAACTCGGCGCGCTGGTCGAGCCGCTCTCGGTCGGGCTGCACGGCGTCAACCGCTCCGGGCTGGGGCCGGGAGCCTCGTGTGTGGTGATGGGCGCCGGGCCGATCGGGCTTTCAACCCTGCTCTGGTGCAAGGCCAAGGGCGCCACGACGGTGATCGTTTCCGAGCTTGCGCCGGGGCGTATCGAGCTTGCCCACCGGCTCGGCGCGACCGAGGTTATCAATCCCAGCGCCAAGGACCCCGCCGGGCGGATGCGCGAGATCACAGGGCGTGGCCCCGACCTGGTCTTCGAGTGCATCGGCGTCAAGTCGACGCTCGAGTCGGCGATTCAAATGGTCTCGACGCTGGGACGGGTGGTGGTGCTCGGCGTCTGCATGGAGCCGGATCAGATAACGCCGGTGCGATGCATTTTCAAGGAGGTCAGCCTCAACTTCGTGCTCGGCTATAACGACGTTGAGTTCCAAGAGACCATCGACGCGCTGGCGGCGGGCAAGATCGACCCGCGCCCGATGGTGACCGACGTGATCAACGTCGACCAGGTGCCCGCGATGTTCCAGGCTCTGCGCAAGCCCGCCAGCCGAGCCAAGGTGATCGTCGAGTTTCCGCACTAACCGGCCGCGCAAGCTGATTGGGGCCGTCAAGGGCGGCGCGCGCTACGGCTGGGCGGCGAGGAAATCGGCCAGCGCCTCGAGCGCCGCGGGTTCGACCAGCGCGGGCGCGTGGCCGACGCCGGGAACCTCGGCCAATTGCACGCCGCGCTGCACCTTGAGCATCCGCGCCGCCGTGTCGCGCGACAGGATGTCGCTGTCGGCGCCGCGCACAACCAGGATCGGGGCCATCACGCGATTGTAGTGCAGCCACAGATCGATCGGCCGCGCCGCCGAGCCGCCGCGCGGCGGACGCCGGATCGCCGGGTCCATCTTCCACGTCAGCCCGCCGCCTTCGGCCGGCTTGACCGACCATCGCGCCCACTCGGCCAGCGCCGCGTCGGAAAGCTGGGCCGCAGGCGGATAGGTCGCGCGATAGTAGGCGCCGACCTCGGCCAGGTCCTTGAAGCGCTCGGGCGCTTCGGCGATGTACGCCATGATTCGTAGCAGGCCGGCCGGTTCAATATCGGGGCCGATGTCGTTGAGCACCAGGCGCGCGACGCTTTCCGGATAGCCGCCCGCAAACATCATCGAGATGATTCCGCCCATCGAGGTGCCCACCAGGCTCACGCGGGCGACGCCGAGTGCGTCGAGAAATTCCTTGAGATCGCTGACGTAGACCTGCGGACTGTAGTCCAGCGCCGGACCCCATGCGCTGTCGCCGCGGCCGCGGACGTCGAGCGCAAGCACGTGATAGCGTCGCGCCAGGTGCGGCGCGAGCGCATCGAAGTTGTGTGCGTTGCCGGTCATCCCGTGGAGACAGACCAACACCGGCGTGGCCTCGCCGCCGAAGTCCAGGTAATGCAACCTGAGTCCGCCGGCAGTCTGAAACTTGTCTTGGGGCATCTGGCCAAAGCTCCTCGCGGCGTGCCGCGTTACGCGATGGAAACCCGCATCCGCGATTTAAATCTTGAGACCAAAAAATCCAAACGAAAATAAGCGCCGAACGAACCTTGGATTTTTGGGCAATCGCGCGGCGATTTCAAGCCTGTCCGCCGCCGCGCGCGATTGCCTCGCTCAGCGCCGCGCGGCGGGGCCGCCGCCAGCGCCGTCGGATCCCGGCTTGTCGCCCTGCACCAATGCGAGCAGTTGTTCGGTAACGATTATGAGCCGCCGTCCGTCGCGGAGGATGATGCCGGTGCGTTCGAATTCGCTCAACTGTTCGGTGATCCGCTGGCGCGAAGCGCCGACCAGTTCGGCCAGGTCGCTATGCGTCAGCTTCAGGGTCAAGAGCCGGCCGCGCGCGTCCTCGGCGCCGAACTTGGTCCCCAGCTCGAGCAGCGCGCCTGCCAGCCGCTCACGCAACGCGAGTCCGAGAAAATTCGTATAGCGCAGCAGCATCGTCCACCAGCGCCCGACCGTGACCTCGAGCACACGGCTGAGATCCTCCAAGCGCACGCCCAGCGTCGCGTCAACGAAGGCCTGCGCGCTGGTGATGCCGACCAGGCAATCGTTGAACGCGTCGCATCGAAATGGCCGCTTGGCCACCGGCAGCAGTGAGGAGACGCCGAAAATCTCGCCCGGGCCGACCAGCGCGACCAGGATACGCTCCTCGCTGGCGTTGAGAAAAGTCAGCTTGGCCACGCCCGAGAGCAGCAGGTAGACGCGGTTGGCGTCCTCGCCCTCGAGGAAAATGGTTTCGTGGCGGCTCACGCGGCGCGTAGTGGTCGTGGCGGCCAGCTTGTCGAGTTGTCCCTCGGGCAGCCACGCGAGCGTCCGCAGCCGACGCAACGGTTTCTGATGAGAGGTTTCGGCGGTCACCGATCCATTGGTTAGCACAGGTGGCGGCGATGTCACCACCGCGACCAAAGACGGCGATTGGAAGCCCCGTGCGCCCACTTTGGTCACGGCTGCGACTAACATTAACAAGACTAATGCTGGAGTTGGCGAAATATCAGATAGTATTAGATCACGAGATCAGGGAAAGGGCGTATGCAAAGCACACCGGGATTTATCCAATGGCAACGCCGGCTTCATCAATGAGCAACGCAGCCGGAGTATTCCTTGGGGCGTAGTCCCGGGCGGTGCCTAAATCGGCGGCAGGCGCGCGCGGAATTAGCAACCCGACGCTTATGTTGGGAGACGAATCCGCGGTTTCGATAGCGATCGCCTTGGAAAACGTCTGAAACCGATGGCACGGATGCTGCTGCGCTCCGGTTTCGGGCCGCGCTGAGGAGGCAAGGAAAAGTGAACGTAAAGTTTTTCGAGCAGCTCGGCAAGCTGGGTGAGGCGATGGTCGAAATGCCGTTC
This sequence comes from Deltaproteobacteria bacterium, assembly GCA_021827495.1. GTDB lineage: Bacteria > Desulfobacterota > Binatia > Binatales > Binataceae > JAKAVN01. The sequence goes on along the minus strand of JAKAVN010000090.1, from coordinate 10,296 downwards.
GCGGCCGCCAAAAGCATGGTTGCGCAAAACGGACAGGGCGGTGAACAGGATCTGCGGCAGGCAGGATGGAAGGCCTACGACGCCTGGGTCCGGCTGGTGAACGAGGCCGCCAACGGCATTTACGGCAGCCCGGAAATCGGCGTTTCCGTAAGACGCTCGATGGAGGCCTCGCTCAAATGGCAGCGCTTGGGCTCGGCGGTGACGGAGGCGTTTTTCGCCGCGCTGTGGCCGGCGGTGGGACTGCCGACGGCGGCCGAGTTGACTGAGCTTCGCGCTGAAGTGGGGGCGCTGCGCGACGACCTGGCGATGGCCCGCCTGGAAGGCGCGGAAGTGCGCGCCGCGGAAGTGCCTGTGGCCGCGGATCAGGCCAGCGACGCGCTGACCGCGATGTGGAATGGCGGATGGATACCGGCGGCGCCGTTTGTGGCGGAGCGCGGCAAAGATGCTCCAGCCAATTAACGCGATTGCCGGCTACTGGCTCGACGGCGCGCTGCGCACGCTCGACGGGTTCAAGCAGGGCGCACGCGCGACCGTCAACGACCCGCCGCCGGTGACCCCCTACCGCGTGGTCTTTGAGAGCGGCAAGGTGCGGCTGCGTCATTACGCGGCACAGCATCGGGCCGCTTATCGAACGCCCATCGTGCTGGTCTACGCGCTGGTCAAGCGGCCGTTCGTGCTCGACATGCAAACGGGCCGCAGCGTGGTCGAGTATCTGACGCGCGCGGGCTTCGACGTTTACCTGACCGACTGGTCGCCGCCCAACGCGGCCGACACTTGGCGCGGCTTCGACGCCTACGTCAACGGCGACCTCGACAAGGCCGTGCGCGCGGTGCGCGCGCTCACGCGCAGCGCGCAGGTCACGGTCCTGGGCTACTGTCTTGGCGCGCTGCTGAGCGTCGTTTACACGGCGCTGCATCCCGAGAACGTGCGCAACCTGGTCTCCACGGCCACGCCCTTCGACATGGGCGCGCGCGAGCTGCCAATCTACAACCTAGTCGACCAGATGAGCGCGGAGGCGATGGAGCTGGTCACGCGGGTGCACGGCAACTGCCCGGCGTGGATGGTACACACGTTCTTCACCGCGATGGCGCCGGCCCATCACGCGATCGACAAGTACGTCGGGCTATACCGCAACGCCGAGCGCGACGGCTATGCCGAGCAGTTCGATCTTTTCGAGCGCTGGATGAACAGCGACGTGGCGCTCGCGGGACGGATTTTCAGGGAACTGGGGGGAGACCTCTTCAAGCGCAATCTGCTTGCGCGCGGCGAGTTCGAGCTCGGCGGGCGCAGGGTTGAGCTGGCACAAATCAAGTGTCCGCTGCTCAACGTCGTGGCCGATTACGACGACGTCGTGCATCCGCACTCGAGCCTGGGTTTGGTCGATCGCGTCGCCAGCCGCGACCGGCGCAATCTCACCTTTCCGACCGGGCACGTGGGCGCGATGGTGAGCGGTGCGGCGCACGAGCAACTGTGGCCGCAAATCGGCGCATGGTTGGGAGAACGATCAAATTGAGCAGGAAACGCACCGGCGCGCATCACCAAGGACCGCATCACGAAGACCCGCAAACTGCCGAAAATGTCGCGCCCGCGACAAAGCTCGGCGAGCCCGGCGCGGATTCGTGGTTACGTTCAACACAACCGGAGCAAAGCTCCAAGGAAAATACACGGAGGAAAGTAATGTCAGAAAAGGAACAGCGTGGAGTTTACGAAGGCTTCTCACGGATTGCCGAGGCCTGCTTCAGCCCGGAAGGCGCCAAGAAGGCGGTCTCATGGTACATCGACACCACCGAGAAAATCGCGACTCAGGCCCTGGATTTCCAGGTCAAGGCGACCGAATGGGCCAAGGAAACCCCGATTTACCCGTTGATCGAGGCCCAGCAGACGATCGGCCGCAAGCTGGTCGAGCGAAGCGCCAGCACTGCGCGCACGCTCTGGCGGCTGTAACCCAGTCGGCTTGCTCCTCCACCAGCGCGACGGCGCGGATTTAAGCTCGCCCCCGCTGGTACCCGAGCTTGATCTGCAAGGCGGTTCGCGCCTGTGGCGCGAACCGCCTTTTCTTCATTTTGATGATTTTGATGCGCGGCGGCGCGCAAACCAATTTGTGCTGGAAAAATGATGGCACGGACGCTGCTTCGTCTGGAGCGGGAACGGTCGTTGACGCATAAGCGGGCGTTGCGGACGTGCCAATACTTTGCGTATCGCCAAATGATTCGCACGATCACGGTTTTTGGCTGTATCTTATGAAGCACTACTTGCTGGCAAGTGATTTCGATCAAACGCTGAGCTTCAACGATTCCGGGATCGCGCTTAGCGAGTTGCTCGGCATCACGGGATTCCAGGATAAAGTTGCCGGCCTCTCGCGCCTCAACCTGGTGCAGCAAGGCGGCGAACTTGCCTACCTGCTGCGCCACGACCCGGAGTACCGGCGCGTACGCCGGCAGGACCTGGCCGAGGTCGGCCGCCGCGTCCGGCTCAAGCGCAACATCCCGCTGCTAACCCGCCTGCTGGAGGACGGTATCGAGGGCCATCGCTTCGACTTCTACGTCATCTCGGCCGCGCCGGAGGAGGTCGTGCGTTCGGCCTTGCAAGGAATCGTACCGCCGGATCACGTCATCGGCACCCGGCTCGGCTATGCCGCGGAGTCGGGCGAGATCGAGTCGATCGTGCGGGTCGCGGCCGGGTATGGCAAAGTAGCGGCGATCGACGAGTTGCGCCTGGCGCTCAGCGTCCCGAGCGACCGCGTCGTCTACGTCGGCGACGGCAGTTCGGATATCCACGTCATGCTCGAGGTCAACCACCGCGGTGGATTTACCATCGCGGCCTCGGAAGCCAAGTACATTACGGAGATCGCCAAGCGCACGATCATCAGCGACGACGCGCTGAGCGTGCTGGTGCCGATCCTCGAACAGATCGCCGGCTGGGGCCCGGAGCGGATCCGAGCGCTGTTCGAGTCGCACGGCGTGCTGATTCACCAGTGGGACAAGGTGCGCACCGACTGGCTGACGATCGGCGAGAGTGCAACCGCCGCAGAGCGCACGGAACCACTGAGGGATGAAGACGTACCAGACGAAGAACGATCTTCCGAAAAAAGTCCACACTGAAGTCATCGCGATTGGGCGGCGGGTTAGTAGCGCCGCGCGCTGGCGGCGAGCGCCCGCATGCACCGGATTGCGCGCGGCGGAGGTTGCGCCCGCGGCGCAAAAAAATCTCATCCCGACGGAGAAACAAGATGCCTGCAGGAACATTTGCTCAGAGCAAGGACGGAGTAAGGATTCACTACGAGATTCGCGGCCAGGGCGAGCCGCTCGCGCTCATCTTCGGCTACGCCGGGTCGAGCCGTGGCTGGGGCGAGCCGTTCCTTAAGCTGCTCGAAGCGCGCTTCAAGACCATCGTGATCGACAACCGCGGCACCGGTGAGAGCGACAAGCCCGAAAAGCCGTTCTCGGTAGCCGACATGGCGGCTGACGTGGCCAGCGTGCTCGACCATGCCCAAATCGACCGCGCGCACGTGATGGGCATCTCGATGGGCGGGATGATCGCGCAGGAGTTCGCGCTCCACCATTCCGCGCGCCTGCGCGGGCTGGTGCTGGGCTGCACGCTGTGCGGCCTTGCCCACGGCGTTGCGGGCGAGCCCGAGGTGCTTGCCGCGCTCCAGGTAAACCCCAACCAGCCGCTCGCGCCACAAGTCGAACGCCTGCTTGCGGCTTGCTGCGCCAAGCCATTTCTCGCTTCGCCCAGAGGCCGGGCGGTAGTCAAGGAGCGCGTGGCGGAAGTGATGAATTACCCGCTGACGCCGCTGCACACCTATCAACTGCATTGGGGAGCGATCGGTGGCTTCGACACTTTCGATAGGCTGCCCCAGATAAAGGCCCCGACGCTGGTCATCACCGGCAGGTCCGATCTGCTGGTTCCCGACGCCAACTCGGACATTATCAAGGAGCGGATCCCCGGGGCACGCCTGTACAAGATACCTGGCACAGGCCACGTTTTCTTCTGGGAAGCCCCGGAGGACAGCGCGGCCGCAGTCACGAAATTCCTCTCAGCAGTGAACTAAGTAGCGCGCGGAAGCGCGCCCCGCCACGGGGCTGTCAGATGCCCCCGAAGCGGTGCGGCAGATACCGTTTTCGGGCGGACGAATCGCATTACAGCGCGTTGCCTGTTGCGATTCTACACCTCCGAATTTGTGATCTGCTCATCACGAATTGGCACGGGCAAAAATTGAATATATAAGACGAATTTTCGCGTTGTGGCATGGCAATTGCGTTTTCTGCGCTTCAAGCAGGGGGGAGGAGCGGAGGATTTCTAGGGCGATGACCCCAGGTGGGCGTTTCGTGGATGCAGAACGGCTGATTAACATCGCTGACCCGGAAATGGACATGCATCGGGTTGTCGGGCGCCCGCCGCGGGTGAGGATGTGGCGGTTGGTGGCGGCGCTCAGATGGCTTAGCCCAGGGATATATATGATGGAGAGTCCGCGGCGCTCGGTGGACCGCGAACTCGAAGAATTCTCCTCGCCCTGGGAGTAGGCCCGTTGCCGCAAACGCTGCCGCAGCCTCGCGGCGGCAGTGTAGTACTCGCATGCCGGGCGTATGACGGAAGCAATTCCGGCGCGCCGAGCGATCTTGCCTGAAGACACCAAGCGTCGCCTTGTGCGACGGCGCTTTCAAATCAGAAATGCTCTAATCCGCTTTCGCCGGCGGCTGGTTGTGCAGGCAGCCAATACCGCCCGCGCTTTCTCGATGTGCGCGTGGGCGGCGCGTCCGATTACTCGAAACTGTCAATCCATGGGCGCCTGTTTTGTGGCGCTCTACTGATCGGCGGCAAGCGCCCGCCGCGCGTCCGTGTCCAGCGCCGAGCGATTCTGCGCCCCTGTGCGACCTTTTGGCCGCCTGGCAATCGAACCGGCAAGCGCTCTCATCGCGAGACGCCTGGCATCATTGTTGCCCTTGTGCGGCCGGCAGAGGAGCGCGGCCGGACGGCTCGCGGTTAGCCTATATATGGCCCAGGGAAGGGTTGGGCGAGATGCGGTTAGGGCGGCGGCATGGGCACTGTGCATAGCGCTGGGCGTGATCCTGAGCGTGCATGTATATGCGGCGGAGCAGTTCGAGGGCGCTGGCGCCGCACGCCCGGGCTTGCAATCCGATGCTCCGCAATCCGATGCTCCGATTGACGTTGCGATGGCGCGTCTGCGGCGGTTCGAGCGCGTTGCGGGTTTCGACCCCGCCCGCCTTTCCGCCGCCGGCCGTAACCTGTTCAGCCTCGCCGATCGCTGGCCCACCCTGCGCGAGCGGTTGCTCAAGGGGAGCGCGATGCTTGCGGAGCCGGCGCAGCCGGAGGCGTCCGCGGCCGTGATGGAGCCGCTGAGGCTGGCGACCAACGTCCGCAACTCGCGCTACTCGGGCTTCACCCAGAGCGAAACGTCAACCGCCTGGTGCGGGCCCAATGTAGTGATGGGCTTCAATGACACCGGCGCCGAAGTCACGACGATGGCTTCCGGACGCGGCGTCAGCATGGACGGCTATGCGGTATCGTCCAACCGCGGCGCCACTTTCACCTATATGGGGTCGCCGGCTACGCCGAGCGACCCCAACACCTTCATGTCGGGCGACCCAGTGGTAGCGTGCGCCAACGCGGCGGCCTTCTATTACGTTTCGGCCTATTTTGACGGCACCAAGGAAATATCCGGCGTGGGCCTGTCGACCTCGACCGACGGTGGGAAGACCTTCGCGGCCCCGGTTGTGATAGCCAGCCGGTCGTCCAACAGCTACATAATCGACGCGGCCTGGATCGCGATCGATCCCAGCGCGCCCAATCGCATATACGTGGCCTATACTGATCTCGATTTCTCGGGCTCGGTGTGCGGAATGGATGCCGGCGCGGCGGTCCCGCGCTATGCGATCGAAACCGTAAGTTCGACCGACAGGGGCGCCACCTGGACCGCCACGCCCGTGGTGGTGGCGCAAGTCTGCGCCGATCCTTCCCATCCCTTCGCCTTCGTCAATGGCGCGCGCGTGGCGGTGGGGCCGAGCGGCGAGGTTTATGTGGCCTGGGAGTCGTTTGGCAATAGCAATGGCTTGGGCGGCCGCGCGATCGAGATCGCAAAGTCGACCGACGGGGCTGAGAGTTTTTCGAATCCGCCCACGCTTGTAGCGACGGTCAATTGCGCGGGCGACTGCGCCGATTGGCAGGGCCTAGTTCACAGCAATGAGAGTCCGAGTCTCGCGATCGGCAAGGGGCCGTGTCGCGGATTGGTCTACCTGGCGTGGAACGGCGGCAATCGTCAGGCGCCGGACACCTTGACCACGACGGGCTCTTACAACTTCACCGACATCATGTTCAGCCGATCGGGCGACGCGGGAGTGACCTGGTCGACGCCGGTACGGGTCAATGACAACCCGGAAGGAAGCAGCGCGCCGCTGACTGACCACTTCGAGCCGGCGCTCGCCGCCGACCGCAGCGGACGCATCGCGATTTGCTTTTACGACCGAAGAAACGACGCCAACAACTTTCGCGTCGATCGCTACTGTGCATCCTCTCTCTACGGTAACAAATGGACCAACACCCGCATCACGCTGCGCGACTTCCCCACGGTCGTGGGCCAGGATGTCTTGGTGGCGCCCGACTACATGGGCGACTACGACACGCTCGCCTCGGACGGACTCGACCGCCACGCCGGATTCGTCGGCGGCTACGCCTCCAATCTGACCGGCAACCCTGTAGTCAGAACGATTCAGTACTAGGCGAACGGACCAGCGCGGCCGCGCAAAGCCGCGGTGGCTGAATAACATCTCAGCGGCGGCGGTCCGGGATGAACCGCAGGACACCCGCGCTCGACGTGCGCAGCGGCGCGATCCGCGCGATGGTCGGCGGGCGCGACTATTCGATTAGCCAGAACAACCGCGCGGTGCAAGCCGCGCGCCAACCCGGCCCAGCCTTCAAGCCGATCGTCTTTCTGAGCGCGATCGATCCTTCGCGCTCGCCGCTCGGCCAGCCGGCCACGCCCGCCTCAGCCGGAAATTTCTTCGGCTCGCTGTTCAGCCACTGATCAATGGGACGGGTTCAATCGTCGCGGAAGCGCGGTCAGCCTGAGTCCTTCGCGCGCCGCTCATAGCTGATCGTCATCGTCGGGACCGCTGGGGTCGTCGTCCGGTCCGGATGCGCCGGCCATAGCGTCGCGGCCGCCGGGCGCGGGGGAATCGGCCGGCGCCGGGAGCGGCTCGGAGGCGGCACGCGAGGGCGAGGCCAGGCGGCGCGAGACGATAATGAAGCCCGAGTGCGCGACCATCCGATGCACCGGGCGCACGCTCAGTCCCTTGACGTGCCAGTTGCGCAGCAGGGTCTCGAACGATTCGACTTCGCCGAAGCCGCCGTCGCGCTCAAGCGCCGTAACCGTGTCGCCCAGTTGGATCGCGTTGGGCACGTAGCAGACCAGGACGCCGCCTGCGCGCAGCGCCCGCGCCGCCACCCCGAGCGCGCGGCCCGGCTCGGCCAGATCGAGAAAGAGCCGGTCGGCGCCGGTCTCCGCAAAGCCGGCGTAGAGGTCGCCGAGCTTGAGCGTCCAGTTGGTTGCCGCGCCGAAAAACGCGGCGACGTTGCGCCGCGCCGCGGCGGCGAAGTCCTCGCGCAGCTCGTACGAGATTACGCGGCCAGCCGGACCGACCGCGCGCAGAAGCGCGATGGTCAGCGCGCCGGCGCCGACGCCGCCCTCGATAACTGTGGCGCCGGGGAAGACGTCGCCCCACACCAGCAGCGGCCCGGTGTCCTTGGGATAGATGACCTGGGCGCGGCGCGGCAGATGCGGAATCAGGTCGGCGTAGGTCGGCCGCAGCACCAGGAAGGTCTCGCCGGTGCTGAGCTTGACCCGCGAACCCTCCTCAACGCCGAGCAGATCGTCGGCGGAAATCTCGCCGCGGATGAGGATGCGCGTGCCGGGACGCAGCATTTTCAAGTAGCGGCGGCCTTTGCGATCGATGAACAGGACGGCGTCGTTGGGTTTGAGTGTTGCTTCCAAGCGCTTAACGCTTAGACGCTCGGCGCGGCGCGCGCAACCGGTGCCGGGCGGGAGAGGCGAACGCCGGGATGGGACGCGGGCATATTGACGGAATACTTTTGGGGCGTTTGCGTTATGCTATAGTGGCTGAGTCGAAGCGTTATGAACGAGTCGGCGGCCGAAGCGGCAGCCGCTTCCATTCCAAGCGCATAGGCGCCACGCCGGCTAGTCCTCAACCACAATTCACCATGAAGGGAGAGAGTGTCATCGGCCATGGCTGAGAAAAAAGCGAAGACTGCGGAAAAGAGCCGCGATGTGACCTACAAGCACACTTGCCCGAGTTGCGGCGCGGAGAGCAAGGTCACGATGTTCGCCGGCTACGGGCGGCGCGGCTTCTTCCTGGTCTGTGAGAAGAACTGCGGCTACATCGCGCGCTCGCGCTGAGGGGGATAGAAGCGATGGCCAGGACTCGCAAGAGCAAGACCGCCAAGCGCGACCTGTATCCCAGTGCCGCCGGCTCGGCCGACGAGGCCGAGGAAGATGCCGACCTGCCCAAGGATGAAGCGGGCCGCCGCAAAATCAAGCGCCAGTACCATGAACTGCTGGGCATCCGGATCGAGAAGCTCAGGGGCCACATCCTCAACCGCGAGCGCATCAACAAGACCATTGATGGCATCTATTTCATCTGCGCCAAGTGCCTCAAGGTCTGCCATTCGCTCGACGACGGCCTGATCGAAGACCTCAACAACCAGAACAACCAGTGCGGCAAGTGCGGCAAGGCCCGCCCGGCCGCCGCCTAGAGCCGCCGCAAGGCGCGTCGTGGTGGGCGGCGGGCGGAGAACCTTGCGGGGCCGGCGTGCCAGGATGCAATGGCGCGGCGGGCGCGGCTGTGCTTTTATTAAGCCGATCGAACCGCTAATTGTCATGCCGATGCCGCGCCCGCGGCGGGGCGCGCGGCGCGCGCTTTTAGGAGAGCCGGCGCGGGCAATCGCCGCGCGGGGCGCGCGATTGCAGACCGGCGGCGGAGGAGCCATACAGGACCGATGTCCTTTCAGATAATTTCCCCAGACATTGACCTCGATTTCGTCGGCAAGCGCTACTTCTTCGTCGCGCTTTCGAGCCTGATCAATCTCGCCGCGATCGTCCTGCTGATTACGGTCGGGCTCAACTACGGCGTCGACTTCGTCGGCGGCAGCGTGGTGCAGCTACAATTCAAAAGCGCCACTGACGGCCGCCACATCCGCGACGCGCTCGAGCCGCTGGGGCTCGGCCAGGTGACGGTGCAGGACTTCGGCGCCGCCGCCCGCCATCAGTATCTGGTCCGGTTCGAGAAGGTGAAGAACGTCGGCAGTCTCGGCAAGAAGCTCGAAGCGCGGCTCGACCAGGCCTACGGGCCGGGTGCGGCGCAGGTGCTGCGGGTCGAAACGGTGGGCGCCAAGGTGGGCCACGATCTGCGCCGCGACGGCTTCATGGCGGTGATCTTTGCGACCGTCTTCATGGGCATCTTCATCGCCTGGCAGTTCCGCGGCGTGAGCTGGAGCTTCGGCGCGGGCGCGGTCATCGCGCTGATTCACGACGTGCTGGTGGTCACCGGCGCGCTGGTGATCTCGCGCCTGGAGTTCGACCTGACGACGCTGGCCGCGCTGCTCACAGTCATCGGCTACTCGGTGCATGACACCATCATCGTCTCGGATCGCATCCGCGAGGATGCGGCCAAGCGCCGGCGCGATCCGATTGCGGCGATCATGAACCGCGCGATCAACGAGACCCTCTCGCGCACCATCCTGACCTCGGGCACCGCGATCGCGGTGCTGATCGCGCTGCTCACGCTCGGCGGGCCGATCCTGCGCCCGTCGGCCTTCACCCTGCTGGTCGGGTTTATTACCGGGACCTACTCGTCGATCTACATCGCCGGTCCGGTGGTGCTGTTCTGGGAGGGCAAGGGCACCGGCCGCAGCCGCCGCGGCGCGGTCACGCGCGCGGCCTAACACTTGGCGCCCGTCGGGCGCGCCGCGCAAGTTCAACCATCCGTGGCGCATGAGATCCTCACGTGGCGCATGAGATAAAGACCGGGCGCGGCCTATATCGCCTGACCCTCGCCGCGCCGCCCGCCACCACCACGGGCGAGATCGCGCTCAGGCTCGGCCTCGAGCGCGCCGATGGCTTGGAGCGGGTAGGCTTTCTGTGCATGATCGCGCGCGGGATTGCGGGTGCGGCGGATGATCCCGACGCCGGCGCGATTCTTTCGCGGCTCGCGCCCTGGTTCGAGCGCGAGTTCGAGCAGACGCGCGAGGCTGAGATCGGAA
>JAKAVN010000089.1 GCA_021827495.1 Deltaproteobacteria bacterium | reverse complement strand
TCCACCAGGCCTCGACGTACTTCGCGCGCAGGTTGCGGTAGTCGATGTAGTAGGCGTGCTCCCACACGTCGCAGGTGAGGATCGGCTTGATGCCGTGGGCGACCGGCGAGTCGGCGTCGTGGGTTGCGATAACGTCCAGCGCGCCGTCGGACTTCTGCACCAGCCAGGCCCATCCGCTGCCGAAATGGGTGGTCGCCGCGTCGGAGAACTTCTTCTTGAAAGCGGCGAAGTCGCCGAAGGCCTTCTTGATCGCGTCGCCCACCTTGCCGGCCGGCTCGCCGCCGCCGCGCGGCTTCATCGAGGTCCAGTAGAAGCTGTGGTTGAAATGCTGGGCCGCATTGTTGAACAGGCCGCCGGGGCCAGCCTCCTTGATGATCTGCTCGAGCGGCGCGTTCTCGAACTTGCCGCCCTTGATCAGGTTGTTGAGATTATTGACGTAGGCGGCGTGATGTTTGCCATGATGAAACTCAAGGGTCTCGGCCGAGATATGGGGCGCCAGGGCGTCCATCGCGTAGGGCAGCTTGGGAAGTTCAAATGCCATGGTCAGAGTACCTTCCTTTTGGGAGAGTTAAATTTGTGGAATCGCCGGAAAAACAACAGAGCGACTTCGCCGGGCGGCGCAAAGAAACACGCGCGCACGTGGCTGCGACAACGAATAGCCTAACCCGCCCGTCACGCGGCTTGCAAGTTTCAGTAGCGCAGCCGCCACCGGGGCGGACTAGAACTCCCGGCGGTTGTTAAGCGCGCTCGAGAGCGTGGCGGCGTCGCTATACTCCAGGTCGCCGCCAGCCGGCAAGCCACGAGCCAGCCGGGTGGTCTTGACGCCCAGCGGCTTAAGCAGCCGCGCCAGGTAGAGCGCCGTCGCCTCGCCCTCGACGGTCGCGTTGGTCGCGATTATAACCTCGCGCACCGCCGCCGGGCCCTCCAGGCGCATCAGCAGTTCCTTCATCTTGAGGTCGTCGGGGCCGACACCGTCGAGCGGCGCGACCGCGCCGTGCAGCACGTGGTAAGTCCCGCCGAAGCTGCGCGCCCGTTCGATCGCCATCAGGTCAGCCGGCCCCTCGACCACGCAAATCACGTCGTGCTCGCGCTCGGGGTCTTCGCAGATTTGGCAGCGCGGCGCGTCGGCGAGCGCGAAGCATTCCGAGCAGAGCCCTATCCGCTCCTTCATCTCAAGCAGCGCCTCGGCCAGCGCGATGACCTCGTCGCGCGGGCGGTTAAGCAGGTTGAAGGCCAGGCGCGCGGCGGTCTTCTCGCCCACGCCCGGCAGGCGGGAAAGCTCGCGCACCAGCCGCATCATCGCGGGTGGCAAGCCGTCGGCCCGCTTGAGATTGTTCCCGGCCATCGCTCCGATGCGCGCGGTTGCGCGCTAGCCGCGGCCTCCGCCGAAAATGCCGGGGGGCAGGCTCGTTCCGGCCAGCGGCCCCAGTTTGCCCATCTCCTGCGCGACCAGCTCCTGCGCGCGGCGCAGTCCGTCGTTGACGGCGACGACGATAAGATCCTCCATCATCGCTCTGTCACCGGCGGCGGCGATCGCCGGGTCGATCTCGATCTTGCGCACGCGCAGCGCGCCGTCCACCACCACCCGCACCATCCCGCCGCCCGACTGTGCCTCGACGGTCTTCTCGGCAGCCTCGACCTGGATCTGCTTGAGTTTCTCTTGCAGGGCCTGGGCCTGCCGCAGCATCGCGGAAAAATCGAATTCGTCGGGCACGGGGCTACTCCTGTGAATGGCGCCGCATCACGGGCGGCGCCGGATCTTTCGCCTCTGACGCACCGAGCACGGCCGACGCTTCGGCCAGCGGCGCAGGAGCCGCGGCGGGCCGTTCGCGGACCTCGACCAGGCGTCCCTGGAGTTCCTCGAAGATGCGCCGCACGACGGGGTCGGCGTAAAGCGCCTGGCGGTCCGCGGCGATGCTGCGCGGCTGCGATGGCGGCGGGGAATCCGCCGCCACCGGGGCCGGCACGGCATCCGGGCCGCTCGCCGGGGACGGCGCGACGCCTGGCATCGCGCCGTCCCCGGCGGCGGCGGGCTTTGCAGCGGGCGAAGCGTTTGCGGCAACCGAGCCGCTCGCGGCGCAGGCCACCGGCGCGGGGGCGGCCAGCGGCTGCGCTTGTGCGCCGCCGCTGGCCGCTCCTGCGGCTGCGTCGAGCGATACTTCGACTCGCAGCTTGCGTCCGTAAAGCTCGCTCGCCAGTTCGGCGATCGACGCCCGGTTGTCGTTGAGGTAGCGGATGTAGATGTCGTTGCGCGGGATGACGCGCAGCAAATCGCCGTCGAGCGCCAGTCCGGCGCCTTGCTCCATGAAGCCGGCCAGCGCCGCGCGGCGCGCGCGGATATGCTCGCGCAGCTCGGGCAGGTCGGCACCAACGGGCGCCGTGGCGCGGCGCACCGCCGTGGGCGGCGCGGGCGAGATCGAAGCCGCGGCCATCGAGGGCGAGGTGAAGGCCGGCGCGCTGGCCGCGCGAAGCGGCGCGCCGGCCTTCACCTCGCCCTCCACGCGCAGGCGGCGCGCGCCGGAGGGCGGCGCGGGCGCTGGTTCGGGGACGCGCGCCCCCGAACCAGCGCCGCCGGAAGCAGCGCTGGGCGCGGCGGGCGGCACGGCGCCCGCCGCGCCCAGCGCGCGCAGCAAGTCGTCGGCGTCCATCACCGGCGCGAGAGTCGCCATCCGCACCGCGATCATCTCCAGCAGCAGATCGGGGTAGGGCGAGCGGAGGATCTGCTCCTGCGCATCGGCCATCAGCTTGAACAACCGCATCAGGTCGCGCGAGCTGGGGCGCTCGGCGAGCCGCCGCAGTTCCGCCGCCTCATGGTCGGGCAGATCGGCGAGCGGATTCAGGCCACCGCCCGCCGGCAGTTTGGCCACCGCCAGGTTGCGCAGCGTCTCGAGCAGATCGCGGCCGAGCGATTCCAGATTGGCGCCGCGGCGATGCTGTTCGCGGACGGCGCCGAGCGCCGCCGCCGCGTCCTGGTTGAGAATCGCCTCGGCGAGCTTGAACACCGCGCAGCGTCCGGCGACGCCGAGCGAGGCCGCGATCTCGCTTTCGGCGATCTTTTTGCCCAACGCGGCGATCGCGGTTTCGAGCATCCGTTCGGCGTCGCGCATGCTGCCGCCGGCCTCCCGCGCGAGCAGCCGCAGCGCCGCCTCCTCGACTTCGATCTCCTCGCGCGCCGCCAGTTCCTTCAACCGCGCCAGCGTGGTGTTGAGCGGAATGCGCCGGAAGTCGTAGCGCTGCAGGCGCGACAGGATGGTCTCGGGCATCTTCTGCGGCTCGGTGGTCGCCAGGATGAACTTGACGTGGGCGGGCGGCTCCTCGAGGGTCTTGAGCAGCGCATTGAAGGCCTGGTCGGTGAGCTGATGGGCTTCGTCGATGATGTAGATTTTGAAGCGGTCGCGCGCCGGCCGGTAGCTCAGGTTTTCGATGATCGCGCGCGCGTCATCGATCTTGCGGTAGGTGGCGCCGTCGATCTCGACCACGTCGAGCGCGCGTCCCTCGCGGATCTCGATGCAGGCCGCGCATTCGCCGCAGGGCTCCGGGGTCGGCCCCTTTTCGCAGTTGAGGCAGCGCGCCAGGATGCGCGCGGCGGTGGTTTTGCCGACGCCGCGGATGCCGGTGAAGAGGAAGGCGTGCGCGATCCGGCCGCTTAGCAGGGCCTGGCCGAGCGTGCGCGTGACATGCTCCTGGCCCACCAGTTCGGCGAAGCGCTCAGGGCGCCATTTGCGCGCCAGCACCAAGTGCGATGACGGATCGAGAGCCATCAGCGATAACCGGCCATCAGCGATTGCGGATCGAGCGGCATGCTGCCCGTCGAGTGATAGCTAGGCACCCCTGCGGCACAGGGTGGTGATCGGTGCCGTTGCTTCCTTCCGGACCTGGCGGGGTTCGCGATCTTCCCTTGCGCAGGACCCAGCTATCATCGGCGGGCAGCCCCTTCGCGGCCAGCCGCTGAGTCTCCAATTAAATTCCCATTGACGCAAGCATGCAACCGCCCCGCTTGGGAGCCGTCCACCTCAGGCGGCGGCGGACTCGGTGGCGGCGCCGGCGCGGCGCGCCAGCGCGAGCTTCAGCCACACGCGCGCCGAATCGGCGAGAATCACCATCACGATCGCGATGAACATGACCGTCATCGCGGCGTCCACGCGATCGTTCCAAATCAGCCGCTCAAGAGTAGCCGCGCGTGCGGCGTTGGTCGCGGGGAGCGCCTGTTCGGCCGCGAGTTGGGCCGCGTGGGCGAGGAAGCCGACGTTGGGCGCCGCGCTGAAAATCTTCTCGACCCCGGCCGTCATCGTGACCGCGACCAGCCAGCAAAGCGGCAACAGCGTCACCCAAGCGTAGCGCCCCTTGCCCTGCCGGACCATCGCGGAGGTCGCGACGCACAGCGCGATCGCGGCCAGCATCTGGTTGGCGATCCCGAACAGCGGCCATAGCGAGTTGATCCCGCCGAGCGGATCGATCGCGCCGAAATACAAAAAGTAGCCCCAGGCCGCCACGATCAAAGCCGAGGCCGCCACGATGTTGAGATACGACCCGGTATTGCCGAATGCGGGATGGAGCTGGCCGAGCAGGTCCTGCAACATGAAGCGCGCGACCCTGGTGCCGGCGTCGAGCGTGCTCAGGATGAAGAGCGCCTCGAACATGATCGCGAAGTGGTACCACAGCGCAATCACCGCCCCGCCGCCGAGCGAGTGCGCGAAAATATGCGCCATCCCGACCGCCAGCGAGGGCGCGCCGCCGGTGCGCGCGTAGAGCGTCTTCTCGCCGATCGACGCGGCCAGCGCGCGCATCTCCCGGTCGCTGACGGCGAAGCCCCACGAAGAAATCTTCTCGCACGCCGCGACCCCCGTGCCGACCACGCCGGCCGGCGCATTGACCGCGAAATAGATGCCGGGCTTGATGATGATCGCCGCGATCATCGCCATCACCGCGACGAACGACTCCACCAGCATGCCGCCATAGCCGACCAGCCGCGCGTCGCCCTCGCGCTCGAGCATCTTGGGCGTGGTGCCCGAGGAAATGAGCGAATGAAAGCCCGAGATCGCGCCGCAGGCGACCGTGATGAAAGCGAACGGGAAGACCTTGCCGCCGAATATCGGCCCGCTGCCGTCGGTAAATCGCGTCAGCGCCGGCATCAGGGTCGGCGGATGCATCGCGACGATCCCCGCCGCCAGCGCGGCGACGGTGCCGATCTTGATGAAGGCCGAGAGATAATCGCGCGGCGCGAGCAAGAGCCAGATCGGCAGCACGGAGGCCATGAAACCGTAGCCGATGATCCACACCGCCAGGTGCGGCGCGTCCATCGCGAAGTAATGTCCCCAACTGAACGCCTCGACGTAGCGTCCGCCGAGCACCGCAGCCAGGATGAGCGCGACGCCGATGGCCGAGGCCTCCACGAAGCGGCCCGGGCGCAGATGGGTCATGTAAATCCCGACCAGCATCGCGATCGGCACGGTCGCGGCGACGGTCGAAGTCGCCCAGGTGCTCTGCTTCATCGCGTTGATCACGACCAGGCCGAGCACCGCGATCAGGATGACCATGATGAGCAGCACGCCGACCAGCGCCACCAGGCCGCCGACCGGGCCGATCTCGTCGCGCGCCAGCTTGCCCAGCGAGCGGCCGTCGCGCTTGAGCGAATAGCCCAGGATCACGAAGTCCTGCACGCATCCGCCCAGCACCGCGCCGATCACGATCCATAGCGTCGAGGGCAGGTAGCCGAATTGTGCGGCCAGCACCGGGCCGACCAGCGGGCCCGGGCCGGCGATGGCGGCGAAGTGATGGCCGAAGGTGATCCAGCGCGGAGTCGGCACGTAGTCACGCCCGTTGTTGAGGCGGATGGCGGGGGTGGGATGGGAATCGTCGAGTTCGAGCACCCGGCGGGCGATGAAGCCCGAATAGAAACGGTAGCCGACGGCGTAGATGCAGACCGCGGCGATCACAAACCATAGCGCGCCCGGACGATCCTCGCCGCGGGCGAGCGCGATGTAGGCGAGGCCGCCCGCGCCAAGCGCGGCCACCATCATCCAAACCACGATGCGTGCTGTCTTCAAGATTCCCCCGGCTCAGCCGTCGCGGCCGCGCTGCCGCACGCCCAAAGCGCCTGAAGCGGCGCCGGCGCGAGCGGGACTCATACCCGCGCGGCTATGCTTGATGCTTTAGGAGAGAGCGGGCGCTCTTTGCAAGCGTTTGGCAAGCGCCTTGGGCCGGGCGGCGCTCTGCTGATTGAAAAAAAGTGGCCGACCATTGAGGTCGGCCAAGGATCACAAAAGGTTTGCGAATTCTTCGGGCGTCAGGCCGGAATCACCGATCAGCCTTCTCAGCATTCCCGGCGCCAGTTCTTTATGCTTGGCGACTGTCATGACGACTCTTTCGCCAGCCTTTTTCAGGCTGACGTGGCTGCAACTTTGGCGATCTTTTATCCAACCGGCCTTCTCAAACGCCTTGACCGCGTTCGCGCCGGAACAGACTGGCAGACGGCTCATGCGGCCCGAGCCGCGCTTACCTCAACTTCAATCGACTCCGGGACCGGGATGCCGTTCGCCGCGCGGGTCTCGAGGCCGAGTTAGATCGCGTCACGAATGTTGGCAAGGGCCGCTTCTCGCATGCGCCCCTGAGATACACATCCGGGAAGACTCGGGCATTCCGCGATCGCCCAGCCATCTTCCTCTTCCAAGGTAACAACGTATCTCATCAATTTGGAATAGCACGCCCGATTGGGCTCGTCAGGTCACGCGGGCCAGGATGAACCGGCGTCGTGCGTACGAGCGCCGCATCGATTCGCGTCAGGACGGCTTGATCGGATTGGCTTCGACGGGCGGCTTGGGTTCGGCGGTCTTCTGCACCTGCTGGCTGGGGACTTCAGGATCGTTCATTGCCTTTTTGAAGTCCTTGATCGCCTTGCCCAGGGCGCCGCCGACATCGCCGAGCTTACTCGGCCCGAAAATGATCAGGATGATCACCAACAGGACCAACAAATGAGAAGGTGCGAAAATATCCATGGCCATCTCCGCACGGCGGAATCCCGGCCGTGCTGCTGAAAGTTTATTCCGTGCCGGCGCCGATTGCTACCAGCAGTTCAGGCGCAGCGCAAGCCCCAGAATGCTATTCGAGACGCTATTCGCGGCCGGCCCGCGCGCCCTGTGGAGCGGCGGATTGCGCCGCGTCTTCGCCCACGCCCACGTTCTCCAGCCGGTAGCGCTGGACCTTGCGGTAGAGCGTCGAGAGGTGGATGCCGAGAACCTGGGCGGCGCGGACCTTGTCGCCCTGTACGCGGCTCAGCACGCGGCGAATATGCTCGCGTTCGAGTTCCTCCAGCGTCATCCCCGAGCCCTCGCCCGCGGGCGGCGTCACCGACTTGTCGGAGAGCTTGTCGGGCAGGTCGTGAGCGTGCAGCACATCGGTCTCGGCCAGGATGGCCGCGCGCTCGACGGTGTTTTCCAGTTCGCGCACGTTGCCGGGCCATGCATAGCCGACCATCACGCGCATCGCGCCCTTGGAAAACCGCAGCGCGGACCGCCCGAGCTGCTTCTCGTACTTGCGCAGGAAATGGCTGGCGAGCAGCGGGATGTCGTCGCGGCGCTCGCGCAAGGGGGGCAGCGCGATGGTGATGACATTGATGCGGTAGAGCAGTTCCTCGCGGAAGCGCCCCTCCTTGACCTCGCGCTCGAGGTTGCGGTTGGTCGCGCAAATCACCCGCACGTCGAAGCGCACCGGATCGTTGGAGCCCAGCGGGTAGCATTCGCGCTCCTGCAACGCGCGGAGCAGCTTGACCTGCAGCGCGAGCGGCATCTCGCCGATCTCATCGAACAGCACCGAGCCCTTGTCGGCGGCTTTGAGCAGGCCGACCTTGTCCTGGGAGGCGCCGGTAAACGCGCCGCGCTTGTAGCCGAACAGCTCGCTCTCGAGCAGGTTCTCGGGCAGCGCGCCGCAGTTGATCGGCAGGAAGCGCGCGTTGGCGCGCTCCGAGGTGAAGTGGATGGCGCGCGCGGCCAGTTCCTTGCCGGTGCCCGACTCGCCGGTGATCAGCACGCTGGAGTCGGTGCGCGCGACCTTCTCCATGATGCGGAAGACCTGCTCGATGGCGTCGCTTTTGCCGATGATGTTTTCGAAGCGGTACTTCTCGCGCAACTCGCGGCGCAGGAAGCGGTTTTCCTGAAACAGCGCCTTTTGCGCCAGCGCGTTGCGCACCACGGCCTTGAGATGATCGTTGGCGAACGGTTTGGTGATGTAGTCGTAGGCGCCCTCGTGCAGCGCGTGCACCGCCGATTCCACGCTGGGGTAGGCGGTCACGATAATCCCCATCAGCTCGGAATCGAGCGCGCGCACGCGGCTGAGCAGGTCCAGGCCGCTGCCGCCGCCGCCCAGGTTGACGTCGATTATGGCAAGGTCGATTTTTTCGCGCTCGAAGATTCCCCGCGCGATCGCGGCCGCGTGCGCCTCGAAGACCGTGTAGCCCTCGCTGCGCAGGAGCTGCGCGATTATCGAGCGCATCAGATCCTCGTCCTCGACCACCAGCACGCGGTACGGGCCGCGCTGCGGCGCGGGCTCCGGGCGCTCGTGTCCGGCGAGGCTCTCGGGTTTGAGCGGCTCGGCTTCGTTCATGATGCTGAAGCGCCGGCCGCGGCCGCCTCGGGTTCGTAGACCGGCAGGCAGATGGTCACCGCGGTGCCCTTGCCAACCTCGCTGTCGATGCGGATGGTGCCTTGGTTGGCCAGAATGATGCGCTGGCAGAGCGAGAGCCCCAGCCCAACGCCCGCACCGGCCGGCTTGGTGGTGAAGAACGGATCGAAGACCTGGCCCAGGTGTTCGGGCGGGATGCCGATGCCGTTGTCGGCGACGCGCATCAGAACCTTCTCGATGCGGCCGCCGTTGTCGTGGCTGGCCTTATTCGCAGTCACGATCCGGATCGTGCCGCCGCAATGCTGGGTCGCGTCGGCGGCGTTGAAGATCAGGTTGATCAGCACCTGCTGGATTTCATTGTTGTCGGCGAAGGCGAGCTTGAGGTCGGCGGCCAGCTGCGGCTCGAAGGCGATGCCCTGGAAGCGGCTGGTGTAGGCCACCAAGCGCAGGGTCTCGCGCACCAGGCCGTTGAGCTCGAGGCGCCCGCGCTGGGACGGCGAGGGGCGCGCGAAGTTGACCAGGTCCTTGAGCGTGCTCGAGATGCGCGTGATTTGCGCGAGCATCGTGTGCAGCGTGGTGCGCCTGGCCAAATCGGTCTCCTCGGGCAGCAGCGCCTGCACCAGGGAGGAGATCGAGGCGAGCGGGTTGTTGACCTCGTGGGCCACGCCGGCGGCGAAGGTGCCGGCCGCGGCCAGCCGCTCGGCGCGCAGCAGCTCGTCGAGCATCTCGCGCCGCTGGGTCACGTCATGCAGGATCATGTGTATGAACCTGACATTGCCCGACGAGATCAGCGCCGAGTTGATGTCGAAATAGCGTCCGGCCTCCGGCCAATCGCGGATCTGGTCGGCGCCGTCGCGCACCACCTTCTCCACGTGTTCGAGGAGGTGGGGGCGATGCTCGGGCGAACCGAGCTCAGCCAGCCGGCGGCCCACCAGCGGCGTGTCTTCCTGGCCCGGAACCATCCGATGCAGCGCCTCGGCCGCGGCGTTGGCGCCCTGCACGATCCAAGTGTGCGGCTCGATCTCGTACATCGGGTCGGGCGCGTGGTCGATCGAGTTGCGGTATTTCTCCTCGGAAACGCGCAGCGCGTGCTCGCGCGATTCGATATAGAACTGCGACACCATCAGGCGCCGCTCGTCGAGTGCGGCCACCACCGTCTCGCGCACCCGCTCCATCCGCGGTCCCTTGAACGCCGCCCGCACCCGCTTGAGGATGATCTGCTTGAGCGCGATGTGCAGAACGTTGAACTCCGAGGGCCTCACCCGCGACAGCATCCCCTCCTGGCAATGCCGGCGCAGGTAGACATAGCTGCTGAGATTGTCGCGGTCGCGCAAATTCTCGATGAACCGGATGAGAGCGTTGGCGCAGCTCTCAGGAATCTGCCGGTTCTGAGGCAGCGAGCGTTGGTCGAACATCCCCCGGATGGCGGCCACCCATTCCTCGACGATCGGCTCGAAATAGCGGCTGACTATGTCGGCGGCGGTGCGGCGCGCGCGCTGGCTTTCCCGTCCCCTGCGGTAGGCCGCGCCGAACAGCGCTGAGAGCGCCTGCTCGATCGTACTGATCTGGGCGCGGAGCGACGCGAGTTCCTCGGGGGTCGCCCGGATCGGAATGTCGGTCGGGCGGCGCGGCGCCATCCCGGTCATCCGGAGCGAACGCGCAGCCGTCCCGTTGGCCTGATGCGAAGCGGGCAGCTTATGCAGGCCGACGGCCTTGCGCGGCGAACGCCGGCCATTAGGGTGGTGTTCCACGCTGATACCGATTGACTTATAACATCGCCGAAATCCGCCTTCTAGGAGGCGAACGGGCTTTTTGCAAGACGCAAAAATCCGCGCCTGCGATCCGCAGAGTTTCCGCAGGGTCGCAAAAGGGTTAACCGGCATCCCAATACGTTGAGCTTCCGCCCTCGACTGCGGTCAAAAGCCAAGACGCCGCGAGGCTTTTTTGGTGGCACAGCTTTGGCTGTATAGGCTGTCGTGTTACCAGACCAGTGCTCCCGGCCGGCTATCCTTGCGCAGGGGAAGTTTTTCTCCCGCGCTGGCCAGAAATTCTTCCTCAAGGCGATGCGGCTCGCCGATGTCCAGCCCGCGCTGGACCTCAGCCAGAAGCTTGTGCTCAGGCATCGACTTGAGGGTTTGCACGAGGCTCATACCACGGCCCTCGTTTTGCGCGAGGAGCAGGCCGGGTCCGTCCTCGACCTTGCCACTTATAGCGGTCTCCACGCGCTGGTCGAACTCGCGGTCGAGCCCGAGGATCTGTTCGATCCCGCCCGCGCTCGCGCAGCTATCGCCCGCGTCGCCCATACCGTCAATATCTGGCGCAATCATCCGTCGCTCATAGGTTATCTTATCGACTGCCCGATCGTGCCCGACCAACTGAGGCTGCTGGGCGTCGAGCGCGTCCAGCGCGCCCTTGGCCGCATCATCCGCGAGATTCACCTGCGCGACCGCCGGGCGCTGGTCGCATTGAAGCATCGTCCCGCGGCGGTGGCGCTGGCGATGGGGGCCGAGGACTTCCTTTATGCCGCAGTTGGCGGCCTGACACCGCTGGAACTCGCACCCTTCGTGGTAGCGCTGCACAATCTCGCGATGGCGCGGCCGGTGGTGATCGAATTTCCCCAAGCGCTGGCGGGCGCGGGCCAGGACGAACTGGTGGCGAGCGCCTTCGGCGTCGGCGCGGCCGGCGTGGTGGCGCCGCCGGTTGCTCGCCCGGCCGTCCCGGCCTCCTGGCTGGGGATGCGCCCGATGCGCGCCGAGGAGGCGGGACCGTTCGTCTCGCTTAACGGCACCTGTCCGCCGCGGCCGCCGCGCACTCCGATGGTGTCGGTGGTGATCTGCGCCTACAACGCCGAGCGCACGATGCTGCCGTGCCTGGAGTCGCTGCGCCGGCTCAAGTACCCCAACTACGAGGTGGTAATCGTCGACGACGGCTCGCGCGATCGCACGGCCGAAATCGCGCTGGAATTTCCCGAGTTTCGGCTCATCCGCCAGCCCAACAAGGGCTTGAGCGTGGCGCGCAACGTCGGGCTGCATGCGGCGCGCGGGGAGATCGTCGCCTACACCGACTCGGATTGCGTGGTCGACCCCGACTGGCTGACCCTGATGGTGCGCGCGATGGCCGGGGGCGGCTTCGACGGCTGCGGCGGCCCCAATTACGCGCCGCACGAGAAGGGCCGGGTCGAGGGCTGTGTCGCGGCCGCGCCGGGCGCGCCCTGCCACGTGTTGGTCGCCGACGACCGCGCCGAGCATCTGGCCGGATGCAACATGGTCTTCACCAAGGCGGCGCTGGTGGCGGTGGGCGGCTTCGACGCGCAGTTCACTTCGGCCGGCGACGACGTCGATATCTGCTGGCGCATCCTAGATGCGGGCTTCAAGCTCGGCTATTGCCCGGCGGCCTTCGTATGGCATTTCCGCCGCAACACGGTGAGGGCCTACTACGGCCAGCAACGCGGCTACGGCCGGGCCGAGGCGGCGCTCTACCTGAAATATCCCGAGCGCTTCAACGCGCTGGGCCAGATCAAATGGCGCGGCACGATTCCGGGCCTCGCGGCGACCGTGCCCGGCGCATTGCGCCGCCGTATCGGATGGACGCGGGCGGCTGACGCGCCGCAGACGGTGCGCGACGAGGCGCCGGGAATCCTGAGCTTCCTGCCGCAGACGCTGGAATGGAATCTGGCTTTCACGGCCATCGCAATCTTCACCTGGTTCGCCGGGTTGCCGACGCTGCCGGCGCTTGCGATGCTCTCGCTGGGGCTGCTATGGGCGCTGCATTACGCATGGCAGGCGCCGCTGGAGAAATGTCACGACTCGCTGAACTCGCGCCTGTTCGTCGCATTCCTGGCTTGGAGCGGACCGATGGTGCGTACCTGGACTCGATGGAAAACGCGGATGCGTACGGTTGGCCTCGGCGGCGAGTTCGAGGCACGCCAGCGTCCGTCGTTGCGATGGCTGAGCCGCAGCCTCCATCTCTCTTACTGGAACGAGGCGTGGACGACGCGCGAGAGCCTGCTCGAGCGCCTCGCGCGGCGCTTCTCGCGCGCCGGCGTCGCGGTGGCGCCGGATGCCGGATGGAATGACTTCGACCTCGAGGTCCGCCCCGACCCTTGGACCCGTTTGCGCTTCAAGACCGCCGATGAGGAGCACGAAGGGGCGCGGCTGAAAAACCATGTCGCCGTGCGCGTCAGGCTGAGCGCGCTGTGCCAGGCCGGCCTGGCCAGCGCCGTAACCACGGCCGTGCTGTGCGCGGCGATGGGCCTGCCGGTGATGGCGGCGGTGCTGGTTGCGCTCACCTTGGCAAGCGTCTTGTGCGCGGTGAGCCAGGCGGTCGAATCGGGCCGGCTCGCCTATCAAGCCGTCGAGCAGTGCGCGCAGGAACTCAACCTGATTCCGCTCGGCAAGCCGACCCGGGCGGCGCGGCGCGCGGCGGCCGCGGCGCGGCCGAGTGCGGTGCGCGCACCGATCGCATCGTCGTCCAAGCTTTTCGCCGACAACCGGACCGCGGTGGAATAAGCGGGCACAACTTCCCGTCCGGCGAGCGGGCCGCGCGAGCTCTTTTCGCGTGGCCGAACTTGTGGTGGAAGCGGAAGTGGGGATAACGGGGCGGGCGGTGCGATGCGCCGTCCGCCCCGCGCTTCTTGCGCTTTCGGCGCGCGCCGAGCTAACCAGTGCGCGCCGGCCGGCCTCTGGGCTTTGCCGCGCTCCGCGGGGCAAGCTGTCGGCGGGCATGCACGGTCCGCTCGATCGTCGGCCCTACCGCGCGGCAGTTCCTATCTACCGTGCCTTCTTATATACCCCGAGAAGTAGTGGACGCGCGGTGAGCGCATCGGCAGTGCCGCGGCGGCGGCCGGAAACATCATGGCACAGGACTTCCTCTCCGAGTTCATCGAGCGCGCGCAGGCGCGCAACTCGCGCCTGGGCCGCGCGCTCAAGTCGCGCACCGCCGGCGTGCTCAAACGCGCAGTCGAGGGCTTTCAGCGCGACGACAACCTGCTGTGGGCCTCGGCGCTCACCTACACGACGGGGCTATCGATCGTGCCGATCCTCGCCGTGGCGCTCTCGGCGCTCAACGGCCTGGGCGGCGCCGGGGTGATTCGCCCGCTGCTCGAGCGCTATCTCACTGCCAATTCGCCGGAGATTACCGAGCGCCTGATGTCCTTCGTCTCCAACGTCAACGCCAAGACGCTGGGCGCGGTCGGCGCGGCCACGCTGCTCTTCACCGTGGTCCTCACTCTGGGCACGGTCGAGAACGCGCTGAACAACATTTTCCGCGTCGTGCAGGGGCGCACGATGGCGCGCAAGTTCGCCGACTACCTGAGCATGACCTTCGCGGTGCCGGTGTTGCTGGCCGGCGCGCTCGGCGTGCGCCAGCTCCTGACCAATCGCCTGCCCGACATTGCCGGCGCCGGATGGATCAGCTCGAGCCTCGCCATCTGGGCCGGCTTCTTTTTCCTCTACGTATTTTTCCCCAACCGGCGGGTCCGCTTCGACGCGGCCGCCGTGGGCT
>JAKAVN010000003.1 GCA_021827495.1 Deltaproteobacteria bacterium | reverse complement strand
GGTAGGCTTGGCTTTCATGGATAACACGGCCATCCAGAGCTATGTCGAGCGGCTGTGGGATCAATCGATCCTGCCCGAGCTGATCGAATACATTCGCATCCCCAACAAGTCGCCGGCTTTTGATCCCGAATGGCGCGCGCACGGCCACATGGAGCAGGTGGTGGCGCGCTTCACCGGCTGGGCCGAGCGCCAGCCGATAAAGGGCCTGGCGCTGGAGGTGATGCGGCTGGAGGGCCGCACGCCGCTGTTGTTCATCGATATTCCGGGGGCCTCGCGCGACTGCGTGCTGCTCTACGGCCACATGGACAAGCAGCCGGAGATGAGCGGATGGAACCCGGGCCTGGGAGCGTGGCAGCCGGTGGTTAAGGGCGAACGCCTGTACGGACGCGGCGCCGCGGACGACGGCTACGCGATGTTCGCGTGCCTCGCGGCGATCGGCGCGCTCGAGGCGCAAGCGATTCCCCATGCGCGCTGCGTAATACTAATCGAGGCTTGCGAGGAAAGCGGAAGCTTCGACCTGCCGTTCTACATCGATCATCTCGGCGAGCGTATCGGCCAGCCGAGCCTGGTGATTGCGCTGGACTCCGGCTGCGCCAACTACGAACAGCTATGGTGCACGACCTCGCTGCGCGGCCTGGTGGGCGGGACGCTCAAGGTCGAGGTGCTCAGCGAAGGGGTGCATTCGGGCGACGCCGGCGGCGTCGTCCCCGACAGCTTCCGCATCGTGCGCCGGCTGCTGAGCCGCTTGGAGGACGAAACCACCGGGAGCGTGCTGCCGGCGGAGTTTCACGTTCCGATTCCCGGCGCGCGCCGCCAACAGGCCGCGGCCGCCGGCGCCGCGCTCGGCGATAGCCTCTACACCAAATTTCCGTTCGCGCCAGGCACGCGTCCGCTTACCAAAGATCCGGCCGAGCTGATCCTGAATCGCACCTGGCGGCCCGCGCTCTCGATCATCGGCGCCGACGGCCTGCCCCCGCCGGCCAGCGCGGGCAACGTGTTGCGCCCGATGACCGCGGTGAAACTCTCGCTGCGGCTGCCGCCGACCTGCGACGGGCAGGCCGCCACGCGCAGGCTGCAAAGCCTGATGGAGCAGGACCCGCCCGACGGCGCGCGCGTGAGCTTCGAGGGCAACTGGGCGGCCAGCGGCTGGGATGCGCCGGCGCTCGCGCCGTGGCTGGAGCAATCGCTTAAGCAGGCTTCGCAAGCTTACTTCGGCAAGCCCGCCGCATACATGGGTGAAGGCGGCACCATCCCGTTCACCAACATGCTGGGCGAACGCTTTCCCGAGGCGCAATTCCTGGTCACCGGAGTGCTGGGCCCGCATGCGAACGCGCACGGCCCCAACGAGTTTCTCCACATACCCAGCGGCAAGCGGGTCACTTGCTGCGTGGCCGGGGTGATCGCGGATCATTTTCGCCGCCGCTGACCTAGCCGGCGATCCGCGCGTCACCACCAGGCCTCCGGGCGATCCGGAGCCGCGCGGCGGCCACCCGGTTTGCCGCGATTGCCGCGAGACGGTATATCAATCGTGCGATTGGGCTCGATGACAGTTTTCCCATAGGGGCCGTTCGTGAACGGCCCTCCGAACGTGCGCTTGGAGCCCCGCCGCACTACTCAATGACACGGCTCGTGCGGGAGAATGAACATGGCCGGGGCTGCTAACAGATCCGCCGAAGCCGCGGCGCCTTCAAGACGGTGGGCTGCCCGCTGGCGCTGTCCGACAGCGCGGTCGAGATTACTTCGTCGCCGCTGCTCGGCGAGCATACCGCCGACATCTTGCGCGAATTGATGGGATGCGACGAGGTGGAACTGGAACGGTTGCGCGCCGAAGGCGTTATCTGAACCACGCCCGCAAACGGGCGCATCACTTAGCCGGATCCGCCGCCGCCGTGTGGTGGCCGTCGCGCAGCGGGTGGCGGCGCGGCAGCACCGCCCAGAAGATGCTTCCTTTGCCGTGCTCGCTCGTGACTCCGACGGTGCCGCCCTGGGCCTCGACGATCTGGCGGGTCAGCGCCAAGCCGAGACCGGTGCCCTGATGGCGCCTGCTGGAGGAAGAATCGAGTTGGTTGAAAACAATGAAGAGCTTTGCCAAATCCTCCGCGCGAATGCCCTCGCCGTTGTCCTCGACCTCGAGGCGGAACCATTCCTTGCCCTCGGGGCGCACCCGGATCGTGACGCGCGCGTCGGCGCCGCTGAACTTGAGCGCATTTGAAAGATAGTTGTAAAGCACCTGCCGCAGTTTGCCGGGATCGAGCACGACCTGGCCCAACTCCGGCGCGGCTTCGGCCTCGACCTGGATTTTCTTCTGTGCGGCCACGCCGCGCAGGACGCTGCGGACTTCCTCGATCAGCAGTGCCGGCTAGATCGGTTCGGGCGTGAATTCCATCGTGCCCGATTCGACCTTGGCAAGATCGAGCACGTCGTTAATCAGGCTTAGCAGATGGCGCGCGCTGGCGAGGATGTCGCCGAGGCTCTGCTTGTATTCGGCGGAAGCCGGAGTGATGTGTCCGGCGTAAAGCAATTGGCTGAAGCCGATGATGCCGTTGAGCGGCGTGCGCAACTCGTGCGACATGTTGGCCACGAAGGCGGACTTGAGCCGCGAGGCTTCCAGCGCCTCGTCGCGCGCCCGCGCCAGTTCGAGCTGGACGCGTTTGCGCGCGGAAATGTCGCGGATGGCGCTGGAGACCAGGCCTTCGTCGGTAACCAGCGGGCTCAGGGCGACCTCGACCGGGAACTCGGCGCCGTCCTTGCGCAGGCCGAACAGTTCCAAACCGCTGCCCAGCGCACGCGCGCGCGGCTCGCTGAAGTAGTTCTGGCGCTGGGCCACGTGGCGTCCGCGGAAGCGCTCCGGCAGCAGGAGTTCGACCGGCTTTCCGATCATCTCCGGCCGTGCGTAGCCGAACAGCTTTTCGGTCTGCCCGTTCACCAACACGATGTCGCCCTGCGCATCCACGACCACTATCGCGTCGGGAGCCGACTCCAGCAATCCGCGGAACCGGTTCTCCGCACGCTTGCGTTCCGCCACCTCCCGCTGCAGCTCCCGATTGGTATCCTCGAGCTGCGAGTGGGTCGGAAGGGCGAGCGCCTTGGGCAGCAACGGAATCAGCGCGATGGCGCAGACCAGTGAGGCAATCGCGGTCACCGCCTTGGCGATGCCCGCCGCCCAGTATGCCGGATACCAAATCGTCAACACCTCGAGCGCGTGAGTGGTGCCGCAAGAGAAAACGAAAATGCCGAACATCCAGAAGATCGCGCGAAATGGCATATCGCGCCGCTTGCTGATGAAGTAGATCAGCAGCGGCGGGATTGAATAGTAGGCAACCGCGGTTATCGAATCCGATACTACGTCCAGCCACAGCAGTGGCGGATCCCACAGCAGGCACTGGCCATGCGGCACGAAGTGGCCTGCGGCGAAGGCTTGTGTAAATAATGCATGCATGGGAGCAATCCACGCAGAGAGTACACACTACATTTGTATGCCTTGGATAGGATCGCAGCGAGCGGAAACCGATCGTCTGCGACACTAGGAAAAGGTATTCGAGGGGCGGGCGGGGTTGGCTTGCCGCTGGCGCAAGAATCGTTGGTTAGGAAAGGTGCTCCGCACGATATGCACCCTATGGGGCCGATGCGAAAACGGTGTGTGGTGGGTTCCGCCACGCGGCCTCGCTCGTCAATGCGCCGGCGGGGTGTTGGCGAGCAGGGCGGCCAGCCCCAGAACTCCAATTAACAGCAGGGATTCGAGGCCGACGTTTCGCAGCAGGCGCTCCTGTGCTGACGACTCGGAGACTGCGGGCATCAGGCAGTAGCGGTTGTAAGCGCCGATGAGGAGCACGAGCGCCGCGGCGCATACCTTCTCCACCAGGGTCCGCCCGTATGCCGAGTCGATGAGGCGATATGGATCGGCGCCAAGCGAGTAGTAGGCCGTGTAAAGACCGCTCAATATCAGAGTTGCAACGGTCCATCCCGCGACGCGCGAGACCCGCGGCGCAATCCGCCGTATCCATCCAGAGCCAAGCCTGCCGCGGACGGCGCCGAACCACAGTCCAAGGATCGCTCCGATCCAGAGCGCCGCGGCAACTTCGTGGGTGAAGTGGACGATGAGCGCGATCCTTCCCCGATCGATCGCGTGGCTGGAAAAGCTTACGAGCAACAGCAGCGCGCCGGCCACAAGACTCAACGCGGCTGTTTTCAATGGTCCGCGCCCGGGCGTCCACGCAAGCACCAGAAGCGCCAACGTCAATGGAAAGCTCCACGACCATACGTGCCCAAAGTGCGTCTCACGCAACACCTGCGGAAGAAAGGAAATTGCGGCGCGCAGAGAGACGTCCGCCATATTCGCCGTGCCCACCAGTAGAGCGAGCGGCGAGAGCAACGCCGCCAGCAGCGCCAGCCCGCGCCACAACGGCGTCAGCGCGCTGGCAATTCCTTTAGACTGCGGTGCCGGCGCCAGCAGCAGAGCAAACGCGGTCGTGCCGAAGATCAAGGTTTCCGCCACCAGCAAGGGCCATGCGACGATGGCCCGCTCTCCGATCGGGGTCATCCGCCGCCTCCGCCGACCGTGAAGAGGTAGGAACCTTCGGTATGATGCGAGTCGATGCAGACGACGCCCCACTTGACCGTGTAGTCACCGGGTTTGAGCGCCGCGAGCTTGACCGACAGAGTCAGCGCGCCGGAACCGACCTCGGGTGGACCTATCGTTTCAGGCTTGCCGTTGGCGTCCAGCACCTCCAGTTTGGCAAACAGCTGCTCGATCGGAGCATCGAATTTGATCGTGACCTCGGATGGAGGCGCGGCCAGCCGCTGCCCGGCCGATGGGGTCTCCTGTTCGGGAAATGCGTGCGCCGAAGCGGCCGGCACGCTGGTTATACTCGCGGCCAATAGTAACGGAGCGCCGAATATCAACAGATTCAATGGCTTCATTCGGAGAATCCTCTAATTGATCGTCCAGTTGCCGGCCTGCGGGAATATCGAATCGTAAAATATATCGAGCAGCCCGATTGCCACGGCGTGGGTGGCCGGTACGGCCGCCTTGTTGAGCGCCAGTTGCGTACCGAAACTTAGTTCAAAATGGTAGCCCACGTAAGCAATCCCCGGCGTCGCCACGATGCTCGGAAAGGTCTCTTGCGCCGGCCCCGCAACGAGCTGTGAGTAGTTGAATTCGGTGAAAAGGAAGAGGTTCCGAAACGGCGGCTTCAAGCCGATGTCCCGCACAGAGTTGCTCAGGTACGGGAGCGAGTATTCGACCACCTGATCGGCGAACATGAGGTGGCTGGTGTGGCCGCCCAGCGCGGGCAGATAGCTGAAGTCCCCCTGCAGCCCGAAAGGCCGCAGATATTTGAGGACCGGCCAATTGGGAAGATCGCCCATCCCTTTCTCCCACAGCAACAGCGGCCCCAAGCTCGTATGGCTCTGCTGCTCCACGCCCGGATTGCCTGTGGGGATCTGCAGGAGCGGGCCGGCCGAGAGCAGAAACTCATGCTTGGGCGAAACGAAGAACGCCCATTTGGCAAACAGGTTGAGGTCGTCGAAGCCGCGTTGGTCAGGCGCATTCTTCGGCCATTGGTAATGCCACGCGCTGAACACCCCGGCGCTGAACCTCGGCGTGTGGTTCTCGTCCTGGTAAAGCACCTTCTCCAATGTGTATCCGAGCGAGAAATTCTGGCCGGCGCCGGTCTTGTTCCATGCTGGCTGGGCGATATCCAACTCGTTGGCGGGCGTTGGGTCTTCGGCGATCAACGGCTCCAGAAAGACATAATCCCCAACTACTCCGTGTGCGAAAGCCGCGGCGGGCATCGCAATAGCCAATATCAGCGTGAGAGCACAAACGCGTCTCATAATCGTCTCCGAAGCCGTGCGCAGGGCCGCCTCCGAGGCGCCGGTGGCACGCGCGCATCGCGGCGGCGCCGCGGGCGCCAAATCCCGCGGAGGTCAATTCCTGATTTGCTGACTTGCGCGCCTAGGCGCGCGCTTTGGGAGGCGGCGGGTCGGGAGCGTCGGCCGCGCGCGGACACGGGGGTTGCGAGGACGTGGTAAAGCACCGGCGCTCGGGGAGGAACTGCGCCACGGCTGGAGCGCCGGGCATGATCGCCACCACCGGCACCGGTGAATGGCTGAAACTTGGCAGCGGATGGCAGATGTCGAGGGTGAACATCGCTTCGGGGTTGTGCACCACTATCCCGAGCGTAAGCGGCATCCCGCCCAGCAACACGGCTAGCGCCACAATCGCGGCGGCGGCGCGGCCGCGACGCCGCAATCTCGCAAGCGGCCTCAAAACAGCGACGCTCCCGCTTTGAGGTCGGAGACGTTGACCTGAACGCGAGAGGCGTCCTCATGGTGGGGCAGGCTGACCGGCACGCACGAGGCTGCGCCCTTCATCATGTGATCGATCGGATAGCGGTTGCCGCAGAGCCGGCAGATCAACATGCCGTGCGCGGTGTCGTAGCCCTGGTGGAATTTGTAACACTGGCGGCAGGCGTCGAAGACCGCACGGACCTTGCCGTCGCTGCCGCGCGCGAGCAGAAAGCGCAGCCGCTCGCCCGCGCGGCCGCGGTAGCAGAACAATCGCGCCTCGCCGCTCCTAAGCCGCGCCATCGAGACCGTCAGCCGCTCGGCGCCCCGAAGCTCGATGCAGCGGGGCCGCAGGGCCGGCAGCACGGCAACGATCGCGATGGCCGCAGCCAGCGCCGCGGCGACGATTGTTTTTGGCCCGATCCTTCGCATCCCAACCCATTTTAAGAGATTCATCGCCGGCTGCGCAAAAGCAAGCCGCCACGGATGCGGCACCTGCAGAGTCAGTGGCTCGCCGCGGAAGCGCCGCCGCCGCGTCCGCTACGCGGCAGCAGCAAGCACCAAGGAGCTATGAACACCAGGACCATTGCCATCAGGCGATAGACGTCATTGTAGGCCAGCAGCCAGGCCTGCGACTGGATCACGCCATAAAGCACGCCGAGCTGCTGATGCTGCCCGCTGATCACCTGCCCGAGATAGTTGAAATGCGGCGCGCCCGGCATCGGCAGATGGTCGCGGCTCATGCGCCAGGCATCGAAGACCGAGAAGTGCTGCACCAGGTAGGTCTGATGCATCTGTTCGTGCGCGGTCAGCATATTGCTGACGGTTGAGACCCCTACTGCGGCGCCGGTGGTGATAACCATATTGAACAGGCTCGAGGCGTAACCCATCCGGGCCGGCGGAATCCCGGTGAGCGAGGCGGAGGTCAGCGCCGAAAAGACCGCGCCCAGGCCGAGCCCGAAAATGAAGATCGGCGGCACCAGGTTCATCATGCTGACCGAGAGGTTCCAGTCGGCCATCCTGAAGGCGGCCCATCCCGCCAGCAAGAAACCGCCCACCATGAACGGCCGCGTATCGACCCCGCGGCGCGAGATCTGGCCGATGCTGAACAGGGAAATCACCGCGCCCACGCCGCGCGGTGCGACCGCCAGGCCCGAGATCCAAGCGTCGTAGCCCATCAGCTCCTGGGTGAAGAGCGGATTGAGCAGGTTGACGCCGAAGATCACGAACACCTGCGCCGCGGTCAGGATCACGCCGAGCGAAAAGGAGAAGTGCTTGAACATCCGGAGATCGAGAATCGGATCGGGAAAGCGCAGCTCGTGGATCGTGAGCAGCACCATCGAGAGCCCCGAGCAAGTTACGAAGTAGCGCACCCACGGCGCCGCGAACCAGTCGGAGCGCTGGCCGCGGTCGAGCACGATCTGCAGCAGCCCGAGCGCCGCGACCAGCAGGAATATCCCCAGGTAGTCGACGCGGCCGCTGCGGCGCTCGCGCAGATGCGCCGGGTCGTGCACGAAACTGTAGACCATTAGCGCGGTCACTACTCCCGCGGGCAGGTTGATGTAGAAATTCCAGCGCCAGCTCCAGTGCGTGGTGATCCATCCGCCCAGCGTCGGTCCCAGGATCGGCCCAACCAGGATTCCCATTCCCCAGGTCGACATCGCCAGGGTGTGCTCGGCGGGCGGAAAGGTCTCGAGCAGAATCGCCTGCGACAGCGGCATCATCGCCGCGCCCGCCACGCCCTGCATCAGGCGAAACACCACCATCTGGTCGAGGGTCTGCGCCATGCCGCACAGCCCCGAGGCGGCCATGAACACCACTACGGAAACGATGAAGTAGCGCTTGCGGCCCAGGCTCGCGGCGATCCATCCGGTCATCGGGATCATCACGCCGCTGGCGACCAGGTAGCTGGTCACGACCCAGGTTATCTCATCGACGCTGGCGGCAAACGAGCCTTGCATGTAGGGCAGCGCGACGTTGACGATCGAGGTGTCGAGCACCGTGAGAAAGGTCCCCAGCATCACCGCGGCCGCCACCAGCCACTTGTGCTGGGCGCGCTCCTCGACGAGCCCTGGTGCGGCGCTCAGTGTAGGTGCGACCATCGTTCGGGCCAGCGCCTCATGTCTGGATCAGTTCGATCATTGTTTGCTCCGGGCGGCCATGCGGATCACACGCTCCTCGCCGTTCTGGCGCGGAACATCCGTGGCACGCGTGCGAAATCCTGATCTTGGACATCGATTCATCCCCTGGCGCGCGGCCGTGCGATAGCAGCCGCTAGCGCGCGGCCGGCGCGCGCAGCCCTGGGCTTGGCGGCGGCGGCGCGCGACTTGCGCCGGAAGTGCGGGATCACCTCCCTGGCAAACAGCCGCATGCTGGCGCGCACCTTCTTCGGATCGAGCCCGGGCAGCGACATCCCCAACGCCAGGTGCGTGTAATCGGTGTAGCGCTCTAGCATCTCGATAGCGTCGTCGGGCGAACCGATGATAAGCGGCTCGCCCAAAAAGCGCGTGTCGTTGAGCTTGCGCAGCGCGCCGATCGAAGGCGCCTTGGCGAACCGCTGGTCGCCCGGAGCATCCGCGGCCTCTGCGATCCACTGCCCGTACCTGGCCATCAGGTAATGAATCGCGTACTCGGCGTCGTCCCACGCGCGCTCGCGGCGCGCGGCGACGTAGCCGAAGCGCAACTGCGCAATATGAAAGTCGGCCGGGTTGCGCCCGGCCGCCTTAAGCGCCTCCTTGTAAAGCTCGGCCTGGCGCGGCCCGGTGCCGGCCAGATGGTAGCCGTTGCGCGCCGCGCGCTCGGTCGCCTTGCGGCTGCGCGCGCCGATCCAGATCGGGATATGCGGCTGCTGGACAGGCTTGGGGTAAAGCGTCACGTTGCGCACCGTGAAGTGCTGGCCCTCGTGGGTGACGTCGTTCTCGGTGAAGACGCGGCGGATTATCTCGACGCCCTCACGCAGGCGCGAGGCGCGCTCGGTGCGCGCGATGTTGAAGCCGTCGAACTCCTGGGGCCGGTATCCCTGGCCCAGGCCGAGGTCCAAGCGTCCGCCTGAGAGCACGTCGACGGTCGCGGCCGACTCGGCGACGTGGAGCGGATGATGCAGCGGCATCAGCAGGACGAACGTTCCGATGCGGATTTTTTTGGTCCGCGCCGCGATCGCCGCCGCCAGCGGCAGCATCACCGGCGAGTAACCGTCCCCGACGAAGTGATGCTCGGTCAGCCAGATGGTGTCGTAGCCCATCTCCTCGGCCTCGACCGCGAGGTCGACGTGGCGGCGGTAGAGTTCCGGGAAAGCGAGTTCGTTGCGGTCGGAATTGCGAAACGACTCGAGCAGTCCGAAGTTCACGTTTGTTCTCCGTGCATGCGGCGCTGAATGGCAATTGAACCTGTGCGAAACCCCGGGATAACGTAGCCTAATGGCCCTCGCGGCATAAAGGAAACCCCGCCTTGAAGCTTTCGGTCATCGACCAAGCACCAGTGTCCGCCGGCTTCACCCCGGCCGACGCCCTGCGCAACACGATCGAGCTGGCCCGCCTGGCCGACCGGCTCGGCTACGAGCGTTATTGGATCGCCGAGCACCACGCAATAACGGCGCTGGCCAGCCCCGCGCCCGAGATTCTCATAACTCGGGTCGCCGCCGAAACCTCCGCCATCCGGGTCGGTTCGGGCGGCGTGATGCTGCCGCACTACAGCCCGCTGAAAGTCGCTGAAACCTTCCGCGTGCTTCACGCCTTGTACCCGGGCCGCATCGATCTCGGCGTCGGCCGCGCGCCCGGCGGCACCCCGCTGGATTCCTTCGCACTGCAACGTAATCGCCAGCAGCCGCCGGCCGATGATTTCCCCCAACAGATGGTGGAGCTGCTGGCTTTCCTCAACCGCGGCTTCCCCGCCAAGCATCCGTTCAGCCGCCTGACCGTCTCGCCCGACATGCCTGGCTGTCCCGAGGTGTGGCTGCTCGGCTCCAGCCTGTGGAGCGCTTCGGCGGCGGCCCAGCTCGGATTGCGCTACGCCTTTGCGCACTTCATCGATCCCCATCCGACCCGCGCCGCGCTGGAGCATTATTTCTCGCACTTCACGCCCTCCAGGGAATTGTCCGCGCCGCAGGCGATCATCGCGCTGGGCGTGATTTGCGCCGATACCGAGGCCGAGGCCGGGCGCCTGCTCACCAGCGCCCGCCTGTTCCGCCGCCGCATCAGGCAAGGCGACGTGCGTCCGATTCCGCCGCCCGAGGAGGCGATCGCGGAGCTGGGTCCGTCAGCGGAAGCGCCGCCCACTGAGCTCGGCGATTGGCCGCGCTACTTTGCTGGTACGCCCGACAAGGTTCGCGGCCAGCTAATCGATATGGCGAGCGCGCTCCACGTCGAGGATCAGATGGTGGTGACGATCGTGCACGACCATCGTGCACGCATGCGCTCTTACCAGCTCCTCGCCGAAGCCTTCAAGCTCACTCGGCGTTCAGGGTAGCGGCCGGTGCGCGGATTCGCCCGGCCAGCGAAGAGCGGTTTTTGCGAGGAGGGATCGATACATGGAGGCAGCGGGCAAGATCGCCATCGTCACCGGAGCGGGCAGCGGAATAGGCAAGCAGGCGGCGCTGGCCCTGTTGCACGAAGGCTACTCGGTCGTGCTGGCCGGGCGGCGCAGGGATCGGCTTGAGACCACGGCGCTGGAGGGCAAATCCGCAGGCCCGCAAAGCTCAGCAAGACCAGAGCAAGCCGCCCTTCGCGCTGACATAATCGCGCAGTTGCTGCGAGAGCCCGGTTACCCCGATTAGCCAGCTCTTATGAAAGCTTGTGCGATGAAAGATCGCCCGCTCGAAGGATGCGCCGCGGAGATCGCATTCGAGGAATCTGGCCCCGCTCAGATTCGCTTCGGAAAAATCAGATCCCTCCAATGAGACACCGATAAAGCAGGTCTCGCGCAGGTCCGCGCCTGAGAAATCCACATTGTCGAGGTCCACGTCGCTGAAGACTCCGCCAGCAAGAAGCTTTTTCTCGCCCGGCGTGAAAATCACACGAAGCCTTCGGATTGCAAGCGAATCCTGGCAATCCTGCGCGGAGCCGCCAATGCCGCCATCACCGCAGTTATCCTTCTTTTTCATAATAACAAGGTCATCTGTTGTAATCCGAGGTATTTTCACGTAATCTTGCGCAAGTGTCAAACACAGTCCGTGAATCAAGCCCAAATCCCGTCGAATTCAGCGACCGGTTGATGACTGCGCGCCAAGTCGCGGGCTACCTCAACGTGAACGAGCGCACCGTCCTGAAGCTCGTCTCGGAAGGGACGTTGCCGGGCGTCAAGATCGGCAATCAATGGCGGTTCCGCAAAGCCATGCTGGACGCCTGGCTCGACGACCAGATGCTTGGCGTCACGCCGCGCCATTCGGAAGTTTCGATAATGGCGTCCATGCCCCGCAGGATGCTCGATCTCGCCAGCTGCTTTCAGCCGAGCCACATAATCGCCGAGCTTTCAGCCGACACAAAAATTGGCGTTATCGAGGAGCTTGCTGATTTAGCGAATCGCCTGGACCTGGTGCGCGACAAGGCCTGGTTTGTCGGCGCGCTCATCGAACGTGAGAACATCATGCCCAGTGCTATGGGCAATGGCGTAGCGTTCATGCATACCTTGCTGCGCCATCCGGGACAGGTAGTGCGTCCGTTCATGGTGCTTGGCCGTTCGCATGAGGGCGTGGACTTCGACGCCCTTGATGGGCGGCCAACGTACCTGTTTTTTGCCCTGGGCCTGAAGTTTCACGAGCTCCATCTGCCCTGGCTGTCGAAGCTTTCACAGATGTGCGCAAAGCCTGATGCGATTCAGGCTCTGATGTCGGCTTCAGCCGCCCTGGATATTTTTCAGGCGCTGTCGGATGCTGAGCGAGAACTACAGGCCCCGAATGCGAAGGATCTGAGGTTTTCGCGATGACGGATATGCGCGTGCTGAGAAAAACCGCCGCCACAAATCATTTTCTGTCCGAGTGGGTGGCCCAGATGGTCCATCTAACAAAGCCGGACCAGGTGGTGTGGTGCGACGGGAGCGAAACCGAACGGCAGCGTCTATTTAAACAAGCGGTCGCGGCGCGGGTTCTGATTCCGCTGAATTCCGCCACGCGGCCAGGTTGCTACCTGCACCGGTCTAATCCCAACGACGTCGCGCGCTCCGAGGATCTTACTTTCATCTGCACGCCGAACAGGGATGATGCAGGCCCGACGAACAACTGGATGGCGCCCGACGAGGCTTACCAGAGACTACGGGGCTGGTTCGACGGCTCGATGCGCGGCCGCACGATGTACGTTGTGCCCTATATTTTGGGCCCTATCGATTCCCCCTTTGCACGAGTCGGCATTGAGCTTACGGACAGTGTGTATGTCGTGCTCAACATGGGAATCATGACCCGGATGGGCACCGTCGCCCTCGATGCGCTGGGATCGTCCGACGACTTCAATCGCGGACTCCATTCCACCCTCGACTGCGACCCGCAACGCCGCCTCATCTGCCATTTTCCGCAGGACAACGCCGTCTGGTCTGCCGGCAGCGGTTACGGCGGCAACGCCCTGCTGAGTAAGAAGTGTTTCGCGCTGCGCATTGCGAGCTGGCTGGGCAGGAAGGAAGGCTGGCTGGCGGAGCACATGCTGATCCTGGGCCTGCAAAGTCCCAGCGGAGAGACATCCTACATCGCGGCGGCATTTCCAAGCGCATGCGGCAAAACTAATCTTTCGATGCTTACCCCGCCCCCGTCGTTCCGCGGGTGGCGGGTGTTCACGGTGGGCGACGACATTGCCTGGATGCGAGTTGGACCGGATGGCCGCCTGTGGGCGGTTAATCCGGAGGCCGGATATTTCGGCGTCGCTCCGG
The DNA here is from genome assembly GCA_021827495.1 of Deltaproteobacteria bacterium. Lineage (GTDB taxonomy): Bacteria > Desulfobacterota > Binatia > Binatales > Binataceae > JAKAVN01. The sequence goes on along the minus strand of JAKAVN010000003.1, from coordinate 51,853 downwards.
GAACCAGCGCGCATTCAAATCCCAACGCCATGAAGATGGTGGAGCGGGATACCATCTTCACCAACGTCGCCATGACGCCTGACCGGGATGTCTGGTGGGAGGGTATGGGCGTCGAGGCGCCCGCGGGAATCTTCGACTGGCAGGGGCGGCCCTGGCGCAAAGATTCGGACCAGCCCGCCGCGCATCCCAACAGCCGCTTCACGACTCCCATGCATAATAATCCCGCGCTTTCCCCGAGGGTGGATTCGCCGCAAGGAGTACCAATCTCGGCAATAGTTTTTGGCGGGCGGCGCGCCTCGACGGCGCCGCTGGTTCTTGAATCCTTCGATTGGGCCCACGGGGTCTACCTGGGCGCGACCATGGGCTCTGAGACGACGGCCGCCGCCACGGGCAAGGTGGGTATCGTACGCCGCGATCCGATGGCGATGCTCCCATTCTGTGGCTACAACATGGGCGATTATTTTGCTCATTGGCTGGGAATGCAGAGCAGACTCAAACATCCGCCAAAAGTTTTCATGGTCAACTGGTTTAGGAAAGATCGGGAGGGCCGGTTTCTGTGGCCTGGCTATGGCGAGAACATCCGCGTGCTCAAGTGGATCGTGGACCGGGTGAACGGTCGTGCTGGAGCGCATGACTCGGCTGTGGGCGTGATGCCGGCTGAAGGATCTCTCGACCTCACGGGTATCGACATTTCCAACGATTCCCTAAAAGAGGCGATGGCTGTGAAACCCCAGGAATGGGCTGTCGAACTCGACTTGCAGGAAGAGTTCTTCACAAAGATTGGTGAGACCGTACCCGCGGAGCTGGATGTGCAACGCGAGGCCTTGAGAGCTGGATTGGAACTTGACTAACTCGTCCGCTGGCCGCACCAAGGCGGCACGGCCAAGCGGCATCGATTTTCCGTTGCGATAGGTCAGAAAGAGGAGTAAGCGCAGTGAAACCTGGCGATGAAGGGAGTCTCAAGCCTGGTACGGCTGTTTGGGTATGGCTGACCCGATTAGGAAAGAGCCGCTGGTGGCCTGGGGCCGTTATGAGTGTGGATGTGCGCGATGCGTTACCCAGTATCAGAGTCGAAATCGCGTTCGGATTGATCACGCCCAAGCGGTCGTACCGGCCGGTGGGGGCCGGAATCACTTCTACACGGATGAGGTTTGTCGAACTGCGCGATACCGATCTCAATGGAGAGGATAAGCCTGGCTTCGTTCCGGTCTCGCTGTTGCGCCGACCGGAGCAGCCCGCGGCGGCGGCCCGGCGGCTCGAAACGCCCGGCGCCAGCCCCTCGCTAGTGTAGTGTCTCGTAAGGGTCAGTAACATTGACCAAGCTCCGGCTCTCCGCGATGCATTTGACAGTTCGAGGGAACGTCCGGTTCCGGGTGGAGCAATTCGTTACTCCTATTTGAGAGACACTACACTAGCCAGTGTCGAAAATTGAACCGGCGTCTTCTCCCGACCGCCGGGCTGTGAACGGTCAGCGAATTGCCGCAGACAAGCCGGGCCCAAAATTATTTCTTAGATAGGACGTCCCCCCTGCTTGCGCGTCACGGTCGCGAACAGTTAAAGATGTCCGCGTCATAAACAATTAGAGATGTCCGCAGGCGGGGGGTGTGGTTGGTGGAGTTCAGCATGTGGGGTGTCCTCCTGAAAGGTGATAGTGGCAGGGGGCTGTTGAAACAGTTTTTCGCTTGCGCGCTCGCCCTGGAGTGGAGCGCGGGCGAAAAACTGGAGATTGTGGATACGCGCCGGCCAATGCGACGCGGCGACGCCGCACTGGCCGCTCGATCTGCTCCATCGCGCGGCGCTACCCCACCCAGCGGACATCTTTAAATGTTTATGCCCGGACTTCTCCAATGTTTATGACATAATCGGGAGGCGTGATTGACACCCAAAAACGCCATCCATTAACATCGCTCCACGAGCCGCAGCGCCCCGCGCGCTGCGGCCAACAAGTTGGGCCGATCCGTTGGCAAGGGTTCCGCGTCACGGCTCCATCCAATGGCCGGCCAATGACCGGGCGGGGGCAAGCGGCCGATGCGGCGCGCACGGCCTGTGGTCGATGGCCTTTCGTTAGGATCGGCCGCCGTCGCCATGCCCTCGAACGGCAGTCCTCGCGCGCGGCGGACAGTGGGAGCGGCGGGATGGACATGCGGCCTGTGCTGGGCGGTCGCCAAGCTGGTAAGGCACCAGGCTTTGGACCTGGCATTCGAAGGTTCGAATCCTTCCCGCCCAGCCATATAGCTTCGGCCGGTCCGATGAGTCCGCAAGGGCCGGGGGCGAATGCGGAAACATGATGCGCGAAGAGTTACGATTTTGGCTTGGCCGGAGGGGCCGAGATGCCTGAACGGGCGAAAGACGAACTGGAGATTTTCACCGGCAATGCCAACCCCGCGCTGGCGCGCGAGGTGTGCGAACATCTCGCCGTGCAACTGGGCGAGGCCGAAGTCGGCCGCTTCCCGGATGGCGAGGTGATGGTCGAGGTGCGCGAGAACGTGCGCGGCGGCGATTGCTTCGTGCTCCAGTCGATCTGCACGCCGCCCAACGACAACCTGATGGAGCTGCTGTTGCTGATGGACGCGCTCAGGCGCGCCTCGGCCAAACGCATCACCGCCGTGATCCCCTACTTCGGCTATGCGCGCCAGGACCGCAAGGTCGCCCCGCGGGTGCCGATCAGCGCCAAACTGGTCGCCGACGTCATCACGGCCGCGGGCGCCTCGCGCGTGCTCACCGTCGACCTCCACGCCGGCCAGATCCAAGGCTTCTTCAATATCCCGGTGGACAACCTGTACGCGATGCCGGTGCTGATCCAGTACCTGCGCAAGCGCCTGGACGGCCGCCGCGTCTCGGTGGTCTCGCCCGACGCCGGCGGAGTGGAGCGGGCGCGCGCCTTTGCGCGGCGGCTCAACGCCAACCTCGCGATCATCGACAAGCGCCGCCCGCGCGCGAGCGAGGTGGCCGAGATGCAACTGGTCGGCGAAGTGCGCGACTCCTCGGCGCTGCTGGTCGACGACATGATCGACACCGCCGGCACGATCACCGAGGCGGCCAAGGTGGTGATGAACGCCGGCGCGACCGAGGTGCTGGCCTGCGCGACTCATCCGATCCTCTCCGATCCGGCCTGCGAGCGCCTGAACAAGTCGCGCCTGGTCGAAGTGATCACCACCAACAGCATCCCGCTGCGCGCCAAGGCGCAGGCCGAACTCGGCTCGCTCAAGGTGCTGTCGGTGGCGAGCCTTATAGCGGAAGCCATCCGCCGCATACATAATGAAGAGTCGGTAAGCTCGCTGTTCGCTTAAGCCCGGATTTCCGACCCCTCGGAGGGAAATGCGTTTCACCTCAACCAGCAGGCGCCCAAGCAATACCATGGCGTCCCCAGGTACACGGCGCCGGGCGGGCTGGGCCAGATTATGCGCTAGCGGCGGCGAAGGATGAAAGCGCTCTGCCGTTTCGCCGCAACCCTGTTATTCGCCGGATTAGCGCTGGCCGCGATGGCTTGGGGAGCCACCGGCAGCGATCCGGCGGCTGCGCCCGCCGCCGCCATGATTGCGCCCGGCACCAAAATCACGATGCAGAACTGGCGCCAGTACCAGGCCTTCATGCCGGACGGGATGGTAGCGCTGTTCGAGGGCAAGTACTTCTGGAAGATGCCGGATGACGTCGAGATCGACGTGGGTCCGACCGTGATTCATCCACTGCCCAAGGGCTACCTCGAAGCGACCGGCAAGTACGCGGCGCAGACCGCGCTGGTCGCGCTGCCCGACGGCGGGTTGAATGTTGCCAATTACCGCGGCGGCGAGCCGTTTCCCAATCCCGCCGCGCCGCACAAGGGATGGAAGATCCTTGCCGACTTCTGGTACCGCTACTTTCCCCACCTGGTCGTCAACTCGCAGGACAACCTCGGCTTCTTCTGCACCGAGGATGCCTACGGCTCGATCAACTGCACCAAGAGCCTATGGGTCTATCGCCAACTTTCCTTCAACATCGATCCCGGCGTCCCGGTGACGATTCCCGGCGGCGAGGGCAAGTTCTTTACGATGTGGGCGATGGTCTACGAGCCCGAGCAGGAAAAATACAGCACCAACCTGACGATCGGCTTCACCGACCTGGCCCGCCCGCAGGAGATCTACGCCTTCCGCCCGGCGCTCAGGCGCTACCAGCCGGTCGCCTCGGCGGCGCGATGCGCGAGCAGCGGTTCTGACGCCACCCCCGACGACGGGCGCTTCGGCTTCAACGGCAACATCCCGCTATTCCAGGCGCACTTCCTCGGCGAGCGCAAAATACTCACCCTGATGGACTTCGGCACCGCGGGCGGCGACTTCCCCGGCAACTACGACATGCCGCTGGGATGGCCCAAGCCGTCGTGGGGCAAATGGGAGGTGCGTGACACTTACGTCATCGACGTGCGCCGCATTCCCTCGCAGACCCAGGGCTACTGCTACGGCAAGCGCATCATGTACATCGACAAGCAATTCCTCGGCCTGTTATGGCAGGACCTCTACGACGCGCGGATGCGCCCGTGGAAATTCGACTTCGACCAGCCGATCGTGATCAACGTGCCGCAGGTCGGCCCGCAGAATTCCTCCGGCGCGCACATCGGGCACATCTGGGACGTCAAGAACAACCACGCGACTTTCTTCGGCCCGGCCGACGGCCACGGCTTCGACATCCTGATCAACCGCGAGGTCCCGCAACAGTGGCGCTCAATCTCCAAGTACACGACACCCGGCGGTCTCGGCTCGATCATGCGCTAGGCGCGCCATCGCAACAGTGGCCGAATGCCGCTGAAAATGAATCAGCCCGCCGGGGGCTTATCGGACCAGGTCAGATGGACACCCACGTTGGCGATCAGGGGTTATATATGTCAGCTTGAATTGGGATTCAAAATGGGAGTTCCGCTTAAGAGGCTTGCCGCCAAAGCAAACTTTGCGACAAGGTTCACGGCCAAGCTTACGGCAAACTTTACGGCAAACTTTTACGCCGCGGCGATCTCCCGATTAGTCCGGCCGATTCCGAATTAACTTACGCGAGGACGTGATGGAGACTGTCGAACTAGCCGCCGAAATCAGAGAGACCCGGCCCAAGAGCCGCTGTCGTGAACTGCGCCGCGAAGGGCGCCTCCCGGCGATCCTGTACGGACCCAGGACCAAGGCGACCGCGATCGCGATAAGCGCCATCGAGCTGCGCTCGCGGGTTTCGGGCAGCGCCCACCAGCGCCTGCTGCGGCTCAAGTCGAGCTCGCCCGATCTCAACGACCGCCACGTCATCGTCAAGGAGATCCAGCGCGCGCCGGTCAGCGGCAACTTCGTGCACGCCGACCTCTACGAGGTCGATCTCACCCTGCCGCTGCGCGTGTCGGTGCCGCTGCGCTTCACCGGCAAGGCCCACGGCGTGGCCGAGGGCGGTATTCTGCAGCCGCTGGTACGCGAGGTCGAGGTCGAATGTCTGCCGCTGGAAATCCCCGAGGTGGTCGAAGTCGACGTGAGCGCGCTCGACATCCATGACGTGATCCACGTCTCGGCGATGACCTTCGCCGGCAACCTCAAGCCGATCTTCGATACCGACTATCCGGTGGTGACCGTGCTGCCGCCGACCGTCGCCGAGGCCCCGGCTGCGGCCGCCGCCGAGGCCGCGCCGGTCGAAGGCGCCGAGGGCGCCGCAGCGCCGGTGGCGGAGGCCGGCGCCGAGGGCGCGGCCAAAGAGGGCGCTAAGGGCGGTGCCCAAGAGGCCGCCGCCAAGGGCGGCGCCAAGGAAGGCGCCGCCGCCGGCAAGGCGGGCGGCGGCCAGAAGAAGGGCTGACGCGCCGGCGCGCGACGCGCGCTATTGCGCGCGTCCGCGCAGCGTGCGCAGTTGCGCGCGTGGCGGGGCAGCGATGCGCGTGAACGCGCATCGCTGCCCCGGCGTGAACCGTGTGCGTGAACGGCATGATTGATGGCCGCGCCACGCGGCCATCAATCATGCCGCGCTTGGGCACACCGCGCCCTTGGGCGAGCCGCCGCGAGGCCGCCGCCAAAGCGGCGGCGGCCTCGCGGCGGCAGTGGTTGTTGCGAGGAGGAGGTTACGTCCCTGATGAGCTTCGCCCATCTCCACGTCCATACCCAGTACAGCCTGCTCGACGGCGCCAACAAGATCGACCCGCTGCTCGAGCACGCCCACTGCTCGGGGATGTCCGCGATGGCCATCACCGACCATGGCAACATGTTCGGCGCGGTCGAGTTCTTCAGCAAAGCCACCCAGCGCGGCATCAAGCCGATCATCGGATGCGAGGCTTACGTCGCGCCCGGCAAGCGCAGCGATCGCTCGCAGGTTCCCAAGGGCGACGACTTCGACGGCGGCGGCAACTTCCATCTCATCCTGCTCGCCGCCTCGCGCACCGGCTATCGCAGCCTCTGCCGCCTGCTGAGCATCGCTTACCAGGAGGGGCTCTACTACAAGCCGCGCATCGACAAGGAAATCCTCGCCGAGCTCAACGAGGGCATCATCGCGCTTTCGGGGTGCCTCTCGGGGGAGATCGCGCGATGGCTGCGCGCGGGGCGCGGCGACAAGGCGCGCGAGGCCGCCGAGAGCTACGCGCGCATTTTCAAGGACCGCTTCTACCTCGAGCTGCAGGACAACCGCCTGCACGCGCCGCTCAACGACGCGCTGCGCGAGATCGGCCGCACCGCCGGCCTGCCGCTGGTCGCTACCAACGATTGCCACTACCTGCATCGCGGCGACGCCCGCGCCCACGAGGTCCTGCTCTGCATCCAGACCGGCAAGACGCTCGCCGACGAGTCGCGCTGGCGCTTTGACACCGATGAGCTGTACGTCAAAACGCCCGAGGAGATGGCTGCGGCGTTCGGCGCCAATTCGGAGGAATACCGCAACACGATGGAGATCGCGCGGCGGGTCGACTTCGAGTTCGAGTTCGGCAAGTTCCATTTCCCGATCTACCAGGACGCGCCGCCCGACAACCTCGACCAGGTCCTGGAAGCGCGCTTAACGGGCGGATTGGCGGCGCGGCTTGCGGAGTTGCACGCGCGCCGCGGCGAATTCGACGAGGCGCCCTACTATGAGCGGGCCGCCCGCGAGCTGCCGGTCATCCGCGCGATGGGCTTCTCGGGCTACATGCTGATCGTCGCCGACTTCATCGACTACGCGCGCAGCCAGGGCATCCCGGTCGGGCCGGGCCGCGGCTCGGTGGTCGGCAGCCTGGTTTCCTACGCGCTCAGGATAACCGAGGTCGATCCGATTGAGCACAAGCTGCTGTTCGAGCGCTGGCTCAACCCGGGACGCAAGTCGATGCCCGATATCGACGTCGACTTCTGCTTCGAGCGGCGCGACGAAGTGCTGACCTACGTGCGCGCGAAATACGGCGCCGACCGCGTCGCCCAGATCATCACCTTCGGCACCATCAAGGGTAAACAGGCGATCCGCGACGTCGGCCGCGTGCTCGGGCTCTCCTTCGCCGAGACCGACCGCATCGTCAAGCTCTATCCCGCGCCCAAGCAGGGACGCGACTTTCCGCTGAGCGCCGCGCTCGAGATGGAGCCGCGGCTGCGCGCCGAGCGCGACAGCCATCCCGACCTCTTTGAGTACGCCTTCAAGCTCGAGGGCCTGCTGCGCCATGCCTCGCGCCACGCGGCCGGCGTGGTCATCTCCGATGTCCCGCTGGCCGAGGTCGTTCCGCTCTACGCCGACAAGGAACGCAGCGAAGGCGCGATGGCGATTACGCAGTACTCGATGAAGGGGGTCGAGGAGATCGGGCTCATCAAGTTCGACTTCCTCGCGCTCAAGAACCTGACGCTTATCGTGGAGACGCTCAACCTGGTGCGCGCCGGCGGCAAGCCGCCGCCCGACCTCAACCGGCTGCCGCTCGACGACCCCGAGAGCTACCGCCTGCTGGCCCGCGGCGACACGGTCGGCGTGTTCCAGATGGAGGGCTCGGGGATGCGCCGCTTCCTGACCGAACTCAAGCCCTCGAACTTCGAGGACGTGATCGCGGCGATCTCGCTGTTCCGCCCCGGCACGCTGGACTCCGGGATGGTCGATCCGTTCATCAAGCGCAAACATGGCAAGGAGCCGGTCGAATACGACCATCCGCTGCTCGAGCCGGTGCTGCGCGACACCTACGGCGTGATCATCTACCAGGAGCAGGTGATGCGCGCGGCGCAGGCGCTGGCCGGCTACACGCTGGAGGAGGCCGACATCCTGCGCGCCGCGATGGGCAAGAAGAACAAGGCGCAGATGGAGCGCGAGCGCGCGCGCTTCCTCGACGGCGCGAGGAACAACGGCGTCGAGGCAGCGCTGGCCAAATCGATCTTCGAGAAGATCGAGACCTTTGCCTCCTACGGCTTCAACCGCTCGCACGCCGCCGCCTACGCCATGACCACCTACACCACCGCGTACTTGAAGGCGCACTATCCGCACGAGTTCATGGCGGCGCTGATGTCGCTCGACATGGACGACGTCGGCAAGACCTACAAGAACATCGCGGCGCTGCGCGAGATGCGCATCCGGCTGCTGCCGCCCGGCGTCAACCACAGCGGCGTGAAGTTCTCGGTCTCGGGCGACGCGATCCGCTTCGGCCTCGGCGCGATCCGCGGAGTGGGCGCCAAGAGCGCCGAGGCAATGATCGCGGTGCGCCAAAGCGGCGGCCCGTTCAAGGACCTGCTCGACTTCTGCCTGCGCGTTGGCACCCAACTGGTCAACCGGCGCGTGCTCGAGGCGTTGATCAAGTGCGGCGCGTTCGATTCGATCTCGCCCTCGCGCGCGCCGCTCATCGCGATGGTCGAGGACGCGCTCAAGGTCGCGCAGAAGGCCGAGAACGACGCCGCCAAGGGCCAGCACGGGCTGTTCGGCGGGGGCCTGCCGCCGCCGCGCGAGCCGGTGGCCGAGTGGGACCAGAAGGAGATGCTGCGCAACGAAAAGGAGGCGCTCGGCTTCTACATCACCGCCCATCCGCTCGACAAGTACGACAACCGCGAGCTGCGCCGGCTGGGCGGCGTCTCGACCGCCGATTTGACCTCGCTACCCGACCAAAGCCAGGTGCGCATCGCCGGCGTGGTGCAGGCGGCCAAGCTCAAGAACAACAAGGCCGGCAAGCGTTACGCGACGTTTTCGCTGGAGGACCGCGAGGGCGCGGTCGAGGTCATCGCGTGGCCGGAGACCTACCAGAAGCACGAGGCGCTGATCATGGGCGACGAGCCGGTGGTGGTGCGCGGCAAGCTGGACGTCGACGACGAGCGCGCGCAGGTGATCCTCGACGACATGCGGCCGCTGGGCGCGGCGCTGGTCGAGGCGGTGCGCGAGGTGCATATCACGGCGCCGCGCGAACGGCTGGCCAACGGCGCGCTGGAGGAACTCAAGGCGCTGCTCGGGCGTCATGCCGGGCGGGCGATAACCTACCTGCACCTGGCGCTGGACGACGCGCACGAAGCGATCTTTCTGCTCGGCGACAGCTATCGCGTCGCTCCGAGCGACGATTTCGTCGCCGCGGTCGAGCACGCGCTCGCGCCCGCGTCAGTGACCCTGCGCTAGATTTTGGCGACTCTCGCGACAACGGAGCGGCGCCGCCAAACCGGCACGTATAAATCGCCACCGGAGGCGTATTCCTGATGGATCTCACCCTGGAACCCCGAGTAGTGGGAGGCTTTCGCTTCGCCGGCGTCGCCGCCGGACTGCGCAAGGAGCCGGGACGCAAGGACCTCGGCGTAATCGTGGCCGACCGTGCCGCCGCCGCGGCGGGCGTCTTCACCACCAACCGGGTCAAGGCCGCCCCGGTCGTGGTCGCCCAGGAGCGCATCCGGCGCGGCCGCCTCCAGGCGGTGGCCGCCAACTCGGGCTCGGCCAACTGCTTCACCGGTAAGGCCGGAATCAAGCTGGCGCAGAACTCGTGCGCGGCGCTGGCGGCGGAGATCGGATGCGCACCCGGGCTGGTGGCGCCCTGCTCCACCGGCGTAATCGGGCATCTCTACGACCTCGAGAAATACCGTGCCGGAATTCGCGAGGCCGCCGCCGCGCTCTCGCCCAACCGGCTCGAGGATTTCGCGCGCGCGATCATGACCACGGACACGCATCCCAAGATGGCCTCGGCGCGGCTTAAGCTCGGCGGGGCCGCCGTGACGATCGCCGGATGCGCGAAGGGCGCGGGGATGATCGAGCCGAAGATGGCGACGATGCTCGCCTTCGTCGTGACCGACGCCGCCGTGCGGCCGCCGGAGCTCAGGCGCACGCTGCGCCGCGCGCTGCCCGCAAGCTTCAACGCGATCACCGTCGACGGCGATATGTCGACCAACGATACGCTGCTCCTGATGGCCAGCGGCGCCGCCGGCGGGCGGCCACTTGGCGGGCGCGACCTCGCGGCTTTCGACGAGGCGGTCGCGGCGGTGGCGGGCGCGCTTGCGCGCGAGCTGGTGCGCGACGGCGAGGGCGCGACCAAGCTGGTGACGATCGAGGTGCGCGGCGCGCGCAGCGCCGCCGACGCCGACCGGATCGCGCGGCAGATCGCCAACTCGCCGCTGGTCAAGACGGCGTTTTTCGGATGCGATCCGAATTTCGGACGAATCGTGATGGCGGCCGGCAAGGCCGGGGTCGCGATCGACCTCGAACGGCTCGAAGTGCGAATGGCCGGAATCCGCATCGCCAGCCGCGGCGCGCTGCACACCGAGGCGCTGGCGGCGGCGGCGGCCAAGATGAAGGAGCCCGAGTTCGGCCTGACGATCGATCTGAAGCTGGGCAAGGCCCGCGCCAGCATCATGACCTGCGACTTCAGCTACGACTACGTGAAGATCAACGCCGAGTACACGACCTAGGCGGGGAGCCGGCGCGGGCGGCCGCGGTGCGATGCGCACGGCGGCGCGGGGATGGGCCCACGTTGCATCGGCAGGCCGCCGCCCAATACAATTCGGGCGCGAAACGGAGGCAGGCGGGCGCGTGGCAAACTTCGTGAAAGCCGCACGGCGCGGCGAAATTCCCGACGGCGGCGGCAAGACGGTCGAGATCGGCGGGCGCCAGATCGCGCTGTTCAACGCGGGCGGCCAGTTGTATGCGATCGACAACACCTGCCGCCATCGCGGAGGACCGCTCGGCGAGGGCGACCTGATAGGTACGACGGTGGTATGTCCGTGGCATGGATGGGAGTATGACGTCACCAACGGACAAGCCGTCGACGATCCCGGGGTCAAGGTCGCCTGCTTCGCGGTGCGGGTGGACGGCGACGACATTCTGATTGACGCTTGAATTGGCCGGGACTTAAGCCGCCCCCTCCGATGCGGGCTCGGCTCCCGCTACCGGACTGATGCGGTGGGCGCTTAGAAACCCGATGAATTAATGGAACCCGGCGTGGCTGCGACTCCCAAACAGGCGGCGGATCTGCGCCTGCCCGGCTTTATCGCCATCGGTCCGCCGCGCACCGGCACCACCTGGCTCTACCGCGCGCTGGGCGGCCACGTCGGGCTGCCGCGCGAGACCAAGGAGACCGACTTCTTCTCGGCCCACTACGCCAAGGGGCTGGACTGGTACCTGGAGTTCTTCCGCGACTGCGCGCCGGCTCTCCCGATGGGCGAGATTTCGCCCAACTACTTCGCCGCGCCCCAGGCGCCCGAGCGGATCGCAAGCCATATTCCGGGATGCCGCATCGTCTGCACGCTGCGCGACCCGGTAGAGCGGCTGTACTCGTTTTACCGCCTGATGCGGCACAACGGATGGACGCGGGCGACGATGGCGGAACTGGCGCAAGGCGATACGCCGGCGACCGAGGCCAGCCGCTACGCGCACTATCTTGGCCGCTGGCGCGAATGGTTCGGCGCCGAGCGCGTGCTGGTGGCGCTTTACGACGATCTGGAGAGCGAGCCACAGCGCTTCCTGGATGCGATCTGCGGTTTCATCGGGATCGCGCCGATCGCGCTTGCGGGCTCACCGCTGCTGGGCAAGCGGGTCAACAGCGTCACGCGCGGCCCGCGCATCGCGTTGCTCGCCGAGCAGGCCTGGCGGCTGCGGCGATGGCTCCAGGAGCGCAAGGCCGGGGCCGCGATCACGCTGCTGCGCAAGGCCGGCCTATGGCGCTTCAGCTTCCGCGGCGGCGGCGAATTCGGTCCGCTCGATCCCGCGCTAGATCGGCGCTTGCGCGAGCGCTTCCGGCCCGAGGTCGAAGCGCTCGAAGAGATGCTGGGGCGCGACCTGTCGGCGTGGAAAAGGCCGGGTGGCGCGGAGCGTTCCGCAGTCGCCGAAATGTAACACTTTGGGGATTTTCCGTAGATGCACTTTTCATCATGTGGCTTCACGGCCGCGCGGCGCGGCGGTGGTATGATTTGGCGGCTCAAGACGTTACAATGTTGCCCTCGATGAAGGGACGACTGCCCGACTTTCTCGCGGTCGGACCGCCACGCACCGGCACCACTTGGCTGCATGGCGTTCTGACGGGGCACGTCGGCCTACCGTCTGGAATCAAGGAGACACAATTCTTTGCGTGGAATTACGAACTGGGCCTGGAATGGTATCTCTCATACTTCCGCGAGGCTTCCCCTCACCTCCCGCTCGGCGAAATCGCGCCCACCTACTTTGATCATCCGCAAGCGCGTACGCGCATAGCTGAAATCATCCCCGAGTGCCGCATTATTTGCTCTTTGCGCGACCCGATTGAGCGTGTTTACTCGCAGTACAAGGCATGGCGTCGGGCCGGACTTGTGGAAGGGCCCTTTGACTACGAAGCGCAGCGTACCCGGCTGGCGGCGTCAGCCAGCTACGCGTCGAATCTCCGCGCCTGGCTGAGCATGTTCGACGCAAGCAATGTCCTGGTGACGCTGTACGACGATCTGCGAGCCGATCCGCAAGCCTACATCAACTCGATATGCGGCTTTATCGGAATCCCGCGCATCGATTTGAGCGGATCGCCGCGCGCCGCCGATCCGGTAAATCGCTCAGAGGAGGAGCCCCGCAGCATGATGCTGGCGCGCCAGATACGCAAGGTCCGCGACCTACTCATCCGGCGGCGGTGGCGGCTCGCTCGACTGCTCGAAGCGGGATCGCCCCTGTGGAATCTCTTTTTCACCGGTGGAAAGCCCTACCCGCCGCTTGACTCAGCAGTTGACAGGCGCTTGAGAGAGCTGCTGCTGCCTGAAATCGAGGATCTTGAATCGGTCCTCGGGCGCGACTTGTCGGCCTGGAAGTTGCCATCGTCCAAGGGCGGCGAGCGATTGGCGGCACGGCTTTGAGGGAAAATAGCGTCGTTTTGGCGCCGACGCGCGTTATTGGTTGCAACCGCGTCGAAATGATAATTATGTGGCTATGAGCCGAGTCTCAGTTATTATCCCGGTGCGCAATGGCGTCGCCACCATCCGGCGAACCATCGACAGCGCGCTCGGGCAGGAGGGCGAACGGCCCGAGGTGATCGTGGTCGACGACGGTTCGACCGATGCGACGCCTCGCATCCTGGGCTCTTACGGCGGCCAGATAAAGGTCGTGCGCCAGCGTAACCGCGGCCCCTCCGCCGCGCGCAACGCCGGCGCTGCAGCCGCCAGCCTAGAGTCCGGGTACTTCACCTTCCTCGATGCCGACGATGTGTTGCTGCCGGCGATGCTCAAGACCATGACGGCCGAGTTGGATGCGGCCCGGACGCTGTCGCTTGCGTTTTGCGACATTGTCCCGGTGGACGACTACGATCACGAGCTCGACGTCAAGTTCATCGACGAGTGCTCCGCGCACGCGCCCTCGATGGAGGAGCTGCTGACGCGATGGTGGCCAATTCTGACCAGCGCGGCGGTGATGCGCCGCAGCGCGTTTGAGCGCGCGGGCGGGTTTGACGAGAGCTTCACCAGGCCCGGCTTCGAGGACCCGTACATGTGGCTGGTGATGCGCGAGCAGGGCGATTTCGCTTACGTGCCGCAGCGCCTGGTGAGGTATCGCACCACTCCGCCGATGGAGCGGATGTTGAAGTACGCCAAGGGCTACCGGATTTTCGGGCGGCTGGTGTCGGAGCGTTACGGCGCGGCCGGCCAGCGGCTCATCCGCGAGTCCAGCAATGCCTTCGTCTCGGCCTGGGGCTATGCGGGACTGGTCGCCTTGCGCGACGGCGACAAGCTGCGCGCGCGACAGGCGTTCGCCTGTGCGATGCGCTATGGGCCGTTTCAGCTTCGCGCCGCATCGCGCTGGCTGCGCACGTTCCTGCCGATGACGATGGTGCGCGCGCTCAGCGGGCGTATCGTCCGCGGCGGCCGCACGAAGCCTGAGCTTGAGAACTATTTCCGCTAGACTGAAATGCCCGGTTTCGGACCGGGCCACGATGTATCAAAGTGATCGCAGGCCGCGCGCCCTCCGGGCGGAGCGCGCGGGCGAAGCCGTAAAGTCGCGCCACGAGCGGCGCGCAAGGAACCGATGAGCACCAAGTTGTGGCGCACGATCAGCGAGACCTTGCTGTGGTGGCGCCCGGTGGCGGGCGAGCAGGACGCCAGCCGGTACATGAACACCTACCTGCGCCTGCTGCGCTATGCGCGGCCGTATCTGTTTCCCGATCTGGTGATGGCGGTCGCCGCGATGCTGGCGCTCGGGGCCGCCAACGGCGCGATCCCCTACCTCATCAAGGAGACGATCAACGCCCTGACCGCGCTTAAGGGGACAACCGGCCTTTCAGGCCACGCGGTACACCGGCTGCATATTCTGAGCCTCGAAATCCTCTGCGTATTCGTGGTGCGCGCGCTGAGCGACTTCGCCGCCAGTTTCCTGACCAGCTATATCGGGATGAAGACGGCGATGGACCTGCGGAGCGAGTTCAACGACCGCCTGCAGCGCCTGCCGCTCTCGTTTTTCAACTGGACGCCGACCGGCGGCCTGCTCACGCGCGCGCTGAGCGATGTGCAGCTCGCTTCCTCGATCATCACCAACACGCTCTTCTCGCTGGTCGGCCAGAGCTTCACCCTGATCGCCTTGGTGGGCGGCCTGTTCTACATGGACTGGCAGTTCGCGATCCTGGCGTTCGTGGTGTTTCCGGTCGCGGTCCTGCCGATCATCGGGATCGCCAAGCGCGTGCGCAAGATGTCCAAGGAGGCACAGAAAAAACTGAGCGACCTCTCGGTGCTGATGCAGGAGGCGGTGCAGGGATGCCGCGTGGTCAAGGCGTTCGGGATGGAGGAATACGAGTGCGAACGCTTCCGCACCCAGCTCGGCCGCCAGCTTCGCATCCTGCGCCGTGTGCTGCGCGTCGGCGCCGTCAGCAGCCCGGTGATCGAAGTCCTGGGAGCGTTCGGAGTCGTCGCGGTGCTGTGGTACGGGGTCACCGCCGTGCTCGCGGGAAGCCGCACGCCCGGCACGTTTGCGGCCTTCATCGGCGCGATGCTGATCATCTACCGGCCGTTCAAGACCATCGCGGGCACCAACAACTCGATCCAGCAGGGGCTGGTGTCGGCCGAGCGCGTCTTCGCGATAATCGATCATCCGCCCGAGATCTATGACGCGCCGGGCTCAATCGAACTCAAGCCCGGCCCGCACGACATCGAGTTCCGCAAGGTCAACTTCCGCTACAATCCGCAGGGCGAGTGGGTGCTGCGCAACATCAACCTCAAGATCGGCGCGGGCCAGACCGTGGCGCTGGTGGGGATGAGCGGCGGCGGCAAATCGACGCTCTCGGACCTGATCCTCCGCTTCTATGATCCCGAGCAGGGCGCGATGCTGGTCGACGGAGTCGACGCCCGGCGCTATTCGCTCAAATCGTTGCGCTCGCAGATCGGGCTGGTCTCGCAGCACACTTTTCTGTTCAACGACACGGTGCGCGCCAATATCGCCTACGGCAGCGGAACCAGGAACTTCGACGAGATTGTGGCCGCCGCCAAGGCCGCCAACGCCCACGACTTCATCACGCGCCTGCCCAACGGCTACGACACCCTGGTGGGCGAGCTCGGGGTGCGGCTGTCGGGCGGCGAGCGCCAGCGGCTTGCGATCGCGCGGGCGCTGCTCAAGAACGCGCCGATCCTGATCCTCGACGAGCCGACCTCGAACCTCGACTCCGAGGGCGAGCGTGTGGTCCAGGACGCGATTGAGCGGCTGATGGAGAACCGGACCACTCTGACGATCGCGCATCGGCTTTCCACCGTGCGCCGCGTCGACCGCATCTTCGTGATCGTCAGCGGCGAGATCGTAGAAGAGGGCACGCACGACGAACTGCTCGCGCGCGACGGCGCGTATCGCAAGCTGTGCGACCTGCAATTCTACATGCCCGAAGACGGCGAAGAGCCCGCGCGCGGCGCGGTGAACAGCTAGCGCGTCCGGGTTCGTCGGCTTGAGATGGCGGCGCCACTGGTCTCGGCGATAATCGCTGTTTACAACGGCGAGCGGTACGTCGCACGCGCGATCGACAGCGTGCTCGCGCAGCAATTCGAGAGCTTCGAGTTGATCGTCGTCGACGACGCCTCGCGCGACTCCACGCCCCGCGTGCTGGCCCGCTACGGCGACCGCATCAGGGTGATCCGCCGCAAGAGAAATCGCGGGCTCGCCGCGGCGCGCAACCGCGCCGTCGACCGCGCGCAGGGCCGCTACCTGGCCTTTCTGGATGCCGACGACGTATGGCTGCCGGAACGCCTGAGCAAAACGGTGGAGGCCCTGCAAAGCCATCCGACCACGACCCTGGCGTTTTCCGACGTGGTGCCGGTCGACGACAACGGCGCCACGCTGGCGCCGACCTATTTGCATCCCGGCATGGCGCGGCCGCCGCTGATGGAAGACCTGCTGGAGGAGGGATGGTGGCCGATTCTGCCCAGCACCGTGACCATCCATCGCTGGGCCTTCAACCGGGTCGGCGGCCAAACGGAGAAATTTCGGGGCGCCGGCGGCTTCGACGACGCGGAGTTGTGGTTTTTATTGCGCGAGCTGGGCGACTTCGCCTTTGTGCCCGAACCACTGGTGCGCTACCGGCTGACGCCGTTGGTCGAACGGATGCGCAAGTACGCGCCCGGCTTTGGCGTGTTCGCCGAGCGCGTGCGCAAGCGCTACGGCGAGCCGGGCGACAAGCTGGCGCGGCGCTGCGCGGCGCTGTACCGCTGGTTGTTGACGGTCAAGGGCTTGCGCTGCCTGGAAGCGGGCGAGATGCGCGAGGCGCGGCGCGCGTTGTTCTGCGTGCTGCGCTATCAGCCCGGCCTCACACCACCGGGCCTGCGCCATCAGCTTCGCGCGATTTTTAGAAACGGGCCGGCCTCAGTTTCCAACGGGAAGGCTCCGGCCGTAGATCGCCATGATGTGCTTAGGGCGTGGTACTCGCTGATGCCGCATCGAGCGGCGCTTGAAGCGATGCGCCGCAGGGGCCTGCTCGAGATCCCGCCCCCGCCACCAAGCCATGCCGGCTTCGCCGAAGAATTGCTCGCCGGCCGAGCGCCGCTCGCGCTCTATTAGGGTCGCGCGATGAAGCAGCGCAACTGCCTGATCCTGGGCTCGGGCCGCAGCGGCACCAGCATGACGGCCGGACTCCTGGCCCAGGCCGGCTATTTCATGGGCGAAGAGATTTGGCCGGCCAACGAGGGCAATCCCAAGGGCCAGTTCGAAGACCGCGAGGTCAACCAGATCAACGACGAGCTGATCGCGTCCGTGTCAGCGAAGTCGCCGCCGCACGCGCTGCGCAGGTTGCTCTTCGGCGAGGTTCCGGTGCTCGGCGATTTGCAGCACTGGGTCGCGGTGCTGCGCCCCGGCGTGTCGATTCCGTGCCCGCCCGCGATGAGCAAGCGGATCGCGGCGGTGACCGCGCATCAGCCGTTCTGTCTCAAGGACCCGCGCTTGTCGTATACCCTGCCGGCGTGGCGGCCCCATATCGGTGACGCGCTGTTGCTGTGCGTCTTCCGCGGCCCCAGCGTCACCGCGTCGAGCATCGTCCGCGAGTGCGGCAGCGCCGGCTACATGAAAAATCTGGCGGTCGATGCGCGCTGGGGGCTCAAGGTGTGGGAGGCGATGTACCGCCGCATCCTGGACGTGCATTATGCGCAGGGTGGCGACTGGCTCTTCGTCCATTACGACCAGTTGCTCGATCATTCGGCGGACGCGGAACTGGAGCGCCGGCTCGGGGTCAGAATCGATCGCGGGTTCGCGGCGGCCGAGCTTAACCGCTCGCGGGCGGGCGCCGCGGTGCCGCGCCGGATGGTCCGGCTCTACGAGCGGCTGTGCAAGCTTGCCCGCTACGATACGGCTGCCGCGCCGCGCTCCCGGCCTGGTCCAGCGAAGCGCGGGTGAATAAGGCCCCTCGATCTCGCTCACGGAATGAAAGTCCGCCCGCGGCGAGCCGCGAGTTCAGCGCGCGCGTACCTCAACCCGGTTGAGGTGTGCGAGCACGCGCGGGTAACACGCCTGCGCCATTGCGATCTCTTCATTCGAGACAATCCCCCATCCGCTGAGGATCAACACCGGCGCCCGGCTGCACTTATCCTCCATCCCGACGGCGGCGGCGCGGCGCTCGGGCGGCAGATAGAAGCGCACCACGCTCAGCTTGAACGACGGGCAGACCGCGATTTGATCGCCGGCCGCGGCCTGGTCGGCCACGGCGGTCGCTTCGCGCCAGGCGCCCTCGCGCAAGACCTTGAGCGAGTTGTGTAACACCGGCGCCGACAGGTGCACGATCAGCACGGCGAGCAGGATGCGCACGGCGGTGCTGCGCACAGCGCCCGCGCCGAAACCGGCAAAGGCGAACATGCCGACGAAAGCGATCAGCACGTAGCGTGGAAATTCCATCGGCTCGATCAGGTAGGTCACCAGGAATACCGCCAGCACCGGCCCCAGCATCCAGGCCGCCAGAAATCCCGAGGCCAGGCGCGCCGAGCGCCATTGCCGCCATACGCCGAATGCGATCAAGGCGGCAAAGATCCGGAACAGCGCGGGCCTGCCGGCCACGTCGCGCAGCACCGTGAACGGCCAAGAGATCGGCTGCAATTTTATCCAGCGGACTGCGCCCGTCTGTATGGCTCCACGTGAAGAGACGAACACCCCAGGCAGCAGCGGCGCAAGCAGTGCGATACCGGCCATCACCGCGATACCCGGACGAAAGATCGCGGCCGCGCCGGCGCGCGCCGACCCCGCCCATTTGGCCAGCAGCAGGCCGCCGAGCCATAGCGCTTCGGCGAACAGCAGGAAACTCGCGGTGTAGTTGATGGGGAGTATCATCGCGGTAAAGACCGCGATTCCAAGGTAGTCCACCCAGGTGGCGCGGCGTTGCGCGCGCACGAAAAAAATTATTTGCGCCAGCTCCGCCACGGTCAGCAAGGGAAACTCCCGCGCCGTGCGGTCCGACAGCACCATCGTGAGGTTCAGCGCATAGATAAGAGCGGCGAACGCGCCGCCCACCTCGCCTGCTTCGGCGGACGCTTCGCCGCCCAGCGAGCGACAAATTTCGCTCACCGCGAGGAACAGCAGCACGATCGCGATCGTGCCCAGCGCGGCCGACATCGCGCGCAGCGCGAACAGGCTGTCGCCGAAAACCCGGACCCATTCGTGCAGCAGAATGTCATAGAGCGGGAACTTGCCGCCATTCTCAAGCAGCCAGAACGTCGCCGCCACCTGGCGCAGAGTCGGCTTAACCACCGCCGCCCACGCGGTTCCCTCATCTCCGTTCATGTCCCAGCGGGCGAGCCGATGGAAACGATAGAAGCCGCCAAGAATGACCGCGAGCGTGAGCACCACGGCAGCGAACAGCCGCGGCGAGCGCCAGGCCGATCGTGCCGCGTCCCACATCGTTGGGCGCGACGACTGCAGTGGCGAAGCGACGATAACGCGTTCCGAATTCACTCCAAGCTCAGCGCGCACGTACCTCGACCTTCGTCAGTTTCGCGATCACCTGTGGGTAGCACGCCTCCGCAGCCGCGATCTGTTGGGGCGGAGCAAAACTTCTGAGGATCAACACCGGCGCCTAGCTGCATTTATGCTTCATCCCGACGGCGGCGGCGCGGCGCTGGGGCGGCATGTAGAAACGCACCACGTTGATGCAATAAGGTGGGACTACCGCGACCTGTTCTCCCCGCGTGGTTAGTTGGACTGCCAACAGCGTCGCGCCGCGCCAAGCGGCCGCATCAGAATGCCTCACCCGGAAATGCACCGGACCCACGGAGAGAGATATGAGAAGTATTGCCAGCACGATGCGCAACGCGGCGGAGCGCAGCGATGCGGCGCCCAACGCGGCGAAGGCGAACATACCGACGAACGAAATAAGTACGTAGCGCGGAAACTCCAGCGGGTGGATGAGATAGGTCACCGCCATCACCGCCAGGATTGGGCCACCCGTCCACAGAGCGACGAACTCCACAACCAGTCTCGCCGAACGCCGTTGCCGCCAAACACCGAAGGTGGCGAGCGCCACAAAGATCCAGAACAGCACATCGTCGCCTGTCGAGTTACGCAGCGTCGTGTACGGCCAGGAGATAGGCTGTAGCCTGATCCAGTCGATCCAGCCCCTTTTCACCGCGCCTCGCGATAAAGCAAACGCGGCGGGCAGCCAAGACAGAAGGGTCGCGATTCCTGCGGCCAGCGCGCAGCCGGGACGGAGCACTGCCAGCCGTCGCGACTGCGCATCCCAGAGCGTCGCGAGCGGCAGCCAGCCGAGCCACAACGCTTCCGCTGCCATCAGAAATATTGAAGTAAAGTTACTGGCGACCATCGCGGCTGTGAAAAGTGCGATACCGGCGTAGTTTAACATCCCACCGCGACGCTGGGCGCGAACAAAAAATGTGATCTGCAAAAGCTCCGCGCACATCACGAGCGGATACATCCTCGCTATGCGGTCCGACAGCACCATCTCAAGATTGGTGGCATACAGGAGCGCAGCGAAGGCGCCCGCCAGCTCACCAATCGCGGCAGCCGACTCGTCAACCAGCGAACGGCAGACCTCACGCACGGCGACGAAGACCAGAACTATAGCAATGGTTCCCAAGGCGGCCGACATCGCGCGCAGCGCGAACACGCTGTCGCCGAAGACCCCAATCCATTCGTGCAGCATCTCGTCATAGAGCGCGAGCTTGCCGGGATCGAGCCGCCGCTCTATCTTAGCCACCTGCTGCGCGCTGGGCGCGGACGCGGCGGCCCAAGACGCTCCCTCGTCACCACTCATGTCGAAGCGCGCCAAGCGGTGGAAGCGCATGTGCGCGCCGACGACGATCGCGATCACTACCAGAACGAACGCGAACAACCGCGTCGAATGCCACGCCGATGCCGCCGTCTCCCATGCCATCTGGCGCGGCAGCGGCGGCGAAGCAACCGCCACGCGATCCGAGGAGGTCAACCCAGCTTGCTCACTCACGATATCGGCCCCGGCGGGTAGAGATAGCGGGGATGCGCCATTGAGATCAACGCCGGATAACCGGAGATGGCGGGCCCCGTGCCGCGCAAACCCGGCGCGGCTCTCTATGGCGCGTCTATGCCGCGGCGCCGTCCACGATGACGCGCGGCACGGGGGTGCGCCGTGCGACGCTCAACGGCCAGCGAAGAATCGCCCCGCGCCGTAGGTCACCGCCGCGGCGGCAATGCCGGTCGCCATGCTCTCCAGTCCGCTACGCCACCACGAGCGCGCCGTGATTCTCGTCTTGGCCGCGCCGACCACGAACAACGTCGCGACCGTCGCGGCCGCGGAGATGATCAGGCCCTCGTGCGGCGCGACGAAGAGATAGCCGATCACCGGCACGGTTGCGCCGGCGAGGTAGGAGAAGCCCACGGTCAAGGCCGAGCGCAGCGGCCGGTCGAACGATTCGACGGCCATCCCCAACTCCTCGCGCATCATCACGTCGCTCCAGCGCTCGGGGTCGGCGGTGATGTGGCGCACGATGAGGTCGAGCAACTCGCCACCGAAGCCCTTGGCGCGGTAGATGGCGCGGACTTCCTCGCGCTCGCGCTCGGGCCATCGGCGGATCTCGTCGCGCTCGCGCTGGATCTCGCTGTGGTAGAACTCGATCTGCGAACGGGCCGAGATGAACGCCGCCAGGCCCATCGAGACCGCTCCACCCAGCATCTCGGCGAGGCCGGCCATGACCACGATACCGCCCGTGGTGAACGCGCCAGCCACGCCGGAAGTGACCGCGAACGAGGCCACCAGGCCGTCGTTGAGCCCCAGCATCAGGTCGCGCAAGCTGGCGCCGCCGGCCGCGTGGACCTGCTCGGTATGGTGATCGTACTCGCGTCTGCGAATCGCAAAGGCCATAGCCGCCGGTACCCCGTCGATGCTTGCGTTGTCAGTTGCCGCGCGGCGGCGGCGCCAGCTTGTCCGCTGCGGCCGGCGCCGCGCCACGCGCGCAGCCGGCCACCGTCTCCAGCGTCGCGGCCGCGATGCGTGGCGCGCGCGCGCGGCGGCGGCGCTCGAGCCCGTCGCGCAGTTGCCAGAACTGGAGGACGATCCGCCGCCGCTCATTCCGGCCGAGCGCGGCCGCGCCGAGATACTCGTAAAAAAAGCGCAGCCGCGTGGGACGATTAAGGAAGCGTCCGATACTGCGGTCGAGATGAACGAGATTGAGCAGCCTTCTGTGCCAGGAGACCATGCGCACCCGGCGGAAATCCTCCAGGTCGACGAAGCTTATCCGGGGCGGCGCAGCGCCGCGCTCCTCCACCATCAGGTTGGTCTCCTGCAGATCAAGCGTGTAAAGCCCCGCGTCATGCAGCCGGCGAACCTCGCGCGCCACGGCGCTGAGCAGCGTCCGGCGGGAGCGAAAATGCACCGTCCCGCCTCCCAGCGCCGCGCCGCTGAGCACGGTCGCATCGTGCAGCGCCTCGCAGAGCAGGTAGCACTCGCTCACCACGCCCGCGCGGTGCACCTCCAGCGCGGCCAGCGGCGCAGGACGATTGAAGCCCGCCGCCGCGAGCATCGCGGCTCCATCGAGCCATCGCCTGACCTGCGAACCGCGCGCGGCGGCGACCAGCCCCCTCGCCCAGGAGCCGGTGCGCACGCGTTTGACGAAAACCAACACGCCGTCGGGCCCCTTGAGCAAGCCGGCGCGCGTGCGGGCCTCGTCCTTGAGCGTACGAAAGCCACTGTCCGCCATGAGCAGGTCGAGCCGCTCGGCCATCGCGGCCCAGCGCGGGTCCGCCGCGTAAAGCACGCGCTTGTGCATAGCAAAATAGCGTAGCCTATTCGGACGCTTAGCACAGCCGGCCATTCAAGTTGCCGGGCTTATTTTAATGCCCGGCGCGAGCGGCGATAATGGCAACTGATGGATTATTTATACGCGATGTTTAATTCACACCTTACCAGCCAACCAGGCCGCGTGGGCGGCCGCGATTGTGGCGCATCGGTCAAACGCCGCGCCGTCATCAGCCAAGGGCTCGCGGGCGCAATCTTTCTTGCCGGCGCGCTTTGCGCCGCCGCCGTAGCGCTCATGCCGGAGCCGGCGCGCGCCCAGGCGGCGGCCTCCGCCGCGGTGACGGCAGGCGACCCGACGGCGATGGTCAAGGCGGTTATCGACCAGACCACTGCGGTGGTGCGCGACACCCAGACGCCGACCGCCGAGCGCAACAAGAAGCTGCGTGAGATCGCGGAGGCCAACTTCGACTTCGCCGACATGGCGCGCACCACGCTGGGCTACCATTGGCGCCAGATCACGCCACAGCAGCAGGCCCAATTCGTCCCGCTGTTCACCTCCTTCATGGAGAACGTCTACCTGAGCAAGATGCGGGACTACAGCGTGCAGAAAATCCGCCAGAACGTGAACACTTCCAACGTCAGCTTCACCGGACAGCAGTACAACGGCGCCGGCTATGCCGAGGTCCATAGCAGCGTGTTGCTGAAGGACCAGCCCCCGCCGATCAAAGTCGACTATCTGCTCAAGCGCGACGGCGCGGAGTGGAAAATCTACGACCTCGATATTGACGCGATCAGCGTGATGGCCAACTACCGCAACCAGTTCAACCGCGTGCTCAACAACGACGGCTACCCGGCGCTCGTGAGCATGCTGCAGAAGAAGGTGCAGCAGTTGGGCTCGACGCTCGACAAGTAAGCGCCTGCGCGCGCGGCGGCGCCCGCGCGGGCTCAGCCGTTGAACTGTTGGCAGAGATGGCGCCAGGCGTCGTCGTCGACGCCCGCCTTGTACGGCATATAGAAGGCGACGCGGTCGAGCAGGCCGTCGTAGCGCGCCTTGACCTTGGCGGCGATGTCGTCCCACCTGCCGCTCACCGAGTAGGTGTCGAGCATCTCGTCGGTGATCTCGCTGGCCATCCCGGTCCAATCGCCCTTGGCGGCCTTCTCATTGAGACGCGGCGCCACGTCGCCCCATCCGTGCGTCTCGAGTACGACCTGGTAGGTGCGGGTGGAGGCATAGAAGGCGATTTGCTGGCGCACGCCGGCGCGCGCCTTTTCGATCTCCTCGTCGTTGCCGCCCACCACCACGAAGGGGGTGGTGAAGACGGTGAAGTCCTTGCGCGAGCGGCCGGATTTCTTGAAGCCGGCTTCGAGATGCGGCATCACGAACTCGCGCAGATACTTGGGCGAGTTGAATGGATGCGCGTGCAGGCCGTCGCACAGCTCGCCCGCCAGCCGGCAAATGTGCTCGTTCACGCCGGCGATGTAGACCGGGATCTTGAACTGATGCGGCCGCGGCGCGAAAAACGGCGTCATCAGCGAGAAGTTGTAGTACTTGCCCTTGTACGAGAGCTTCGCGCCGCCCTCGTTCCAGCATTTGAAAATCGCCGCCAGCGATTCCAGGTACTCGCGCAGCTTGGGCACCGGCGGCTCATATCGCATTCCGTAGCGCCGCTCGATATGGCCCTTGACCTGGGTGCCGAGCCCCAAAATGAAGCGCCCCTCGGACAGGCGCGCAAGATCGTACGACGTATTGGCCATCACCATCGGGCTGCGCGGAAAGGCAATCGCGACCGCCGGGCCCATCTTGATGCGCCGGGTGTGCTCCGCGGCGAGCGCCAGCGGCAGGAATCCGTCGTTGCCCGCCTCCATCGACCAGATGGCGCCGAAGCCGGCCTCCTCGGCGGCCTTCGCCGCCTTGGGAACTTCGTGCAGGTCGCGTGCGGAGAGCATCGTGTCGAGTTTCATTGATTCCACCTCCATGCGCTGCGGTTGGTTGAAGCGCGGGGGATTGTAACACAAAGTCCCTTGCGCCGGACAAGCGCGTTCGCGCGCCGCGGCGCGCGAATGCGCACGCGGGGGCGGCGGGCTAAAGCAGCGCGAGCAGGCGAGTGGGATAGTCGGTGATTACGCCGTCAACGCCGAGCTCGAGCATCGCGCTCATCGCGGCCGCGGCGTTGACCGTCCACACGTGCACCTCGACGCCGATCCGATGCGCCGCGGCGACGCTCTCGGACGTCACGATCCGCCACGACTCGTACTCGGGCGGAATCTGCAAGGCGTCGCCACGCGGCTGGTAGGGTTCGGCGCCGGGCGCCAGCGCCGCCATGAAGCCGGCGACTTCGCGATAGGTAAATCCGGTCGGAAGCTCCGGCGCGAGCGCGCGCACCTCGTCGATCGGAGTCTGCTGCTCGCTCGCCACCAGCACGCGCCGGCGCATCCCGGCCCGATCTATCACCCTCAGCATCGGTTCGATCAGGCTCGGGTTTTCCTGTTTGACCTCGATCACGAGGCGTTGTCCGCGCACCACCTCGAGTACCTGTGCAAGCCTGGGAACGCGAAGCCCTGACCCGCGAAACGGGAACCGAAGGCTGTCCCGGCTAAAGTTGCGGCCGGCGTCGACTTGGGCAAGCTCGGCAAACGTCAATTCCCTGACCACCCCATCATGTCCGCCGACGCGGCGCAGATTTTCATCGTGGGTCACGACGATCTCACCGTCGCGCGTCATGTGGACGTCGAGCTCGACATAAGGAATGCCAAGGTCGCGCGCCGCTGAGAACGCCGCGATCGTGTTTTCCGGATAGTGCGCGCTGACGCCGCGGTGAGCGATTACGCGCGGGACAGGGAGCGCGAAGAAGTCGGTGTCCATCTCGAGACGCATCGGGTGTCCGGGCCGGCGCCGTGATGGGCCTTGGCCCTGGGCACAGTATAAGCGAATCGATCGTGCTAGTTTAGCCGCGAGGGCTCGAGTTGGATGTCGTGTCGTGTCGATTCCACCGCGCCAGCTTCGGCAGCCGCGGAACCGGGCGCCGCTCGCGATGATTCGGGCGCCTCACACCGAACGCTCGTCGATATATTCGACGGCTTTGCCGGGCTCTCCGATGAGTTCGTGATCCACGACGACGGGTATCGCACCCGGTGCTACCAATACCGGCAGATTGCCCGCGCGGCGGGCGCCTTCGCGGAGCGGCTGCGCGGCGAATCCGTACACAAGGGCGAGCGGGTTCTATTGTGGTCGGAGAGCCGCCCGCAGTGGCTGGTCGCCTTTTGGGGCTGCGTGCTCGAGGGCGTCGTGGTTGTTCCTGTCGACTACCGGGCCTCGCCGGAAGTTGTCCGCCACATCCAGGAGATCGTCCACGCGCGGCTCCTCCTGGTTGGCGATGATGTCGCGGCCTCCTCCGCAGGGGCCGGCCTGCCGGTCATTTGGCGACTTGCCGATCTCGACATGGCCGCCGCGCCGGTTTCGCCCCGCGTCGCGCAAATCCGTCCGGACGACCCGGCGGAATTCGTGTTTACTTCCGGCTCGACCGCGGCGCCAAAAGGCGTTGTCATCACGCACCGCAACATCGCGGCCGACCTGCTTCCGATCGAGCGCGAAGTCTTACGCTATCGCAAATACGTGCGCCCGGCGTTTCCTTTGCGCTTTCTCAACCTGCTTCCGCTCAGCCACATGTTCGGCCAAGCGCTGGCCACGTTCTTTCCGCCGATGCTGCCGGGCGTGGTCGTGATGGTGCACAGTTACAACCCGCAGGAAATCGCGCGGCAGATCCGCAAGCGGCGAGTGTCTTTCCTCGTCTCGGTGCCAAAGATGCTCGACCTCTTGCGTCAGTATGTCGTCAGGCTGGCGCCGGAAACCGCTCATCCGTCAGGCGGCGAATCCCACTGGCTATTGCGATGGTGGCGTTACCGGAAAGTGCATTGCCACTTCGGGCTGAAGTTCTGGGGCTTCGTGGTGGGCGGCGCTCCGCTCGAAGCCGAGCTGGAAGAATTCTGGTCGCGCCTCGGCTTCCTCGTGGTTCAAGGATATGGGCTAACCGAAACCGCGCCGATCATCAGCTTCAATCACCCCTTCCATGGCCGGCGCGGGAGTGTGGGCAAACCGCTGACCGGAGTCGAGGTGAAGATCGCCCCTGACGGCGAAATCCTGGTCCGCGGCGACATCGTGACGCCGGGCTATCTCAACGCGCCCGCCGAAACCGCAAGTGCTTTCGAGGGCGGCTGGTTCCATACCGGCGATATCGGCAAGTTGGACGACCAGCACTATCTTTACGTTCGCGGCCGCAAAAGCGAAGTGATCGTCACGCCGGAGGGCCTCAAGGTCTTTCCCGAAGACGTGGAACTCGTGCTCGGTCAGATACCGGGCGTGATCGACGCGGCGGTGGTTGGCAGGGGCCGGGTCCATGCCGTGCTTGTTCTCAAGCCGGGGGCCGACAAGGAAGAAGTCGTGAGACTCGCCAACGCCCGGCTGGACGATCATCAGAAGATCCGCAGCGTATCGGTATGGACCGGCGGCAAGCTGCCGCGTACCGCGGGGACCGGCAAGCTTAGGCGGCGCGCGATACAGCAATGGGTGGACGCGGGAGGGCCGCCGCCACCATCTCCCTCGCTGGACGACCAAATCACGGCTCTCGTCAAAAACTACGCGCCCGATCGGACCATCATGCCTGAGACGACGCTCCAGGAAATCGGCTTGAGCTCGCTAGAGCGGGTCGAACTCATGGTCGAGCTGGAGCAGTCCTTTAATGTCGCGATCGACGAGGCCCGATTTACGGAAGCCACCACCGTCGCGGATCTGAGCAGGCAGGTATCACGCCCTGCCGGAAGCGCCGAACCGAGAGAACCGATCGAGTTTATCAACTGGAATCGAAACGCGCTCGCCGGGCTGGTTCGGCGGGCGACGCTGGCCGGGTTGTT
Organism: Deltaproteobacteria bacterium; assembly: GCA_021827495.1. Lineage (GTDB taxonomy): Bacteria > Desulfobacterota > Binatia > Binatales > Binataceae > JAKAVN01. The sequence continues at coordinate 23,955 of JAKAVN010000003.1, read as the reverse complement.
CCTTCCGCTGACCCGGCTGTGTGTCCGTATGTCTGTCACCGGCCTGGAAGAACTCGAGTCCCTTGAGGGACCGGTGGTCTTTGCGGCCAACCATCAGAGCCATCTGGACACTGCCGCGATCTTCGCCGCGCTTCCCGCGCGTTGGCGCTATTCCATCGCGCCGGCGATGCTGAAGGAGTTCTTCGACGCGCATTTTTATCCGCACCAGTACTCGCGGCTGCGCTGGCTCAGTAACAGCCTGACTTATTACCTCGCGACGCTGTTTTTTAACGGCTTTCCGATCCCGCAACACGAAGCGGGAATCAGGCAAACCCTACGCCACATCGGCGACCTGGCAAGCGAAGGATGGTCGGTCCTGATCTACCCGGAGGGCGAACGAACCGAGTCCGGCGAGATCAAGCCGTTCCAGCCGGGAGTTGCACTGATTGCCGCCCGGCTTCGGGTCCCCGTCGTGCCGGTCCGCCTACGAGGACTCGACCGCGTGCTCCACCGCGATTCACGGATGGTTCATCCCGGGCCGGGTTCAGTCAGCTTCGGCAAGCCATTGAATTTGAGGGGCGAGGATTACGCGGCGCTTGCCGGCCAAGTACGAGAGGCCGTCTGCGCGCTATGAGGCGCGAAGCCTGGCGGGTGTTTTGTCGAAGTTGAATCGGGTAGCGCTAAAAGGCGGTGCGCCACGAATGCCAATGATGACGCGAGCGCCGGCGGAGCGCCTGCCCACTGGCCAGGCGCTTGCCCGGCTGCCCCACCACCGCAGTCTGCGCGGCCGCCGATGTCCGGGCGCCGCCGACATGGAAATGACCGCCCATGTCGGGCAGCTTGGACAGCATCGCGAGGTAGTGCTCCTTGAACTGCTCGAACACGGTGCGCATCCGCGGCGATACTTGATGGTTGACGCCGATGCTCTGGGTCAGCGGGTTGACGTAGTGGCCCTCCCGCTCCATCGCGAAGTGCAGATGCGGTCCGGTGGACAGGCCGCTCGAACCGACCCGCCCGATGACCTCGCCCAGCGACACCGATTCGCCACGCGCCAGTCCCTGCGTGATTTGCGACAGGTGGCCGTAAATGCTCACCATGCCTTGCGAGTGATCCAGCCGGACGCATCGCCCCAGTTCCCCGCACCATCCGGCATATTCCACCCGCCCATCCGCTATCGCTTGGACCGGGGTGCCGTACTTGGTAGCCAAATCGACGCCGAGGTGCGGCCGGTACTCGTGGAGAATCGGATGGTAGCGATGGAAGGTGAAGCCTGAGGAGATGTAGTTGAACTTGACCGGGAAGCGCAGGGCTTGCGGCTGGCCTAACTCCCGGCCGTTCGCATCGAACAGGCGCGGTTGGCCGTGCTCGTCGCGAAAGGCGAAGGCGCTCATAATCCGGTTGTCCGATTCGATCTGCGCCGCCTCTACGCCGGTCACTAACTGATAGCTGCCATCGCGAGCCACCCTTTCCTGATAGATGAGCTTGACGACCGAACCCGACGGCAATTCGTCGACATGATAACGATCGCTGAAGGTGTTCTCCAGTGTATAGACGACTGGCTCGGGCAGGTTGTTGCGCTGGGCGGCGCTACGGAAGCTGCGATCCACCTGGAAAGCGACGCCGACCCGCTTGATGTCGTACTGGATCAGATCGCGCGAGGTGCGAATGACGCCGGCGCCCAAGCCGTGCTCGCGGATCGCGATGTTCGTGTTAAGGTTGTAGCTGAGGCCGCGCAGGTCCCCGGTCTCGGGATCCCTATAGAGGACCAGTGCGTGGCCCTCCTTCATCGTCCCGGTATTGGCGGCTTCTTGGAAATGATTAGCCCAGTTCCGCGCCTCCGCAGGATCCAGCCCGGCATCTTCGAGGTAGCGCAGCACGGGGGCCGAGCGGTCAAGTGTGAGCTGTATGATGATCGGGTCGGGAGCGGGAGTGGCGCTCTCCGCCAGTTCGGTGGGGCCGCCTTCGGTGCGGCCGGCCTGTAAGGCCATCAGAGCTATGGTGGGCGTCGGAGGCTCCCCGGCCTGGAAAAAGAGGTGAATTGCCGCAAGCGTGGCCAGCCCAGCGACCACCAAGGCCGTGATAAGGCGCGGAAATATGCGAGCAACGATCCCTCGAACCATCGGGGACAATCTAAGAGATTTGACTCACATACGCAACCCCTCGATAGTCCTCGTTGTCAACAGGTTTTCTTATAGAGTTTCAACAGTTTTTCTTATAGAACGCCACAGCCCATCCAAACGTGTCATTATGCCAATCGCAGCAATCGATTTCGGCCAAAAGCGGATCGGCTTGGCCATCACCGATGGCGACGGTCAGGGGGCCTATCCGCTGGGAATGCTTGAACGCGGTTCACTAAAGCACGACCTTGACGCGATTCGCTCGCAATTCGCCGAGCGCGGCGTCTCGCGTATCGTCGTCGGCCTGCCGCTCAACATGGATGGGTCCGAGGGGCCATCGGCGCGCGCGGCGCGGGCCTTTGCAGAGCATTTGGGCTCAGCGACCGGCCTTCCAGTAGAGATGTTCGACGAGCGGTTGACCAGCTATGAGGCCGAAGAGCGGCTGCGCGGCGCGGCTGCCTCGCGCGCGGCGAAGAAGGCCTTACGCGACGCGGTGGCCGCGGCGATAATTCTCGAGGGATGGCTGGAAAAGCGCCGCGCGCAACCAAATTCCTGAAGAACCCGGACCGCCTCCGGTGAAACCTGCGCGAGCTCCGGATGTGCTTAAATTGAGATTTCTACTTCCGATGGTGCCCTGGTGAGCCGATACGTTCCGATGGTGCCCTGGTGAGCCGATACGTCAAGGCCGCAGCCGCCCTGACGACGCTCGGCGCGCTCGCGGCCGTGGCATGGATTACCTACGCATGCTTCGTTCCGGTCGCGAGATTCGCAACGCCGAGAATCGTGTCCGTCAACCGGGGCGATTCGCTCGCCGTGGTGGCGCACCGGCTCGCATCCGCCGGCGTGGTGCGCAGCGCGCGGGTGATGGTGCTGTATGCCGAGTTGACCGGGGGCGGGCGCAACCTGAAGCCCGGCGACTATGCCTTCGGCGGCGGCGAGCGCATGGCCGACGTGCTGCGCCACATGATTAACGGCGACTTCACGGTAGTGACGGTGGCGGTTCCCGAGGGTGCGACGCTGCGTCAGATTGCCGAACGGCTGGAGGGGGCAGGCCTCGTATGCCAGCGGCAGTTCGAAGCGGCGGCGCGGCGGGGTCCACTGCCGGTGGCGTTGGGACTGGAACCGCTCGGCGCCGAGGGCTACTTGTTCCCCGCCACTTACCGCTTTTCGCCGCACGCGAGCGTCGGGCAGATGCTGGCTGCGATGCTGGGACGATTCTACCGCGCGCTGCCGCCGAACATCGAGGAGCGGCTGTTCGAACTCCATCTAAGCGTGCACGAACTGGTGACCCTCGCCTCCATCATCGAGAAAGAGGCCAAAGTGCCCGGGGAACGTCCCACCATAGCAAGCGTGTTTTATAACCGCCTGCGGCTGGGGATGCCGCTTCAGTCCGATCCAACCGCCCAGTATAATCCACAGGGTGAATTTGAGCCCGCGGCGACGGCGGTGCATACTGCGTCTGCCTTTAACACGTATTCGTTCGCCGGACTACCGCCGGGACCGATCGCAAACCCTGGAATGTCGTCGATAATGGCGGCGCTCTACCCGGCGCATACGGATTACTTGTATTTTGTGGCGCGCAACGACGGAACCCATATATTTTCGCGCACGCTGCGCGAGCACAACCGCGCCATCGCGATGCTGAAGAAGTTGAACGCCCAGGAGACCGTTAAGCCAGCGCAAGACAACGCGCATCGGTCCGCGAGCTACGCCGCTCCGCTGCCCGCGCCCGCCGCGAAGCGATGACCCCCCCCACCGTGATTAACCCCGTCGAGCAGATCGTAGTCGCCCGCCGCCGCCTCAAACAGGTCGCCGCGATGCGCGCGGGCCTGGCGCTTTTCGTTCCCGCCCTCACCGCGCTGTTATTGGCCGCGGCGCTTGAGGCTATCGGGGCCGCGACGTGGGAGCGGATGGGTTACTTGCTGGCGCCGGCGAAGCTCGGCGGCCTGCGCCTGGCCCTGCTGGCCGTGGGCGTGGCGGCGCTCGCCGGATGCGCCTTCCTGGCTTGGCGAGCCTATCGTAAGGCCGACGATTTCATGGACGCCGCCGCGCGCGTCGACGAGGCGGTCGACGGCCATCAGGAGATCGTCACCCTCGCAGGCCTGGCCGATCCCGCCGAGCCGCGCGCGCAGCGCGCGCAACGGACCCCGTTGTTCCCGCTGCTATGGCTCCGCGCCATCGGCTACCTCGAGCGCTTTGATCCCCAGCGCGCCTTCGCCTTCGAGGTGCGCCGCCCGCTGGCGCGGTCGCTGCCGATCGCAGCCGCGATAGTCGTGGGACTCGCGGCCGCCGCGCTGGCGCTGGTGCGGCCGCCGACGGCCGAGCAGTTGCAGGCGCACAGGCTCCGCGCCGCCGCTAAGCCACTGGCCAGTTCATCCTCTCCGGCGGACAAGGAACTTGCCGCCAAAATACTCGCCGCCGCCGACGCGATGGAAAATCCCAAGCTGCCGCCCGAACAGAAACTCGAGCGGCTGGCCGAAGCGATGCGCGAGCTGCAAAAGCAGCAGCAGGGATCGTCACCCCAGCAGGCCGCGCAGAACGCCACCGGCAAGGGCCACGGGAACGGCAAGGGCAATTCCTCCGGCAAAGGACCCGGACAGGGTAACGGACAAGGCCAGAGCAAAGGCAGTGGCCAAGGTCAAAGCCAGGGCCAGAATCCCAACGGCCCCAAAGGCAATCAGCAGATAGTCGAGCTGCGCAACGACCTTTCCAAGGCCCAGGCGCAAATCGAAACCGGCTCGGGTTCCAAGAACAACGCGCCCAAGCCGGGCCAGGGCGAGAAGGGCAGCGCGCTCAAGCCGGGCAACGCGCCCAACAACAAAGGCGCCTCGCAACAGCCCGACGCGCTGGCCCAAGGCAAGATCCCCCGCCCCGACACCGCGGCCAAGGGGCAAACGCCGTCAGGCGGCGCGAAGAGCGGTAAAAATGAAAAGGGCGGCCACGGTGACACCCATCTTGGCGAAATGCCAGCGCCCGAGAATTTCCAGCGCTTCTACAAACCAGGCCACGGGCCGCCGATCGAGATTCGCGACGCGCGCTACGTCCTGTTCCGCCTGCCAACCGAGGTCGTCTCCGCCAGCGGCGGCAAGATTGTGCCCGACACCAACCGGCCCACCGCCAGCGTGCCGTACGCCAACGTCCCGCTCAAGGCCGAGCGGCTTGACCTCGCGCCCCAGGAACGTCAGCTTGTGCCGCCACGCTACCGCGATCTGATCCATTAGGCGGCGGGCGCGGCTTTCATCAATTTGTTGCAAGAAGGAGAAGGCATGGGAGCGGCTCCGCAAATTACGCCAACCGAGCGCGTCGCCGAGTTCCGGCGCACTTTCGCCCGCGCCGAAGCCGAAGTCGGCAAGGTTATCGTCGGCCACGAGCAGGTCGTCCGCAAAACCCTGACCGCCCTCTTCGCGGGCGGCCACGTCCTGATCGAAGGCGTCCCCGGACTGGGCAAGACCCTGATGTGCAAGACCGCCAGCGACGCCCTGGGGCTCAGCTTCAAGCGCATCCAATTCACGCCCGACCTGATGCCCTCCGACATCGTCGGCACCCAGATTCTTAGCGAGGCCGACGGGCGGCGCGAGTTCCATTTCAAGCCCGGCCCGATTTTCGCCCACGTCGTGCTCGGCGACGAGATCAACCGCGCCACGCCCAAGACCCAGTCCGCCGTGCTCGAGGCGATGGAAGAGCGGCAGGTCACGGTCTTCGGCACCACCTATCCGCTGGAGCCACCGTTCATGGTGCTGGCGACGCAGAACCCGATCGAACTCGAAGGCACCTATCCGCTGCCTGAAGCACAGATGGACCGCTTTTTGTTCAAGGTCGTGATGGGTTCGCCAAAGCCGGAGGAGCTGCGCGAAATCTTGAACCGCACCACCGGGCCCACGATGCATACCGCACAGCCCATCTTTCCGCCGGCCGGCGCGCCGGCCGCGATCGAGCAGCTCAAGGCGCTGGTGCGCGAGGTGATGGTGGCCGAGCCGGTCGAGCGCTACGTGATCGGCCTCATCGGCTCCTGCGCGCCCAACGGTCCCGGCGCGATTCCCGAGGTCTCGCAGTACCTGCGCTTCGGACCGAGCCCGCGCGGCGCCCAGGCGCTCATTCTGTGCGCCAAGGTCAACGCCCTGCTCGACGGCCGCGTCAGCGTCAGCTACGACGACGTCGCCGACGCGGTCCTCCCGGCGCTGCGCCATCGGCTGCTGCGCAACTTCCAGGCCGAGGCCGAAAACGTCACCACCGATTCGATCCTCGACCAGGTCGCCAAGCGGCTCAAGCAGCCGCGCGCGTAAGTCTCGATGCTGGGACTGCCCGAGGAATTCACGCCGGACTTCCTGGCCCGGCTCGAGCATCTCCGGATCAAGCCGCGGCGCGCGTTCGAGGGGCTCGGCAAGGGCTCCCATCTCTCGCCCCGGCGCGGTTCGTCGCTGGAGTTCAGCGACTTCCGCCATTACGTGCTGGGCGACGACTTCCGCTTCATCGACTGGGGACTTTACGGCCGTACCGACAAGCTCTACATCAAGCTGTTCAAGGAGGAGGAAGACCTTCTCACTTACATCTTTCTCGACGCCAGCGCCTCGATGGGCCTGCCCGAAGCCGACCGCAAATTCCCCATGGCGGTGGCGACCGCGCTGGCCTTCGCCTATGTCGCCCTGGGGCAGGGCGACCGGGTGATGATCCGCGTGCTGGCCGGCGATGGCCAAGCCTCCACGCCCGGCTTCGTCTACGGCCGCCATCGGATCGTCGAACTGGCCCAGCGCCTTGGCGCGGTCCGGCCGGCTGGCCAGCTCGACCTCGCCACGGTGCTGGCGCGCGAGCTGGTCTCGATTCGCCGCGCCGGCAAGGTCTTCGTGATCTCGGACTACCTGATGATGATAAATTCGGTGACCCGCGGACTGGGCCTCTTCACCGCCGCCAATATGGACGTGACGGCGGTGCAGATTCTGGGCGGCAGCGAGATGGCCGGCGCGGGGCTGGCGGGCGACGTCGAACTGGTCGACGCGGAGAGCGGAGAGCGCGTGACGGTATCGATCGGCAATCGCGAGCGCGAGCAATATCGCCAGACGCTGCAGCGCCTCTCGCGCGAGATCCGGACCTTTTGCCTGCGCCGCGGCTTGCACTACACGCTCTACACCACCGACCTGAATTTCCACGACTTTTTCCTGCGCGCGACCGCCGACTTCGGCCTGAGGCATTAGCGGCGTGATGGGAGTCCTCTATCCAGGCGCGTTTTACTACCTGCTCGCGCTGATCCCGGCGCTCGCGCTGGCCTACCTGGTGCGCGAGCGTCCGCGCCGCGTCATCGTCTCCAGCGTGCTCGCCTTTCGCGCGCTGCGCGCGCGGCGCGGCCGGCGCTTCGGCGGATGGCCGCAGCCGGACTGGATGTTCTTCGTCGAGATGCTGATCCTCAGCCTCGCGGTGCTGGCGATGGCGGAGCCGTACGTCCTGCGCAGCGGCAACCCAATCGCGGTGGTGCTCGATGACTCGGCCGCGATGCAGGCCCTTGCGGCCGGCGGGCGCACCCGCTTCGACGCGGCGCGCGCGGCGCTCAAGGATGCGCTTGGCCGGGAAGGCCCAGGCGAAGTCAGCCTCTATCTGACCGCCCCGCAGCCTCATCGTGCCGGTCCGCCGTTCGGCAGCGCCGCCGAGGCCGCGGCCGCGCTGGCGCGGTTGCGGCCCACCGGCGCCCCCTCCGACCCGGCCGCGCTGGCCGCGCTTTTGAGCGAGCTCGCTTCCGACACCCGGCTGCGCCGGGTGATCTATGCCGGCGCGCAGCCGCTCGCGCCGCCCGTCCCGCCACGCATCGAGGCGTTCGCGGTCGGCGATCCGCTGCCCAACTACGCAATCGGATCGTTCGTCCTGCGCCGCGAGGCGCTCGGACACTCCGCGCTGCACGCCCGCCTGACGGTCGCCAACTTCAGCCCCGCGGCCCAGACGCTTAAGCTCGCGATCACCGGCGACGGCAAGCCAGTCGGACATGCCCAGGCGCATCTGGCCCCGGGCCAGATCGGCGTGGTGGAGTTCCCCAACCTCGCGCCGGCCGGGGTCTATCGCGCTGAGCTCACGCCGAGCGACGGCTTTGCGCTCGACAACGTCGCTTACGCGACGGCCGGCGCGGTCAAATCAATCTCGATATTGTTCGTGACGCCGGCTCCGGCCGATGCCGCCGGCCTCGCTACGCTGCCGGGCATTTCGGTCCGCGTCGCGTCGCCCACTAGCTTTTCACCCACCGACCTCGCCTCCGCCGACCTCGCGATCTTCGAGTACGCGGTGCCCAAGGAGATGCCGCCGGTCAACACGCTGCTGGTGATGCCGCCGCCGGGCGACCCGCTCTTCGGCTTCAACATTCAGCCGGCCGCGCGCGTCGAGATCACCGGATGGCCGCCGACCGGCCCGCTCACTGACTCGGTCAATTTTCGATTGCTCAATCTGCGCGCCGGCGAATACCTCGGCCAACATCCGTGGCTCCGGGCGATCGTGACCGGCAGCGGCGGCGCGCTGATCCTTGCCGGCAAACGCGCCGGCCATCGCTTCGTCGCCCTGGGCTTCAATCCTTTTCCCTATCTCGGCCGGCAAAACCTTCCGATGTCGGTGCTGACGCTCAACTCGCTCAGCTACCTGGCCGGCTTCGGCGCCGAGACCGCCGGCTACCATACCGGCGACCCGTGGATCGTGCCGGCTGGCGTCACGGGCATCGTGCCGCCCGGCGGGCGCCAGATCAAAGTCACGCCGGGGATGCTGTTCACCGGCGCCAATTTCCCGGGGCTGTACCAGCTCATCTCTTCCGACGGCGCCAAATCGCTGCGCGCGGCCAACCTCGCCAACCTGCGCGCCTCCGATCTCGAAAATACGCCCGCCCTGAAGATCGAAACGAGCGGCTCGGGCGCGGTCGCCGAGGTCGCGCCGCGCCGCGCGCCGCTTACCAACGATTTCATCCTGGCGATCGTCGCCCTGGTCATCCTCGAAGCGCTCGTCGCCTACCGCCGCCGCCGCCGCTCGGTGGCCACGGTCTAGCGATGAACCCGAGCGCCCTGCTGCTGGCCGGTGTCAAGCTGGCGAATCCGAGCGCGCTGTGGCTGCTGATCGGGGTCGCCGTGATTCTCGCCTGGGCGCTGCGCGGCGTGGACACGCCGCGCAAGCTGTTCGCACCGCTGCTGCGCGCGGCGGTGGCGGCGCTATGCGTGCTCGCGCTGGCTGATCCGCAGACCGTCACGCGCAGCGAAGGCGCCACGCGGCCGGCGGTGGTCGACGCCTCGGCCAGCATCACCGGCGCGATGCGCGCGTGGACCGCGAACCTTCTGCGCGACGATCTCAAGCTGCGCGCCGGCGACCCGGCGGTGATCTTCGCCACCGATCCCGAGCCGGCCACGGTCGCGGGCGCGCTCACCAAGCTCGCCGCGGCCGCCGGATGCACCACCTGCGCGCCGGGCGCGACCGACCTCGAAGCGGCGCTGGAGAAGGTCGCCGCCAATCCGGCCGCGCATGACGGTCCGGTCGTGCTGGTGACCGACGGATGGGAAAATCATGGCGACGCCGAGCGCGCGCTCGGCACAATTCGCTCGGCCGGAGTGCGGCTGTATATCTTCACGCCGCCCGGCGCGCGCGGCATCCCCAACGTTGCGATTACCGATCTCGCGATGCCGCCGGCGCTGGCTCAGTCCGAGCCGTTCGCACTCGGGGTCACCACCACCAATTACAATTCGACGCCGGTAAGCGGCACCATCTCGGTCTTCCAGAACGGCCGCCCCATCGACACCCGCACCGTCACTCTGCAAAGCGGCCAGCAGCGCTTCGACTTTCCGGTTCATGCCGAGGCTTCCGGACTGACCTCGTACACCGCCTCTTTCAAGCCCGCCAATCCGGCCCAGGACACCTATCGCGAGGACGATTCGCTCACCGGATGGATCGGGATCGGCGCGCAGCGCAAGGTGCTCATCCTGACCGGCTCGGCGCGCGACGCGGAGTACCTCGAAGCCGTGGTGCACCGCATGGGTCTCGAACCGACCGTGGTCACGCCCAGTGGCTCCTGGAGCGGCAATCTCAAGGGCTATGACGCGGTGCTGCTCAACAACATGCCGCGCTCGCGGCTCTCGCCCGCGGCCCAGCAGGCGCTGGTCAACTACGTCGAGGAGGGCGGCTCGCTGGCGATGGCGGGCGGCGACGAGAGCTTCGGCCTGGGCGGCTACCAGGACAGCCCCATTGCGCGCGCGCTGCCGGTCATCATGAAGCCGCCGCAGCATCGCCAGCGCACCCGCGCGCTGGTCCTGATAATCGACAAGTCGGGCTCGATGGGCCGCAACAACAAGCTCGAGTACGCCAAGGCCGCGGCGCGCACCGTCACCAAGACGCTCAGCGGCAGCGACCTTATCGCGGTCATCGGCTTCGACTCGCAGCCGTTCGTGATGGTTCCGCTGGAGCCGCTCAGCAAAAGCCGTCCCTACTTCGACGAGCTAATCAATCGGCTCAAAGCGCGCGGCACCACCTACCTGCTGCCGGCGATGCAGGAGGCCGAGCGCATGCTTGCCGCCAACACCGCCTCGGTAAAGCACGTGGTCGTGCTGACCGACGGCGAAACCGGCGGCACCGCCGCGATGTACTACGATCTGGTCTCCTCGATGCATCGCGAGGGCGGCGTGACCATCTCCACCATCGCGATCGGCCGGGAGGCCAACCTGCCGCTGCTCGAAGCGATCAGCAAATACGGCGGCGGAAGCTTCTACCAGACCGACAGCGCCGCCAATCTCCCTGAACTGTTCTTGCAGGACGTGAAAGCGCACGGCGGCGAGACCACGATGGTCGAAAAAGACTTCACCCCAATCACGGTGAAGCCTGACCCGCTGCTCAAGGACCTCGCGGGCCGCCAGCTCCCCGCGATCAAGGGCTTCGTCAGCACCCAGCTCAAGCCCCAGGCCACGCTCGACGCCTTCATCAACCGCGCCGACACGCACGAGCCGCTCATCGCGAGCTGGCGCTTCGGGGCCGGCAAGGCGGTCGCGGTCACCACCGACGCGAGCGGGCGATGGTCATCGCCGTGGGTGCGCGACGGAGTCTTCGGCCAGGTCTGGAACAAGGTGCTCTCCTGGATGACGCCCGAGACTGCCGCCACCGAGCAGAAGTTCGACGTTGCGCTCGGCTACCGCGAGGGCCGCATCCATCTGAGGCTCACCAACTATAGCGACCGGCCGACGCCATCGGCCGCGTTGGTCAGCGCGACCATCACGCGCCCCGACGGCAGCCGCGTACAGGCCGCGCTTTCCGAAGAAGTCCCGGGCGAGCTTTACGGCAGCTTCGACGCGCCACATGCGGGCACCTATAACATCGCGCTCAAGGCGGCCACCGCCGACGCACTCGCCTTCCCGCCGCTCGCATACACGGTCAGCCCCGCGATTAACGCCGAGTTGCCGCGCCCGGAGCCCAACTATACGCTGCTCGAGCGCCTCGCCTCGGGCAGCGGCGGGCGGCTCAATCCCTCGCCCTCCGACGTCGGCCTGACCCGCCCCGAGCATGAACTGCGGCAATCGATGGCGGCCTGGCCGCTGCTCGCCGCGATGATCCTCCTGATCGGCGAGGCGCTGGTGCGCCGCCTTACGTTCTGACGGCGAGAGGGCATGCATGATGGCCGATGACCACGATCGTCCCGTGGAGCCGCGCCATGCAATCCAGCATCAATATCCCGCCAACGTGCGCTTCTGCGCGCTATGCGGCGGCGCGATGGAACTGCGCACGGTGCTGCCCGACCGCAAGCGGCTCAAGGTGTGCTCGCGATGCGGCTTCATCGATTTTCAAAGCCCCAAGCTGGTCGCCGGATGCCTGGTGATCGAAGCGGGCCGCGTGCTGCTGCTGCGCCGGGCGATCCCGCCGCGGCTGGGCTACTGGACTTTTCCCGGCGGCTACGTCGACCTGGGCGAGATGCCCGAGCCGGCGGCGCTGCGCGAGACGGTCGAGGAAGTCGGGATGAACGTCGCGATCGAGCGCCTGCTCGGCGTCTATGCCGATCCGCAAAATCCGAGCGCGGCGGTCGTGGTCTATCTCGCAAGGCCCGGACGCGAGCGCCCCGGGCTTTCCGACGAAGCCAGCGAGGTGCGCTACTTCGGGCCCGGCGAGATTCCGTGGGACCAGATCGCCTTTCGCACCACTGACGCCGCGCTGCGCGACTGGGTCGCTTATGCTGGAGGCGCCGGGCAGGTAAGCTCGTAAGGATGGCTCGCCAGCAAAGCGCCAGGGCGCCAGACGACGGCTTCGATCTGGTCGCCGACAACCGCAAGGCCCGCCACGATTTCTTTATCGAGGAGTCGCTGGAGTGCGGGATGGCGCTGACCGGCACCGAGGTCAAGTCGCTGCGCGCGCACAAGGTCAACCTGCGCGACAGCTACGCGCGGATCAAAAACGGCGAGGCCTTCCTGTACGGCGTGCATATCGGGGCCTACGCGCCGGCCGGCCAGTTCAGCCACAAGGAAATCCGCCCGCGCAAGCTCCTGATGCATCGGCGCGAAATCGACCGATTGTGGGGACGTGCGCGCGAGCAGGGTTACTCGATGGTGCCGCTCAAGATTTACTTCCGCCGCGGCCGCGCCAAGGTCGAACTCGGCCTAGCCAAGGGCAAGAAGCTTTACGACAAGCGCGAGGCGATCAAGCGCAAGACCTCCCAGCGCGAAGTCGAACGTGAACTCCGGCATCGCAACCGTTAGCGCGGTTCCCGTTCGCGCTTCCTTCAGCCGCGCGGAGTTGCGGCCGGCGCGGCCGCGCCGCCCGGCGGGGTTTCGCCGCCCGCCGCGTTGAGCATCGCACGCAACCGCTCGATACGGCGCCCAAGCGGCGGATGGGTCGAGAACAGGTTGGCGAAAAACCCCTCGTCGTCGGCGCGCGCGCCCTGCAACGGATTGACGATGAACATGTGCGCGGTACCGCGGGAGGCGTTGCGCAGCGGCGACTCGGTCTCGGCGATGCGCTCGAGCGCGCGCAGCAGCGCGCGCGGATTGCGCGTGAACTCGACCGAGGCGGCGTCGGCGAGATATTCGCGCTCGCGCGACACCGCCATCGCAAGCAACTGCGCGAAGAACGGCGCCAGCACTGCCAGCACCACCACCAGGACGCCGATCATCGCGCCCGCGTTGCCGCCGCTGTCGTCGTCGCGGCCGCCGCCGCTCCTGCCGCCACCTCCACCCACTCCGCCCGTGTACCACATCGAGCGGTACACGAAGTCGGCCAGCATCGCGATCCCCGCCACCAGCACCGCGATCATCATCATGGTGCGGATGTCGTAGTCGCGCACATGCGCCATCTCATGGCCCAGCACGCCCTGCACCTCTTCGCGATCCATCGTGTCGACCAGCCCCTGGGTGACGCAGACCACCGAATGCCGCGGGTCGCGGCCGGTCGCAAACGCGTTGGGCGAAGGGTCGTCCATCAGGTACGCCGTGGGCACCGGCATCCGCGCCGCCAGCGCCATCTCGCGCACCACGTCGAGCACCATCTGATGCTGCGGCGTGTCAGGGGTAAGCTCGCGCGCCCGCACCGAGGCCAGCACCAGCGCGGCCCCGCCGTAGTATGAAAGCAGGGATTGGAAGATTCCGAAGCCGAGCGCGATCAACGTCACCAACGGGAAGCCGACCAAGGCGCCGTCGACGATCGCAAGATCGTGAAAAACGAAATCCAGCCCGCAGCCCAGCGCCATGAACAGCGCGATGAAGACCGCGACCAGCATCACGGTCTGGCGCCGGTTGTGGCGCTCGAGCGCCCAGAAATCGGTGTGCGCGGCCGCCATCCGCTCCGTCTCAGCGCAGGGCCGTCAAGCGCGCGGCGGCGCGCCCATCGAGAGATCGACCTTCGGCACCGCCTGGTCTTCGGGCGCGCCCTGGAAATACTCGGCATGCTTGAAGCCGAAATTGTTGGCGATGAGACTGGCGGGGAAACTCTCGACGCGCGTGTTGAGCTGCATCACGGAGTCATTGTAGGCCTGGCGCGAAAAGGCGATCTGGTTCTCGGTGGTGGTCAACTCCTCCTGCAGCTTGAGCACATTCTGGTCGGACTTAAGCTGCGGGTAGTTCTCCATCACCGCCAGCAGCTTGCCCAATCCCGCGGTGATCTGGTTCTCGGCCGCCATGCGCGAAGCCTGGTCGGGCGCGCCGACCGCCTTGGCGCGCGCCTCAACCACCTGAGTGAGCGTGTCGCGCTCGAACTGCATGTAGCCCTTGACGGCCTCGACCAGGTTGGGGATGAGGTCGTGGCGGCGGCGGAGCTGGACGTCAATCTGGCGCCAGGCGTTCTGCACCTGATTGCGCAAGCTCACCAGGCCGTTGTAGGCGAGCACGGCCCAGCCGGCTAGCACGATCGCGATTATCAGCACGACAAGCGATGCGCTCATATCAGCACTTCCGAATCCTTCGCCGGTGACTCTGCGCCGGCCGCGTTGCGCCGCGCCATCTAGAGAAACAAGCGCGTCAGCGGGCTCGACCGGCGGTTGCCCCGCCGTTCGCTCCGCCGACGCATGAACTGTGGCGCGCCGCACACTTCACGCGCGCGGCGCGCCACTTGAGGCTACTAGTTCTCGACGTTGACCTTGATCTTCGTCGGCTTGGCTTCGGGCTTCTTCGCCACCGTCACCTCGAGCACGCCGTCGCGATAGGTCGCCTTGATCCCGTCCGCGCTGGCATCCTCGGGCATCGTGAACGCCCGGCGCATCGTGCCGTAGCTGCGCTCCGCCACGTGAATCTCGGCTTCCTTAGGCCACTCGGGCCGCTTGCGCTCCGCCTCGATTACCAAGTTGCCGTCCTCAACTTGGACCTGGACCGAGTCGGCCTTGATCCCCGGCATTTCGAAGTAGAAGTGATAGCCTTCGCCATGCTCGACCACGTCGCTGCGCGGCACCAAGTCGGCTTCCGAATGCGTCCAACCCGCTTCGTTGAAAAGCCGGTTGAGCCGGTTAACCCGATCATACAGCCATCCGTTGCTGTATCCGTTTCCGATTACCACATCCATCGTCTAAACCTCCCGACTGCCTATCCGCCAGTCGATATTTTATTTCCGCTGCGCGCTTTGGGCTCCTTCGCCCTCCACGCCTCGCTGCATAGAACGTAAGTACGAACCGCGCGCCGTCAAGCGGCACACCAGCATGCGCAATGGCAGTGAAATTGCCGCCAAGCGGCGGTTTTGCCGCGCCTGCCGCGCCTCTGTCGGGCCCGGAAAGGAGCCCGCACGCGACGATTATTCCTGCGCGGGATCGGCGGGCGCCTTGGCCCGCTCCATCTCGGCGCTGAACCGACGCGCCATTTTTGAAGGTTCCTCGCGTTCGGCGAGATCGCGCCCCTCTTTGAGCACCTCGCGCACGCGCGTTAGGTTGCCCTTGGCGAGATAGGCGCCGGCCTTGCGAAAGATGCGCGCGTCGCGCGCGCCCTTGGCGCCCCAATCCATAACTGAACGGACGAATGGCTGAACGAACTACTGAACCAAGCGCGCCGGAAACGCTCGACTCGATCCTGAGTGGGGCGCTACGCCTTTACCAGCCGCGCCGCGGCTACCGCTTCTCGGTCGAGGCGGTGCTGCTGGCGCGCTTCGCGGCCGTGCGTCCCGCGGCTCGCGTACTGGAGCTGGGCGCCGGATGCGGCGTGGTGGCGCTGCTCGTCGCCGCGCTGGCACGGCCGCGCGAAGTAGTCGCCTTGGAAATTCAACCGGCGCTCGCCGCACTCGTCGAGCGCAACGCGGCGCTCAACAGTCTCGGTATGGTGCGCGCCGTATGCGCCGACCTGCGCAACCGCCGGGCGCTCGGCGCGGTGCCCGGCAACTTCGACCTGGTGCTCGCCAACCCGCCGTTTCGCGCCCGCCAAAGCGGGCACGAAAGTCCACATGCGGGCCGCCGTCTCGCCCGCGGCGAGACGGCGGCCCGGCTCGAGGACTTCACCGCTGCCGCGGCGCGCTACGCACGCCACGGCGGCCGCGCCGCGTTCGTCTTCGCGGCGGCGCGCAGCGCCGAGCTTATCTCAGCGCTGCGCGCCCGCCGCCTTGAGCCAAAGCGCATCCGCTTCGTCCATCCCCACGCCGCCGCCAGCGCCTCGACCGTGCTGGTCGAAGCACGCAAGGGCGGCGGTGTGGAGGTCGAAATCGAGCCGCCGCTGGTGATGTACCGCGCGCCGGGCGTCTACAGTGACGAGGCACGCGCGCTGCTAGAGCGACCGTAGCCGCCAAGGAACACCCAGCATCGGCGCCACAGCGCACCGGGCATGGTTGCGCGCGATGCGTCCGGCCACGCCCACGGGATCGCCGCGCGGCCCAACTATTTTTCGCTGAAAAACTCGAGCGCCATCCGGGCAACCTCTTCGGGCTGCTCCATCGGCAGGAAGTGGCCCGTGTCCGGGACCTTTACGACCCTGCCGTTTTCCAGTTGCGCCGCGATCTTGTCCGAGATCCTATTACCCGCCGAGCCGCTCTTTTCACCGAACATCAGCAGCAACGGCGATCGGCTCTTGAGAATCAGCGGCAGGCCAGCGAACTGGCGCGAGCGCGCGTAGAACTCCGCCTCGATTTCGGGCGGGCATTTGAGTTCCACTCCGCCGTCCGGCGCCGGCCGCGTGCCATACTCGCAATAGTCGCGCAGCATACCGCGCCGCCAGGTGTCGAACGGCGGCTTGTGCCCGAGGCTGCGGACCATCGCATCCGCGCTCTCGAACCATCGCTTGCGCTTGAGCGTGCGCTCGTACAGCGACTTCTGTTCCGGCTCCGGCACTTCGCCGTCGAACACCACCGGCTCGGCCAGCACGCCGCGCGAAATCAACTCGGGATGCGCTCCGGCCAGCGCGCCGATCGCGGTGGCGCCGGCCGAATGGCCCAGGCCGCGCGCTCCTTCGAGCTTCATCGCCACGATGAACGCGCTTAGATCGCCGGCCGTCCTCGCCCAACTGTAGTCGCCGTCAGCCGGGCGCGAGCTGTCGCCGTGGCCGCGCTGGTCGTAGCTGTAGACGTGGCCCGCCGATCGCAACGCGAGCGCGATCGGCCGGTACAGCCGCGCGACAAAGCCGGTCGCGTGCAGAATTATGATTGGGAGTCCCTCACCGCCCCAGTCTTGGCAACTGAGCCGAATCCCGTTGGCGTCCACGAAGAAGCTTTTCGGTTCGCCGCCGCGCCCGCTTTCCATAATCGGGCCAATATAGGCGACCCGGCCGGGCGATGGAAACCCTTGGCCGCGTGGAGCACGCGCGGTTTGCCGATGGTCGAATCGCGCGCGGCCGCGTTGCGCGCTCCGACTGTTTGCGGTTAGCTCATCGGGATGGATCGTCTGGTCGCACGCGGCAAGTTCCTGTTCGAGGGCGAGCGCAAGTTCCACGCGCGCGGCGTCTCTTACGGGCCGTTCAGCCCCAATTCGCGCGGCGAGCGCTATCCGGAGCCCGAACGCGCCGCACAGGATTTCGCGCTGATGCGCGAGCTGGGCGCCAACGTCGTGCGCACCTACGTGCCGCCGCCGGAGTGGATGTTCGAGCTGGCGGCCAGGCACGAGCTGCGGCTGATGGTCGGGATACCGTGGCCGTTTCACATGGCGTTTCTCGACTCGCGCCAGATGGCCGCCGACATCCGCGGCGCGATTCGCGGCGCGGTCACCGAGCTGCGCCGCTTCGCCGACGTCATCCTCGCCTTCAGCCTCGGCAACGAAGTCCGCTCCGACATCGTGCGCTGGCACGGCGCGCGCGCGGTCAGCCGCTTTGTGGGCGAACTCTACGACCTCGGCAAAAGCCTCGCGCCCGACTCGCTCTTCACCTACTCGAATTACCCGTCGGCCGAATACCTCGACCTGAGTTTCCTCGATTTCATCTGCTTCAACGTCTACCTGCATCGCGAGCCCGACTTCCGCCGCTACCTGACGCATCTGATGGCGGCGACGGGCGAGCGCCCGCTGATGCTCAGCGAAACCGGGATGGACACCATCCGCGAGGGCGAGGCGCAGCAGGCTGAGCTGCTCTCATGGCAGGCGCGCGCGGCCTTCGAACTTGGCCTCTCGGGCTTTATCGTGTTCGCCTTCACCGACGAATGGCATACCGGTGGCGCCGAGATCACCGACTGGGCCTTCGGCCTGGTGACGCGCGCGCGCGCGACCAAGCGCGCCTTCGCCGCGGTCGGCGAAGTCTTCAAAGGCCCGCTGCCGCCGCCGCTTAAGGAGCCTCCCAAGGTCTCGGTCGTGGTGCCCGCCTACAACGCGCAGGCGACGCTCGGCGGATGCCTCGGCTCGCTCGCCCAGCTCAACTATCCCGACTACGAAACCATCGTGGTCGACGACGGCTCGAGCGATTCGACCGGCGAAGTCGCGGCGCGCGCCGGGGTGCGCGTGCTCCGCACGGAGCATCGCGGACTCGGAGCCGCGCGCAACCGTGGGCTCGAGGCCGCCGACGGAAGCTGCGTCGCCTTCATCGACGCTGACGCGCGCGCCGATCGCGATTGGCTCTACCATCTGGTGGAAACCGTCATCCGCCGCGGCGCGGCGGCCGCCGGCGGCCCCAATCTCGCGCCGCCGCCCGCCTCGGCGCTCGCGGCCGCGATCGCCGCCGCGCCCGGCCAGCCGCGCGAGGTTCGTGCCGGTGACGACACGCTCGAGCAAGTGTGCGGATGCAACATGATCGTCGACAAGGCCGCGGCCAGGGCGGTTGGCGGATTCGACCCGATGTTTACCGCCGCCGGCGATGACGTCGATTTCTCGTGGCGGCTCGCCGAGCGCAAGCTGACGATCGCAAGCGCTGCGGCCGCGGTGGTGATGCATGCGCGCCGCCCGACGCTCGCCGCGTACGTCGAACAGCAACGCGGCTATGGCCGGGGCGAGGGCTTGCTGTTTCGCAAGTATCCACTGAAGGCCGGCGGCGCGGGCACGGTGTACGGCGGCGCCTCGTGGCTCGGCGGCCTGTTCGGCGGCGCGCGAATTTACTACGGCGCCTTCGGCCGCGGATTATTCCAGACCGTCTATCCGGCCGCCGAGGCTTCGCCGCTTCTGCAGTTGCCGCTCACCATGCCGTGGGTCGCGATCGCGATCGTCATGATCGTGGCCGGCCTGGCGAGCGCGCCGATGGAGTGGCTGGGATGGGCCGCAATCGCGCTGACCCTCGCTGGCGCGGTGCGCATCGCCACGGTACGCGCGCCGTGCGGCGGCGCCAGGATGACGCTGGCCGCACGCGCCTTGCTCGCACTTGCCTCGCTGGCGGGAGCGCTCGCGCGCAGCGCGGCGCGCGCGCGCGTCATATGGAGTTCCGCGCCGCCGCCCGGCCCCGCCGAGGACGAGGCCGCCACGGTGCGCGCGCGCGGCCGCGTACTGGTCACGCCCGCGGCGCGGCTCGGCCCCGGCGGCGTCGAGCCGCTGGTCGACGCGATGCGTGCGGCGCTCGTCCGCCGCGGCCTCGCCGCCGCCCGCGGCGATCGTTACGCGCCCTACGACCTCGAGATCGTGATTCCACCCGGGATGCGCGTGCGGCTGAACGGCCTGGAACTAGACGACGGCCGCGTCGCGCTCTCATGGCGTGCCGCGCCCGCCGGATGGCGCATCGCGGCGGCGGCGGCGGCAATTGTCGTGGTGATGCTGGTAACCGGCTTCTCCGCCACCAGCGCCGTGGCCACGACCGCCATCGCCGGAGTCTGCGCGGCGGCGCTCGCCGTGCTGCGTTTGAGCCGCCTGCCCGCCGCGCTCAAGGCGGCCGCCGCCGACGCGGTGGCCGCGCTCGGCGCCCGCGCCCAGGTCGAGGAAGCGGCCGCCTGATGGGCGCGCTTGGGCTCATCGGCGTGGTGCTGCGCCGCACGCGGCCTCATCTGGGGCGCCTCGCGCTGGCCGTGGTGGGCGTGGTGCTGGCCGCCGCGCTGGAAGTGCTCAAGCCGTGGCCGCTCAAGATCGTCATCGACAACGTATTGCGCGGCGCGCCGCTGAGCGCCGCGTGGCCCGCCAGCGCCGTTCGCCTTTCGGCCCCGGACCTGCTGATCGCCGCGTGCGTGGGGCTGGTCACGCTGTACGCGGTGCTCGGGCTGGTCAACGTCTTCAACAATTATGTTTCGATTTCGATCGGCCAGCGGATGGTCAACGATCTGCGGGCCGAAATGTTCGACCATCTGCAGCGCCTCTCGCTCTCGTTCCATCGCGGCCGCCCGATCGGCGATTTGATGGTGCGGATCACCTACGACACGTTTTCGGTCCAGACCATCGCGATGAACGGTCTGTTTCCGCTGCTGTCCTCGTCGGTGATGCTGGCGGAGATGTTCGTGGTGATGATGCGAATCGACGCCGAGCTGACGATCGTGGCGCTGGCGGTGGTGCCGTTTCTGGCCGCGCTGATCGCCACCGCCAGCAAACCGATCGACCGCATCGCCGCCGCCGCCCGCATCAAGGAGAGCCGCCTCTACACGGTCGCCCACCGCTCGCTCGCCGCGATCCACGTGGTGCAGGCCTTCACCCGCGAGGCCGAGTTCTATCGCGAGTTCGTCGAATCGAGCAGCGAGAGCCTGGGCGAGACGCTGCGGTTGTACACGCTGCAGACCGCTTACGCCGGCGCGGTAAACACCTTGATTGCGATCGGCACCGCGGTGGTCATTTACATCGGCGCGCTGCATACGCTGAGCGGCCGGCTCACGGTCGGCGACCTGATCGTGTTCGCCACCTACCTCGCCTCGCTCTACGCGCCGATCAACCAGATGTTCCAGACCTACGGCATGGTGCAGGGGGCGATGGCGGGGCTGCGGCGCTGCCTGGAACTGCTGGAGATCGAACCCGAGGTCAAGGACCGGGCTGGAGCGCGGGCGCTTGGGCGCGCGCGCGGCGAGGTCGAGTTCGCGGGCGTCGTCTTCGGCTACGCGCCGGACCATCCGGTGCTCAAGGGCGTGAGCTTTCGCGCCGGACGCGGCGAGACGATCGCGATCGTCGGGCCAAGCGGCGCGGGCAAGACCACGATGGCGAGCCTGCTGGTGCGCTTTTATGAGCCGCAGCAGGGCGTGATCCGCATCGACGGCCACAACGCGCTGGACTTCACGCTGGAGTCGCTGCGGCACAACGTCGCGATGGTGCTCCAGCCACCGCTGGTGCTGTACGACACGATGCGCGCCAATATCGCGCTGGGCCGCCCCGGCGCGAGCCAGAGCGAGATCGAGCGCGCCGCCGCGGCCGCCCGCCTCGACCCGGTGATCGCGCGGCTGCCGGCCGGGCTTGACGAAGTCGTCGGCCAGGGCGGCCACAGCCTCTCCGAGGGCGAGGCGCAGCGCGTGACGATCGCGCGGGCGCTGTTGCGCGACGCGCCGATCCTGGTGATGGACGAGCCGACCAGCGCGCTGGATGTGGAGACCGAGTCGCTGGTGCTGGCCGCGGTGCGCGAAGCGATGCGCGGGCGCACCACGCTGGTGATTGCGCATCGCCTCTCGACGATTCAAAACGCGGATCGCATCCTGGTCCTGCGCGACGGTGAAATCCTCGAGCAGGGAAGCTTCGCCGAATTGCTTTCGCGCGGCGGCTTCTTCAGCTACCTCTACAATCTCCAGTCTTGGGGAGGCGCGGCGGCCGGCTAGGACAGCGAATCGCAAAGCTGCGAGCGGCGCGGATTGGAAGACCGATCGGCAGGACTGGTGGGGCAACGAATCAATGGCGGTGAAACCAATTACCATCGGATTGACGGGCGGAATCGGCTCGGGCAAGAGCACGGCGGCGAAAATCCTGGGCGAGCTGGGCGCGCCGGTAATCGACGCCGACAAGGTCGGCCACGCGATCTACCAGCCGGGCGCTCCCGCCTACCAGGACCTGATCGGCGCCTTCGGCGAGGGCATCCTGGCGCCCGACCGCACGATCGACCGCCGCAAGCTCGGGCCGATCGTGTTTGCCGATCCGGCGGCGCTCCGGCGGCTCAACTCGATCGTGCATCCGAAGATGTTCACACGCATGGGCGAGATGGTCGCGGCGCTGCGGCGCGGCGGCGAGGCGCGGCCGATCGTGATCGAGGCGGCCATCCTGATCGAGGCCAACTGGCAGCCCCTGTTCGACGAAATCTGGCTGGTAACCGCGTCACGCGAGCACGTGATCGAGCGCGTCGAGCGCGACCGCGGGATGAAGCCCGCGCAGACCGAGGCCCGCCTCAGGGCGCAGCTCTCCGACGAGGAGCGGCGCAAGTTCGCCACCGCCGTGATCCGCAACGACGGCACGCTCGACGAGCTGCGCGCCGCGGTGACCGGCCTATGGCACGGCGCGCTCGCCCGCGCCGGTTGAGGAAATAACGATGAAAATCCTGATCATGGGCGCGGGCGCAGTCGGGCTGTTCTTCGGCGCGCGCCTGCAACAGGCCGGTGAGGAGGTCTATTGCTGCGCGCGCGGCGACAACCTGCGCGCGCTCCGCGCGCACGGGCTCGAAGTGAAGAGCTTCCAGGGCGACTTCGCTTTGCGGGTCACGGCGACCGGCAACCCGCGCGAGTTCGCCCCTTACGAGCTAATCCTGTTCTGCGTCAAGTCCTACGACACGATCGCCGCCGCGCGCCAGCTCGACGGATGCCTCGGCGAGGGCGGCGCGGTGATGACGATCCAGAACGGGGTCGAGAACGAAGAGGCGCTGTGCACGGTGCTGCCGCGCGAATCGGTGATGGGCGGCAATGCGCGGGTCGGCGCCGAGCTGACCGCGCCGGGCAAGCTGCTCCATACCGCCTCCGGCTTAATCGAATTCGGCGAGCTGGACGGACGCGAGACGCCGCGCGCGCGGCGTCTGGCCGAGGCTTTCAAGCGCGCGGGGGTTTTGGGCCAGCTCACCCGCGACCTCAAGAGCGTGCGCTGGAAGAAGCTGACGGGCAACAACGGCACCAACACGGTGAGCGCGCTCGCGCGTTGCACGCTGGACGAAATGTTCGCCGACCCCGAGGGCGCCGCGCTGGTGTATCGCCTGATGGCCGAGACCGCGATGGTGGGACGCGCCGAGGGCGCGCAGATCTCCGACGCGGACCTCGAGACGCTCTACAACACCGCCCGCGGCTTTTCCAACGCGGCGGCGATCAAGACTTCGACCCTGCAGGACCTCGAGCGCGGCAAACGCCTGGAGTACGACGCGATCAGCGGCGCGGTGGTGCGCGCCGCGCGCCGCCACGGCCTTGGCGTGCCGGCGACCGAGACCGTGCATGCGTTGCTTAAGCTGCTCGACGCGCATCGCGGCTAAAACCCGCGGCGCGCGCCGCCCGCGCTGGGGCTCAACGCTTCTCGTATTGCTTGGGGCCGAACAGCGTTTGCCAGGACTCCTTGTCGGGTGGCCCTGAGTGCAAATGCTCGGACATGACCGCGCATCCCTTCTGCACGGCGGGGCGCTTTTCGAGTTCCTCGTACCAGCGCTTGAGCTGCGGGAAATCCTCGAGTGCCTGCCCTTGCCATTTATGCGGCCGCAGCCAGGGATAGGTGGCGATGTCGGCGATCGAGTAGTCGCCGGCCAGATAGGGCGCCTCGGCCAGGCGCTTATCAATCACGTGGTAGATGCGTTTGGCCTCGTTGGTGTAGCGGTCGATCGCGTACTGGATCTGCTCGGGCGCGTAGCGGCGGAAGTGATGCGCCTGGCCAAGCATCGGGCCAACGCTCGCCATCTGGAACATCAGCCACTCGAGCACGTTATAGCGCCCGCGCGGCTCCTTCGGCATCAGCTTCCCGCTCTTCTCGGCGAGGTAAATCAGGATCGCGCCCGACTCGAAGAGCGCGAGCGGCTTGCCGCCCGGACCGTCATGGTCGACCAGCGCGGGAATCTTGTTGTTGGGGCTTATCTTGAGAAACTCGGGCTGGAACTGGTCGCCCTTGCCGATGTTGATCGGAATCACATTGTAGGGCATCCCCAACTCCTCCAACGCGATCGTGACCTTGTAGCCGTTGGGGGTCATCCAGAAGTAAACGTCGATCATGGCATCTCCTTGA
>JAKAVN010000088.1 GCA_021827495.1 Deltaproteobacteria bacterium | reverse complement strand
CTCCAAGTGGCAGTGCCTGCGCGAGTATCACCAGCGGCTCTACCAGGCTGGCTACGTCGCGCTGCACTGGCCTAGGGAATGGGGCGGCGGCGGCGCCTCGCTGATCGAGCAGGCGATCTACCAGGACGAGGTGCTGCGCCTGGGCCTGCCGCTATACGGCGCCAACCAACTCGCGCTCGATCGCATCGGCCCCACCATCATTTTGCTGGGCACCGATCAGCAGAGGCGGCGCTACCTGGACAAGATGCTGACCGGCGACGAAATCTGGTGCCAAGGCTACTCCGAGCCCAACGCGGGCTCCGATCTCGCCAGCATCCAGACCCGCGCCGTAATCGAGGGCGACTCCTTCGTGGTCAACGGCCAGAAGGTCTGGACCAGCCTCGCGCAGCGCGCCGATATGCAGGTCCTGCTGGTGCGCACCGATCCCGGCGCGCCCAAACACAAGGGCATTTCCTACCTGCTGGTCGACATGAAGAGCCCCGGCATCACGGTTCGCCCGCTGGTGCAGATAACCGGCGATTCCGGCTTCAACGAAGTCTTTTACGACAACGTCCGCGTGCCCAAGGAAAACCTGGTCGGCGAGATCAACCAAGGATGGCAAGTGTCGATCTCGACCTTGATGTGGGAGCGTCTCTCGGGCGGCACGCGCCATCCGGTCGAGCGCACCATCAACGAACTCATCGATCTCGCCAAGGCGGCCGAGTTCGAGGGGATGCCTGCCCATCGGCACCCCTACGTTCGCCAGAAGCTCTCGCAGTTCGCGATCGAGGCGCGTTGCCTGAGGCTCAGCCGCTATCGCGGCCTGACCGCGCAGCTCAAGGGTAAGGTGCCGGGGCCGGAAAGCTCGTTCGGCAAGCTGTTCGCGACCGAGCTCAACCTGCGCGTGGCGATGTTCGCCGACGAGCTGCTCGGGCCATACGCAACGCTGATGAAGGAATCGATCGGCGCGGTCGAGGGCGGGCGCTGGACGATGCGGACGCTGGCCGCGCGCGGGCTGACGATCGCGGCCGGCTCGAGCGAGATCCAGCACAACATCATCGGCGAGCGCGTCTTGAAACTCCCCAAGGGCTAGAGGCCGCGCCAGTTCTCAACCGTTCGCTGGGTGAAAATTTCACCCCTTGCGGACCGCGACTACGTCTCCCAACATACGTTTGCAAAGTGGGAGGCGGGGATGACTGATCAATGGCACGCGACGAAAGCACGGCTCGTTTTACGGGCGCTCATCAAATCCGGCTGGAGCGTAAAGCGAACCACGGGCTCTCACAAGACGATCTCCCGCCCGGGTTGGCCCGATACGATATTTCCGTTTCACGATAACGATGAAATTGGACCACGGATGCTGGCACGCATCGCTAAGCGGACCGGGTTGGCGCCCGAAGACCTTTAGGGGACGGGAGGCGACGAAACCATTTGCTATGGTTTGGGACAATCCGCGAGAAAGGAAATGTCCGGCGCCTCGCCGAGATTAGCCTCGCCGTGCTCGATCTGATCGGCGATGACGCGCAGCGCAAGCACCTGCACTGCAGCCAACGCCTGGTCGCGGCTCGAGCCGTACGCCAACACTCCCGGGAGATCCAGGACCTCGGCGATCCACCGACCGTCGTCTTCCCGCTCAAGCTCGATTCGAACGACCATCGGCTGACGATGATAGCATGGCCGGCGGCATTCAACGACACTGGTTTCGCCTCGTAAATCTTTCTCACAGCCGCCCACCCGATGCTCATCGGCCAGGCCAGCGGTGTCACAAGCCGGAAAATTTTGGACGACGCTCTCTCAAACGCGCACTCGGGCGGTAGGTTTTACAAAACGGTGCGCACGGGGTTTAAACTTTTTGTGCGCAATCGAAGTCGGGAGCATGGAAAGTGAGGAGCGGCCGCCATGAATCAATCGATAATGCCCGCCGCCTGGGGGCCGCGCGGACGCGGCGCGCAAATCGCCTACACGATCGTCGAATCGCCGTTCGGCCCGATGCTGGTCGCGGTGACCGCGCGCGGCATCTGCGCGCTCTCCATGCACGAGTCCGAAGAATGGCAGGAAAGCGAACTGCGCCGCGACTTCCGTGAGGCCAAGGTCACCCGCGACGACGGCGCCGCGCGTCCAGCCGCGGATGCGGTGCTGCGCTACTTGCGCGGCGAGACGGCGCGCTGCGAGGTGCCCGTCGAGGTTAGCGGGACTCCGTTTCAACTCTGCGTATGGCGCGAGTTGTCGGCGATTCCCGAGGGCGCCACGCGCAGCTATGGCGAGATCGCCGCGCGTATCGGACGGCCGTCGGCGGCGCGCGCCGTGGGCCATGCCAACGGCGCCAATCCGGTGTCGATCCTGATCCCGTGCCATCGCGCGATCGGCAGCGACGGCAAACTCACGGGCTATCGATGGGGCTTGGAGATCAAAAAGAAGCTGCTCGCCTTCGAGCGGGCGCGCGCCGCCCGCGCGCAACTCGATCCGCCAACTCAGGCAACCTAAGCGGGCGAGTTCGGCCTTGGGGGAGTTCGGCTGAACTGGGGCGCGCCGCTTGCGCGCCGGCCGGCGCCGCAGGCCGCCGCCGGTTCGTTGATCTCCGGTGGCGGACGCGATGCCCGCCGCTACGTTCCCTGAATCGGCGCGGCCCAGCGGCTGAAGATCGTATCGGCGATGCTTCCCAGGCCGGCCAGATGCCGCGGCGCCGAGGCCACGATCGCGTCACCGTCGATTCCAACCCGCTTCAATCCCTCGCCAAACTCGTTCACCAGCGCCGCGACAATCTGCTGCGTCATCTCGGCGTGAAACAGCAAGCCCCAGGCCCGGTCCCCGTAGCGGAACGCCTGCAACTCCGTCAGCTCCGACGAGGCGAGCGGCACCGCACCGGCCGGCAGGTCGAAGATGTCGCCGTGCCAGTGACAGGCGACGAACTCCTCGGGAAGTCCGCGCAACAGGCGGTCGTCCTTGGTCTCGGGGCGCAGCCTCACCGGGTACCATCCGATTTCCTTCTGCGCCCCACGCCGCACGTTGGCGCCGAGCGTCGCCGCCAGCAGTTGGCTCCCAAGGCATACGCCGAGCACCGGCCGGCCGGCCTTGAGCGCGTTCTCGATCAGCGCCATCTCCGCGCGCAGGTACGGATAGCGGTCGAGCTGGTAGACCGCCTCCGGCCCGCCCATCACGATAAGCCCGCCCGCGCCCTTCATGTCGGCGGGCACCGGATGGCCGTCGAAGACGCGCACGTATTGCCATGCCAGCGCCGCCGACTCGAGAACGTCGGCGATCGCGCCAAGGTTCTCAGCCGGATGATGCTGGAGCACCCAGACTTTCGCCATCGCTGGTCTCTTCCCGCGGACTCGTCTTGTCGGCGGACTCACCGCCGCGCGGCCACCTCTCCAGCTTTGATTCGCCGCCGCCCGCCGTCAAGGGCGGCGCGCGGCGGCTTCGGTGGCCACCCACCGGCGAAATGCGCGGCTCGCTACAAGTTGATGGATTAAGCCGAACAGATTAGGCTTCAGTTCAGACGGCGGCGCGGCATCCTAATCGAGCGCGCCGCAGCGTTGTACAGGCTGCAGGAGGATTCAGCATGGGCATCATCGGGCTTCGGGAGCAGACCGTCCACGGCGCAAAGAGCATGGCGGAGGCCTGCGCGCGCCATCGATGGAATATCCCGGCCGATTATAACGTCGCCGTCGATTGCCTCGACCGCCATACCGATCTCCGCGACAAGCCGGCGCTCCTTTACGAGGACGACGAGGGGCGGAGCGAAAGCTACACCTTCGGGCAAATCGGCGCGCTCAGCCGGCGGTTCGCCAATGCGCTGGCGGGATTGGGAATCAAGCGCGGCGACGTGGTCGCGATACATCTGCCGCAGCGCCCCGAGACCGCAATCGCCCACATGGCGCTCTACCGTATCGGCGCGATCGCGCTGCCCATCTCCAAGCTGTTCGGTCCCGACGCGCTCAAGTACCGGCTCACCAACAGCGCGGCCAAGGCGATCCTGCTCGAGCCCGAGAGCGTCGAGAAGCTCGATCCGATCCGCAAGGATCTCCCTGAACTGCGCCACGTGATCGTTGCCGGCGGCAAACAGGGCGGCCTGGCGTTTGACGATCTCATCGCCAAGAGCTCCGAGCAGTTCACGATGGGGCCGGCCAGCGCCGAGGATCCGATCCTGATGATGTACACCTCGGGCACCACCGGCGATCCCAAGGGCGTGCTGCACGTCGCGCGCTACGTCCTGGGCCACAATGGGATCGACTACTCCTATAATTTCCTGCGCGCGGGCGACCTCTACTACAGCCCCGCCGACTGGGCGTGGGCGGGCGGCTTGCTCGACGGCCTGCTCGCGATTTGGCCCTACGGAATCCCGGTGCTGGCCTACCGCAGCAAGGCGCGCTTCGATCCCGACGTCACGTTCAGATTGCTTGAAAAGCACGGCGCCACGGTCGGGCTCTATCCGCCGACGGCGCTCAAGTCGCTGCGCGAGATCAAGAACCCACGCGACAAATACCGCCAGCTCCGCCTGCGCTGCATCGTGAGCGGCGCCGAGCCGGTCAGCCCCGAACTCTCGCGCTGGGTCAGCGAGCAGCTCAAGGTCGAATTCAACCAGGCCTTCGGCCAGACCGAGGCCAACTACTTCATCGGCAATTGCACGGCGCTGGAGCGGGCCAGCCTCGAGCCGCTGGGCAAGGCATACCCTGGCCACGAGGTCACAGTGGTCGACCCGCAAACTGGCACGCCGCTGAAGATTGGCGAGACCGGCGAAATCGCGATCCGCACCGACGACCCGGTGGTGATGAAGGAGTACTGGAAGAACCCGTCCGCGATGAAGGAGAAGTTCGTCAACGGATGGTGCGTCACGGGCGACAACGCCCACATGGACGATCAGGGCTACATCTTTTTCCAGGGCCGTTCCGACGACGTCATCAAAACCTCCGGCTACCGGGTCGGCCCGGCCGAGATCGAGGCGAAAATTATCGAGCATCCGGCGGTCGCCTCGTGCGCGGTGGTGGGCGTGCCGGATGAGCGGCGGGGCCAGGCGATCAAGGCCTTCATCAAGCTGCTGCCGGGCCATCAGTCCTCGCAACAGATGATCGAGGAGATCCAAAAGCACGTCAAAACGCGGCTCGCGGCGCACGAGTACCCGCGCGAGTTCGAGTTCCTCGACGACTTCCCGATGACCGTCACGGGCAAGATTCGCCGGCGCGATCTGCGCGAGCGCGAAATCCAGCGGCTGGCGGCCGTCAAGGCGGCCGCCCGATAAGAGAAACTGTGCCGTGCTTCCACTGGCGGAAGGTTTCTTGCAGCTGGCGGCCGTCAAGGCGGCCGCCCGATAAGAGAAACCGCAGCGCCCGGATTCGCGGATTTGCGCATGCGCCGGTAAATCCACGGCACGGCCGGAATTAGCCCATCGACAAGGACATAGCCGCCATAGACGCACAGCTTCGGGAAGTGCAAAGCTATTAGTGCATGAAGCCTCGCCACGCCGCTGCGCTCGCCCTTGTGGGCTGGTACCTGTTGGTGCCGCCGCAAACCAGAACCTGGTGGATCGGCGCGGAACGCTACGATGACGCCGCCCCGCTCAGCAGGTGGACGATTGAGCGGTCATTCGACAAGGCGGAAGTATGTGAGGCGGCTCGGCAGGCTACTCAGCAGCAAGCTGGAGATGCGGCTATCCGCATGCATCATGCAGTTTGTGCGGCCAGCGACGATTCTCGCCTCAAACCAAACTAGGACACCCCACCTTTCAACTTAGGGCACTGGCGAGCAAATTTAACAGGTTGCGGAAAAAGGATTTTTGACCCCTAACAACATTAATCCAAGGCCCACTCTCATGATCGTAGTAATGCTTACCCTTCGCCGCAATCGTCTTTCGCCGGGTTTTTCCGCAACCTGTTAGGACAGTACCGAATCCGCCCGCCCTCGCAATAGCTGATCGACGAAATCCAAGGGAAGGTCAAAACGCGGCTCGCGGCGCGCGAGTACCCGTGCGAGTTCGAGTTCATCGACGACTTCCCGATGACCGTCACGGGCAAGATTCGCCGGCGCGATCTGCACGAGCGCCAAGTCCAGCGGCTTGCGGCCGCCACGGCGGCGCGTTCGGCGCGTCGGACGGGAATCGGCATCTTCCTGGCTACGCGTTCAGTTCTTCGAGCAGTACCCAAGTGACTATAACCCGGTGCCGCTGGAGAAATAGCTTTTTGATAGCAGTCGGAGCCCTGAGCGCAGAGACTTTCGCATTCTCAGTTTCTTCGACCGCTTGCCAGGTTTTGTCCGGATTGTATTCCATCATCGCGGACGCGATCTGCGCGGTTCGCGGACCCAAGTCCTTTTGGTAAATCTGGCCGTCCTGATTAACCACGAAGCTCATCACTCCCGAGTCGCGGTAGCGGATCGGATAAGCGACCAGCGCGAACCCACCCGTCATCTTGCCATCCACGATATAGCTTTGGGCGCCCCCATGTGCGGCGGCCCCTTGACCGCTCAACAGCCGGCAAACGTAACCGTGAAAAGGACGGGGATGGCCCGCAGCATGGTGAGCGTGATGTTTATAGCCCTCACTAGCGGCGTCGGCCACCAATGGACCCAGGGGGCTTTCCTCGCCTGACGTGACCTCCCAATATAGACCGTCCCGCTTGCCGGGAGTGCTTTTGAACTTCTGAGCGTATTGATGCGCCGAGTCGCCGTCGTGGAGCGCGGCGTAGTATTCTCGCTCGCCATCGACTATTTCCTTGCAGACCTTGATTACATTCAGCTCATTGAAACCAATCCGGCGATATAGGACTTCCTGCTCGCCGTAAGCCGTATCGAAATACCATTTGGCGTCGCTTTTTTGGAGCGGGATCGCAAGCGGCCAGTTCTCCGCGCCTATATATAGGAACAATCGTCCCTTGCCGGTGGCAACGAACCGATGCATCTCATGATACTTCGCGACGAAGCGATCGCTGTTTTCCTTGTCGGCAACCCGATCTCCCGAATAGATCAATTTTTGGCCGGAGGGACCCAAGATCGCCAACATTTCCTGTTTATCGTGTTTCTGCGCGGCCGCAGCCAGCGCATCAGCCGCAGCGGCGGGCGAGCTGAAGGTTTCCTGGCCTGGGGCCTGTGCGAACGCGCGCCGCGAGGTCCCAAATCCTCCAACTACAAATTTTTCGACTACCAAGCCGATGAGTAGGATTTTTAGGGTCAGCCGGCCGTCGGCGCGTCCTCGCTGATTGTCTCTCGTTTGAAGCATCGCCCGTTCCTTAATTGGTAAGGCCCTGGCATCCACAGGGCGCTTTGCGCGGTCTATCCTCAAGGCCCTGACTGTGCTCAATGCTTAGGCGTTGCATGCGCGGCAGGTCGCGCCGCCGGTGCGGCGCGTGGCGCAGGTCGCGCAGCGGCATGAGCGGGTGGCGCCGCGCGGGCCGGCTTGGGCGCCCGGCCCAAGCTGGCCCGGCCACGGGCGCTGGCGGCCATAGCCTCACCGCCCGGAGCGACCTTGGCGAATACGGTTTTGTTTAGACCGGTGGCCGAAGCCTTGGCAAAGCCTCGGTAGGGATTGGGATGGCTGGCCTGCGGCCTGGGTTCATTTCGCACAGATGGCGGAGCCGGCGCGTTGGCTTTGTAGGCTGGCCTGGCGCCTCGCCACGGACCACCAGCGTTGTTTCCAGCCGGGCGATTGAAGTTACCTCCGCGATTTCCGCCGCCATAGCGGCTTACAGAGGCAAAGTTGTTAGTATTCGAAACGTATACATTATTTTGATAAATCACATCATGGTGGTGCCAGTCGGTATTCCAGCCATGCCACCCCCAAGCCTGGTTTGCGAGCACACTGACTGCCACCCCGGCGCCGAACGCCAATAGTCCGGCACCGACCATCTCGCCCGTTGAGTATCCCGGATAGACCGCCACTGGGGTGCCGTATATATCGGCGGGGTTGTGGGCCGGAACATAAATCTCATCGGGATCGACCGGTTCGATCATGATCATGCCATTCCGGTCGTAGTATCTTTGTTGAGGCGTGTTCACCAGCGTCCTGGCAGCGAGCGCTCTTTGGCGCATCACCTGAACGGCGTTGAGCACGTCCGCGGGCTGATAGTAGTAGGCCTGTCCGAGCGCGGAGGTCCACGAGAGGTTGTTGTTCATGTTCGCCAATACCGATGGAAACTGGGTCGGCGCCTTGATGCTGGGGTCCCAATTCGAGCTGTCGACGGCCGCCGCCAGGCTGCCACCGCTCAGTCCGGGGTTTGCGCTCTGCCAGCGGGCTGCTTCGACGACCTCGGTCGGATAGGTCGATCCTGCCAGGATCTGAGCGACGAGGGCGTCAGGGTAGAGCGCAATCGGCGCCACTAATTGATCGAGTTCGTAACCTGAAAGCGGCGCCGGCATCTCCGGGGCTCCCGGTGGAAGCGGAACCGGCGCCGCTCCCGGAGCTTCTGCCTGCGCCCACGCCACCGCGAGTGAAGCACCACTTGTCCATAGCGCCACCACGAGACAGCAACTGAGCAGCGACGCACAGCCTCGACGCTTCAGCGTTATCATCACACGCTCCTTTCGAAAGCCCAACGTTTACCAACGGATGCGTGAGTCGTTTTAGGCATCAAGGAATCCGGCGGTCATCTTTTTTAGCACTTAGTCTTGAATTTCCATTTTGAATCCTGATTCAGACTCGCACCGATACCGAGCTTTTTGCAAATGCGAAGCTTGAGCCCGGGTTTGAGTCCAAAGAACTTTCCATGGTGCCGCAAACGGACCGGTCCTGCCTCGCGTTGGCATAAAACCTCCGAAACCGGCGTTTTTCCGACCGAGTTGCCGACAGCTCATCTCTCTCCTTCCCAGCAGGTTGCGGAAAAGTGTTTTTGCCCCCTGAGAACATTGGTCCAACACACATTTTGGTTACCGTAACAATGCTTACTCTTCGCCTAAATCGTCTTGCGCCGGGGTTTTCCGCAACCTGTCAGATCACCGGATCCGTCCGCGGCGTTTGCGTCAAATTGCGCAACGCGGTAAGGAAACCGGATTGCTTTACCCAATCGCCAAGAGGAGCACTATGGCAGCGGCCAAACCCGTACACTTCAGCGAGCTTCTAAAAAATGCCCCCAAGAATTGGGGCCGCTTCGGCCCCAACGACGAGATCGGTGGGCTCAATTTCCTGACCAGCGCCGAGGTCCTGCGCGGCATCCGCGCCGTTAAGCAGGGCAAGGTCTTCACTCTCGGCGTGCCGCTGGCGCGGCCGCAGGGCGACCCGCTCTACCCGTCGCGCTCGCAGCCGATTCGCACCATGGCGATGGACAAGGGCTTCTACATCAGCGGCAAGGCGCAGCCATTCCCGGGCGGGATGGAGTACGCCGACGACGTGATCACGATGTACCTCCAGGGCACCACCCAGTATGACGCGCTGGGGCACGTCTGGCACGGCGACACGATTTACAACGGCTACGACGCCAAGACCACGATGGGCGGTTTGCAGAAGTGCTCGATCCAGCCGATCGCCGAGCACGGCGTGGTCGGACGCGGCGTGCTGATCGACGCGGCGCGCTACAAGGGCAAGGAGAGCCTCGACGCCGGCGAGCGCATCACGCTCGACGACATGCTCGCCGCAGCCAAGAAGCAGAACACCCCGATCGAGAAACACGACATCATCATCATCCACACCGGATGGCTCAAGCGCTTCTATGACCAGGGCGCCGAGGGTATCTTCCCCAAGGGCGCCTTCAACGAGCCGGGGTTGGGGTATAGCGTCGAGCTGGCAAAGTGGTTTCACGAGATGGAGATCCCCTCGCTAGGTAGCGACACCATCGCCTCCGAGCAGACCAACCATGAAGAGAGCGGCACGATGATTCCGCTGCACATGGCGCTGCTCCATTACCAGGGCGTGATCTTCAACGAAATCGACTGGACGCACGACCTCGCGCAGGACTGCGCGAAGGACGGCCAGTACACGTTTCTGTTTGTCGGCGCTCCGCTAAAGGTGGTCGGCGGAGCTGGATCGCCGGTCAACCCGATCGTAATCAAGTAGGACCATTTTCGTAATCAAGAAGGACTATGAGCACACCAGCCAAAGACCCGCGCGGCCTGGGCGCGCTGCGCATCGTCGAATGCGGCCAAGGAGTGTCGGCCGCCTTCGGCGCCAAGATGATCGCCGACCTGGGCGCGGAAGTAATCAAGGTCGAGCCGCCGGGCGGCGATCTCACCCGCCATCGCGGCCCATTCCCCAACGACCAGCCTGACCCCGAGAAGAGCGGGCTATTCATCTACCTCAACGCCAACAAGCGCGGAGTGACGGTTGATCTCGGCCAGTCCGAGGGCCGCGAGTTGCTCGGCCGCCTGCTCGAGAAGGCCGATATCCTGGTTCACAACGTACCGCCCCGCGAGCGCGCGCATCAGGGCCTCGACAGCCCCACGCTCTGCGCGAAATACCCCGCGCTAATCGTCGCGTCGATCTCGATGTATGGTGACCGCGGACCGCGCGCCAACTGGCGCGGCTACGAGCTGAACGCCTCGAATGCCGGCGGATGGGCTTACCTCAGCCCGGGCGCGTCGCCCTACCCCGAGTTGCCGCCGCTCAAGCCCTTCGGCGCGCAGTGCGATTTCCAGGGCGGCGCGCACGCCGCGCTGACCTCGCTGGCGGCAATGCGGCACAAGCTGCGCACCGGCAAGGGCCAGGCGATCGACGTCTCCGAGCAGGAGGCGATCGCGGCGATGCTGGAAATGAATTTCATGCACTGGACCTACGCCGGGCGCGAGACCTCGCGCCTGGGTTCGCGCGTGCTCGGCCCGTGGTTTCTTGCCGACTGCCAGGACGGCAAAATCCTGGTCCTCACGATCGAGGAGGACCAGTGGCAGCGGCTGGTCGAGTTGATGGGCAATCCGGAGTGGGCGCAGGAAGAGATTTTCAAGGATCGCGTGTTGCGCGCCCAGAACATGGATGCGCTCAAGGCGCTGATGACCGAGTGGATCGCGTCGTGGAAAGTGACCGACCTCTATCAGGCGGCGCAGGAGCGGCGCATCCCGTTCGCGCCGGTCAACACGATGCGCCAGATGTACGAGAGCGACCACCTGCTCGAGCGCAAATACTTCGTGCAACTCGACCAGCCGGGCATGGGCAAGCTGACGCTGCCGGGCGCGCCGTCGCAGTATGGCAAGATCAAGTGGTCGCTGCGCCGGCCGGCTCCACGGCTGGGCCAGCATGGCGAGGAAGTCTTCTGCGGCGAGTTCGGCGTGCCGCGCGAGCGTTTCGCCAGGCTCAAGCAGGCGGGCGTGGTCTGAGAGCGGAAGGTTCCGAAGCTGAGAGAGTTGCTGGAGAATAAAGTTATGGCCGATGCACCTTTGACCGGCGTGCGGGTTCTGGATTTCACCTGGGCGTGGGCGGGCCCGTTCTGCACCCAGACGCTTGCCCATCTCGGCGCCGACGTGATCCGACTCGAGACCACCGCGCGCCCCGCGTGCGTGACCCGGATGATTCCGCCGTTTGCCGACAACCAGCCGGGGCCCAACCGCGCCGGATATTTCAACCAGTACAACCAGGGCAAACGCAGCATCCTGCTCAACCTGCAAAAGCCCGAGGCGGTCAAGCTTGCCTACCAGCTGGTGAAGCACTGCGACGTCGTGACCGACAACTTCGCCGCCGGCGTGATCGACAAGCTGGGCTTCGGCTACGACAAGCTGCGCGAGATCAAGCCCGACATCATCCAGATCTCGATGTCCGGCTACGGCCAGTACGGTCCCTTCCGGCACTACGTCGGCTATGGGCCGCCGGCCTCGGCACTGTCGGGCCACTTCTGGCTGACCGGCTATCCGGGGGGGGAGCCCACCGAAATCGGCATCTCGTATCCCGATCCCAACGCCGGCGTGATGGGCGCGCACGCGCTCATCGCCGCCCTGCTCCATCGCGACCTCACCGGCGAAGGCCAGTATATCGACCAGTCGCAGTGGGAAGCCGTACTGGTGCATATGGCGGAGGGCCTGCTCGAGTGGGACATCAACCACCGCGAGCCCGTGCGCAAGGGCAACCACGACTATCTGATGGCGCCCCACGAGACCTACAAGGCCAAGGGCGACGACGACAAGTGGCTGTCGATCGCGGTCGGCACCGAGGATGAATGGCGCGCGCTGTGCCAGGCGATCGGCCAGCCGGGGCTGGCCGGCGATCCGCGCTTCACCAGCGCCGAACTGCGCAAGAAAAACGAGGCGGCGCTCGACGCGATAATCACCGCGTGGACCCGCGAGCGCGACAAATGGGAGGCCGCCGAGACGCTTCAGCGCGCCGGCGTGGCCGCTTTTCCCTCGATGAGCAATCGCGACCTCGCCGAGGACAAGCATCTGATGGAACGCGGCTACCTGGTTCAGCTCGAACACCCGGAAGTCGGACGCCGCATCCACGCCGGCATTCCGTGGAAGATGTCCGGCACGCCGTGCGCGGTGAAACATGCGGCCCCGCTGCGCGGCACGGATACCGACGAGGTGTTCAAGACCCTGCTCGGCTTCTCGCAGCAGAAGATCGACGAATTGCGCCAGGCGGAAATCATAAAGTAGCGCCCATCACACGGCCCCGGCGCCCGCGTATCCGGCGGGGCGGCGCGCTCCATCGGCGCGCCGCCTTTGCTATAAGAGGACTGAAAGCGTGTGGCCTCCCAGACCCAGCGCGCGCCAAGAGGTGCTTCGTGCCAGTTCGCCCGCTCGACGACATCCGGGTGCTCGATCTCACCCACTTCTACAACGGCCCGTATGGAACCCTGCTGCTCTCGTATCTCGGCGCCGACGTCATCAAGGTCGAGTCTCCCGGACACGGCGAGGGGATGCGCGCGCTGTACCGCGCGCCCGGCCGCGAAGTCAGCATCGGGTTCGCGAACCTCAACGTCAACAAGCGGTCGGTAACGCTCAACCTCAAGAGCGCCGAGGGGCGCGACCTTTTCAAGCGGATGGCCGCGCGCGCCGACGTCGTGGCCGAGAACTTCGCCTACGGCGCGATGGAAGACTTCGGCCTCGGCTACGAGGTGCTGCGCACAATCAACCCGCGGCTCATCTACGCGACCGGCAAGGGCTACGGACTGAGCGGGCCCTATCGCGACCTTCCGGCCTTCGATCCGGTGGTGCAGGCGATGAGCGGCGTGCTGGCCACTACCGGCGAAGCCGACGGCCCGCCGATGAAGGCCGGACCCGCCGTGGTCGACATGCTCGGCGGCGTCCATCTCGCCGCCGCGATACTCGCCGCGCTGCGCAACCGCGACCGCACCGGCGAGGGGATGCTGGTCGAAGTCGCGCTGCAGGACGCGGTCGTGCCCACGCTGACCACCCACATCGGCGCCTACTACGGGCTGGGAATCACCCGCACGCGTGACGGCAACCGCTCCGCCGGCGGCGTCATCGCGCCCTACAACGTTTACCCGGCGAGCGACGGCTACGTGATGATCCTCGCCGCCGACCCTCATCGATGGCGCCGGATGTGCGAGTTGATGGGACGTCCGGAACTGAGCGAAGACGAGCGCTTCGCCACGCTCAAAGCGCGCGCGGCGAATATCGACGAGGTCGACGAGATCGTCTCGGCGTGGACGCGCGGACACACGCGCGAGGCGTTGATGGCGATGCTCAACGGGGCGGACGTCTTCTGCGGCATCGTCAAAGAGTTGCCCGAGGTGATGACCGATCCGCATCTGCACGCGCGCGGGATGCTGCGCGAGGTCGACGACCCGCGCCTGGGCCGCATCACCATCTGGACCTCGCCGCTGCGGATGAACGCCGAAGCGCCCGAGCCGCAATCCTTGGCGCCGGCGCTGGGCGCAGACAACGACGATTTCCTGCGCACGAAACTCGGCCTCGACGCATCCGCAATCGCCTCGCTGCGCGAACGCAAAATCATTTAGGCAAAATCCCCACCCGCATCGCGCCTAGCGTTCCGAGTCTGAATAGGTTTACAACAACGGTTAACCGATTCGAGGGTCTGATCAGCGGTCTTGGTCCAGCTAAAGATCGGCTTGACAGCGGGGGAGCCGCAGGCTCAAAAGTATCGAATCGGATCGCGACGAAAATCTTGCATACAATCATCGCTTGAAGAATGGAGGAAGTAATGGGCGAAGCTTGGATTATTGACGCGGTAAGAACCCCACGCGGGCGCGGCAAGAAAGAGGGAGCCCTGGCCGGGGTTCATCCGCAGGAACTGATGGCGCAAGTGCTCAACGCGATCAAAGATCGCAATAACTTGAACCCGGCGGACGTCGAAGACGTGGTGGTCGGTTGTGTCACAGCCT
>JAKAVN010000087.1 GCA_021827495.1 Deltaproteobacteria bacterium | reverse complement strand
CACCCTCGATGCCCTCGATGCCGGGCGCAGCATCGGCAGCACCGGGCGTGCCGTCAGTGCCGGGCGCGCCATCGGCGCCTTCAGTGCCGGGTGGACCGTCGATGCCTTCAGTGCCGGGTGGACCGTCGATGCCGGTCGCTCCTTCGGGCAGCGGCTACTGAGGAAGTAGGCTTCGTAAATATCGGTTTAAACCGGAATTTCCATATAAGATCATCAGAGAGACCAAGGCTCAGCCGGTTGGCGTGGGGGTGGCTGGCTTGTTCCCGTTATCGTCGGCGTATGCCCCTTATGCAGCCCCGAGTAGCGGCGGCGGTCATCCGCTCGCGACCTGGAAGATGGTCGTCGATACAGCCGAGAGCAAACCTGCTGTGCGTCGTTAGCCCGCTGCAACGTCAACTCGGAACATTGCGTCAGTCTCGGCTGACATCGCTCTGAATTCGCTGCGCCCGCTTCTTGAATCGGATTCGATGGGGCGGCAGCCGCCGATGCTGGTGGTGATCGATCCTGGGTAACGGGTGCTGAGAGAACATCCTTTGCGGCGCATCAAGCAACTGGCCGACGCGGCACTGGCCAAGCTCTCGCCGGTGTTCGATCAAATGTATAGCGCGGGCCGTCGATTCCGCCCGAGCGGCTGCTGAAAGCTTCGTTGCTGATGGCGCTGTATACGGCACGATGCGAATTGCTGAGCGGGCGCGGCTAGAGCAGCGTGCCGCGGCGAGTGCGGCCGAGATGGCTGTAGGCGCGTGCGGTGGCGACGCGGCCGCGCGCGGTGCGCGCGATGAACCCCTCCTGCAGCAGGTAGGGTTCGTAGACCTCGCCGATAGTGTCGGCCTCCTCACCCACCGCAGCCGCCAGGCTCTCGACTCCGACCGGACCGCCGTCGAACTTGTCGATGATCGCGGCCAGGATCGCGCGGTCCATCCGGTCGAAGCCGCAGGCGTCGATCTCCAGCAACTCGAGCCCGCCGACCGCGACCTCGCGCGTCACCGTCGCGGCCTCGTTGACCTGGGCGAAGTCGCGCACCCGGCGCAGCAGGCGGTTGGCCACCCGCGGCGTGCCGCGCGCGCGCCGCGCGATCTCGCGCGCCCCCTCGTCGTCGACCCTGACGCCCAGCAGCCGCGCCGAGCGCGCGACGATCTCGGTCAGCTCCTCGCGGTCGTAAAAATCGAGATGGAAATGCTGGCCGAAGCGGTCGCGCAGCGGCGCGCTCAGCAGCCCCGAGCGCGTGGTCGCGCCGACCAGCGTGAACGGCTTCACCGCCAGTGGCATCGTGCGCGCGCCCATCCCCTTGCCGACCACGATGTTGAGTTCGAAATCCTCCATCGCCGGGTAGAGCACTTCCTCGACCGCGCGGGCGAGGCGATGGATCTCATCGATGAACAGTACGTCGCCCTCCTCCAGGCCGCTGACGATCGCGGCCAGGTCGCCGGCCCGTTCGATCGCCGGCCCCGAGGTCGCACGCATGCTCACCCCGCGCTCGCGCGCGATGATATGGGCGAGCGAGGTCTTGCCCAGTCCCGGCGGCCCCGAGAACAACACGTGGTCGAGGACCTCGCCGCGCTGGCGCGCGGCCTCGATCGACATGCCGAGGATTTTCCGCGTGCGCTCCTGCCCGACGAACTCGCCGAGCACGCGCGGGCGCAACGAGAGGTCGAGCGCGCGGTCTTCCTCGCTCGGGCCGGCAGCCGCCAGCCGCGCGGCTGCGGCGGCCGCGGTCTCCGCTGTATGCGCCTTATCTTTCACCCGCCAGCACCGCAAGCGACTCGCGGATTATCACTTCGAGCTCGCGCTTCGCGCCGCCGCCACGCGCTGCCGCCGCGTCGACGGCCCGGCGCGCGTGTACGGGCTTGTAGCCCAGGTTGACCAGTGCGGAAACGGCGTCATCGAGTTCCGCTGCGCCGCCGCCAACGCCGTCCGCCGCGCCGTCGCGTTGCGCGAGGCGCTCGGCGGCGCCCAGCTTCAGCTCGGCGATCTTGTCGCGCAGCTCGCGCACCACGCGCTCGGCGACCTTGGCTCCCACCCCCGGAACCGCATCGAGCCGCTCGACGTCCTCGCGCGCGATCGCGCTCACCAGCTCGTCGGGCGAAAGCACCGAGAGTATCGCGAGCCCCAGCTTGGGACCGACGTGCTGCACCTGCATCAGGAGGTCGAAGGCCTGCTTCTCGGCCGGCGTGAAAAAGCCGTACAGCGTGAGCGAATCCTCGCGCACGACCTGGCGAATCTCCAGCGACACGGCCGCGCCCAGTCCCGGCAGGCGGTAGTAAGTGGCGAGCGGGATAAAGACCTCGTAGCCGACGCCGCCGGTCTCGATCACGACCCGCCCCGAGTCGCGCTGCTTGAGCCTGCCGCTGAGGCTCGCGATCATTTCGCGCCCCCCCGCATCGGCTTATCTCGCCCCCGCCTGGCGTTTATGCTGAGCGCCCGCGGCCACCGCCTCCATCACACGCGCGCGATACAGATGGCACAGCGCCATCGCCAGCGCGTCGGAGGCGTCGTCGGCGAGCGCGATTTCCTCGCCCACTCCAAGCGCGCGGCGCACCATGAACTTGACCTGCGCCTTGCCGGCGTGGCCGTGGCCGACGACCGTCAGCTTGACCTCGTTGGGAGAATACTCGTAAAGCGCAAGGCCGCGCGCGGCCGCCGCCAGCATCGCCACCGCGCGCGCCTCGCCCAGACGAAACGCGCTCTGCACGTTGGCCGCGACGAAGCTCCGCTCCAGGCTCATCGCGGCCGGCGCATATTCGTCGATAATGCCCAGCAGACGATCGTGGATAGCCTTGAGGCGCTCGCCCCCGCGCAGCGGCGCTGGCGGACGGATCGTGCCTGCCGCAATATGGGCCGGATGGGCGGCGCTGCCCTCGATCACGCCGAAGCCCGTCACTACGTTGCCCGGGTCAACCCCTAGCACCCGCCCTGGCACCCGCCCTGTCATCCGCATCACCACCACCTCCTCGTGCGAGCGGCTTGCCCGCGAGGCGGACAATCTAGGCCGCCGAGAACTGCGCCAGCTCCTCGTCGCTGATGTCG
This sequence comes from Deltaproteobacteria bacterium, assembly GCA_021827495.1. Lineage (GTDB taxonomy): Bacteria > Desulfobacterota > Binatia > Binatales > Binataceae > JAKAVN01. The sequence goes on along the minus strand of JAKAVN010000087.1, from coordinate 11,274 downwards.
AAGTTGGCGGCGACGCTCTGGACCTCCTCGTGATCCTCGAGCTCCTCCATCAGCTTGAGCACCCGTTCGGCGGTATGGCCGGAGACCCGCACGGTGTTCTCGGGAATTTTGACGACCTCGGCGCTGGCCAGCGGAATCCTGGCCGTCTCCAGCGCGTCGCGCACGGCACTGAATGAGTCGGGGGCGGTCATTACCTGGAAAGTCTCACTGTCGGCGACCACGTCGTCGGCGCCGGCTTCCAGCGCGAGCTCCAGCAGGCGGTCCTCGTCAATCGCGCTTTTTTCAATCGTAATCACGCCGCGCTTCTTGAACATCCAGCCGACGCAATTCGATTCGCCGAGGTTGCCGCCGTGGCGCGAGAGGATGAAGCGCAGCTCGGCGACCACGCGGTTGCGGTTGTCGGTCAGCACGTCGGCGATGATCGCGACACCGCCCGGCCCATAACCCTCGTAAACCACTTCCTCGAGCTGGCCGCCGCCAAGCTCGCCCGTGCCCTTCTTGATTGCGCGATCGATGTTGTCGTTGGGCATCGATTGCGTGCGCGCCGTGGTGACCGCGGTGCGCAGGCGCGGGTTGGCATTGAGGTCGCCGCCGCCCAGGCGCGCCGCGATGGTGATTTCCTTGATAAGCTTGGTGAAGAGCTTGCCGCGCTTGGCGTCGCGCGCAGCCTTCTTATGCTTAATCGAACTCCACTTGGAATGACCCGACATCGTAGTGTCCTCGGGCGCGGCTCGTCGTGGCCGCCCGCCCGGCCGTGAGCCTACCACATCGGCACATCGCGGGGGAGCGATTAATTCGCGCTCCGCTAAAGCCGTTGCACCGCGCCCGCTCCTCCGTTGAAATGGAACGTTGCATCCGGGTAATTGGCCCGGGTGGCCAGAGCGATGACCGAACCGGTATGAACCGCGCGACCCCAACGCTGGCGCTTGCACGACGATGGGCCGTCATGGCGCTTGCCACGGCCTCCCTGGCGGCCGGATGTTACTATCCGCCGATACAAAAGCCTCCCGCCCCCGCCAGGGACGAGCTGAGGCTCGAGCAGCCCTATGACCTCGTATGGGACGCTGTGCACAACGTGATCAGGAAGAACAGCCTGCGCGTCAATGCCGACGACCCCAACCAAGGCATAATCGAGACCGAAACCAACCGCTTCACGCTCAAGGACGCCGACTGCGGCAAGCTCAACGGGATCATCGGCAAGTACGCCGCCGAACCGGACCAGGCGGCAACCGCGGTCTACTATTTCAGGGTCAAGCCCAAGGGCCACGAGGCGAGCACCGTCAGCGTGCAGGCGACCTTCAGCGCGCCGCTTTACGTTCCACTTCATCCGCCGCGCGACGTGCGGTGCGTCTCGCGCGGCAAGGCCGAGGCGCGCCTGCTCAAGCAAATCGCGCAGGAGGCCGCCGCGATCCATCGGCCGAGCTTCGCCACGCCGGCCAGCTAGACGCGTGAACCGGCCAAATGGCAGTGGCGCAGCCGGGTTTGCACGATCGCGATCGGTTGCCTGGTCGTTGGCGCATTCGCTTGCGCCGCGATGCGCCAGGTTTCCGTGCCGCCGGCGGCAACTCCGCTAAGGCTCCCCGCCTCTTCGCCCTTGACATTGCGCGCCGGGCGGATGAAACCCAAGCCATCAAGCCGCGCGCGCTCTAATCGGCGCGCTGCGCTCACCAGCGAAAGTCCGTCAACCGGAGTCAACCAGATCCATCGAGGAGCTGTCGAAATGAAAGGAAAAATCGCCTTTATCCCCGGCGAGCATAAGATCGAATTCTTCGAACACGAAGTCCCCGGCCCGCCCGCCGGCGGCCTTATCGCCGAGGTCACCCAGACCAACGTATGCGGCTCCGAGGTCCATATGTGGAAGGGCGAGTTCGGCGGCCGGCACGGAGTCATGCCGGGCCATGAGATGGCCGGGCGCATCCACGCCTTGGGCGACGGCGTAAAGACCGACTGGGCTGGGGTGCCGGTCAAGGCCGGCGACCGGATCGCGCCGGTTTACTACTCGGTATGCAACCGCTGCTCGAATTGCGTGAAGGGCAACCAGGCCGCGTGCACCAACAAGGCCTTCGGCGTGCGCCATCCGAGCGAGGCGCCGCACTTCACCGCGACCTTCGCCACCCACTACATCGTGCGCGCCAACCAGAACTTCTACCGCATCCCCGACAACGTGCCCGACCTAATCGCGGCGTCGGCCAACTGCGCGATGTCGCAGGTCTACTGGGGCCTGGACAAGGCGTCCGTGCGCTATGGCGAGAGCCTGGTGGTGCTGGGCGCGGGCGGACTGGGGCTGCACGCGATGGCGATCGCGAAGGCGCGCGGCGCCTACGTAATCGCGATCGACGGCGTCGAGCATCGGCTCGACGAGGCGCTGAAGTTCGGCGCCGACGCGACGATCGATCTGCGCAGGTTTTCAAGCGCCGACGCGCGCCGGAGGCGGGTGCGCGAGCTTATCGGCGGCGGGCCGGACGTTGTGATCGAAGTCGCCGGCGTGCCCGAGGCCTTCATCGACGCGCTCGAACTCGCCTCGATCGGCGGGCGGGTGATCGAAATCGGCAACATCTCGCCGGCGCTGACCGCGCCGATCGCGCCGTCGCGGGTGACGTTCAAGGCGCTGGAGATTATCGGCGTGACGATGTATCCGCCGAACTATCTGAAGAAGTCGCTCGACTTCCTCGCGAAGCATATTGATCGCTTCCCATACCGCGAGATGTGCGACGCGACGTTTCCGCTCTCCAAAGCGGCCGAGGCGCTGGACCGCAGCGAGCGGCGCGAGCTGACGCGCGCCGCGCTGCTGCCGCAACAAGGCTGACGGCCGCCGCGAACCGCGCCAGCGCGCGCATCCAGCACCGCACGGGTCAGGGCGGGCCGCCGCTGGCGGCCCGCCCTGACCCGTGCGGCGGTTCAGCTTTGCCGCGCCCCGCGCCGAGCGCCGCCGCCGGAGCGGCGGCGGCGCTCGGCGCGGGGCAGGCGCGGATGAGCCGGCGCCGGCGCCGGCTCATCCGCGCCATAAATCTTCCATCCTGCGATCTCCAGGATCAGCAGCAGCACAAACACCGCCGCCAGCGTCCACGGCTTGCCCACCGGCGGCGCCGCGAGGCTCCTGCGGATCGCGCTCAGGTCGAATACGGGCGACGCGCCCGCAGGCAGCCGGCCGACTTTCACCACGCTCGCCTTGCGGAAGAACGCACAGCCCGTGTTGAGGCTGCTGAACCCGCCGAGCCTCAGCGCGACGTCCACGTCCGCGCCGTATGGACCGACCTTCAGATAGAAGCCGAGCCTCTGCCAATCGGCGCTGCCGCGGAGATCGGATGAATTGATGCTGTCCTCGTCGAGGCTCACGCTCGCCCCGGCCGCGTCAAACGGGACCTGCTCGGTGCGCGCCTCGGCACCGATGTAGTACCATCCCGGCTCGAGGGTCAGCGTCTGGAGCCAGCGCGCGTCGTTGGGCTGAAGGTTGTTGACGATCAACTCCGGCTCGCTGCCGGCCGAGTGCAGCCAATCATAGCTCGTGACGGTTGGCGCCTCCTTCCATCCGCTGGTGCGCCAGTCGTCGGGCGAATTGCCGGAGCCGTGGCTGAAACCGCCGTTGGAAAGCAGATTGCGCCCGCCGGCACGGCTGGCGATAACGCTGGCGGCCGTGGGCGACGCGCCGGCCACGCTCGCAACACCAGCGCTGCTGGTAGGCGCGCTGGCTACCGTACCATCGACCATCACGATCGCGGCCAACGTGGCGGCAATCGCGATCGCAACCCATGCGGCGACACGTAAGGCGGCCTTCACGCGCGCATCCTCATATCCAGTTGCGCAGCCCCGGCCCGCGCAACCACATCCGCGCGTAGTAGCCCGCGCGGTCGATCGAAATCCCGGTCCAAATCGGGAAGTAATAAACCAGCAGCACCGCCGCCGTGGCCAGGAACGCGGCCGCTACCAGCCGCAGCGCCCAGCGTGCAGGCTCGACGTCGGGGAAAATATCCGGAACGATTTCGGCGGCAACCAGGTAAAGCGCAAACAGCGCCAGCGCCACGCCCGGAAATAGCCCCGCCCAAAAACCCAGCCCCAGCACGCACACCGGCACCATCGTCAGGAGCAGCGTGGCGCATTCCCACATCTCGGCCTCGCCCCGCCACGCATCGGCGACAATCGCAGCCAGCGCCAAATAGCCCATGTAGATCGACGGCATGTAGTGATACAGGAACAGTGTCCGCCCAACCGGCATCCAGATCACGAGGTAGCCCAGGTAGCCGAAGAGCAAAAACGCCCGCGCCGGATTGGGCCGCTCGAACGCCCGCACGGCGGTGATCGTGATCGCGCTGAGCGCGCCCCACCACAAAAGCGGATTTCCGCCGCCCCAGATGGTCGCGATCTTGCCCTGCGGAGGAAAGTTCTGCCAATACGCGATCGGCCGCAGCATCAGCGGCCAACTCCACCACGGCGAGGCGTACGGATGGGTCGCGGCGGCGACGCTCCGTTCGTACCAGATCACGTCGCCGTAGTAGTGGAACAGGTCCGCGATCCCGCTCCACCATCCCAACACGAAATGCGGCATGAAGACGGCGAGGTAAAACATCGCGCTCAGCGATCCGACCATCACCAGCGCGCCGGCCACGCGCCAGTAGCGCGCCGCCGCGACCGCCGCGCGCTCGGCGCCCAGGATGAAGTAGACCATGAAGCCCGCGCACAAAAGGAAGGTCACCGCCGGAACATACAGCTTCGAGCCGAGGCAAAGCCCCAGCGTCACGCCCATCGCGGCCAGCGTACGGCGGCGGTCGCGCTGCCGGGTGCTCTCGGCGAAACGGAACAGCAGCAGGTATGACCACGCGGCCAGCGTGAGATAGACGATATCGATCACCGCGATGCGCGAGTCGACCAGGTACATCCCATCTCCGATGATGAACGAGGCCGCCAGCGCTCCCGCCAGGCGTGAGGCGAACATCCGCCGCCCCAGCATGTAGGTCAGGGCGACCAGCAGGATCCCGAGGAGCGCGTTGCCGATACGCCAGCTCCACGGATGGTCGCCGAAGATCAGGATGCCGGCCGCGATCACCAGCTTGGCCAGCGGCGGATGCGGGTCGAGGAACGGCTCGCCGCGGATGTAATGGCGCGCCTGCGCCACGAAGTGGACCTCGTCGAAGACGATCTCCGCCGGATGGCCGAGATGCCACAGCCGGGTCGCGGCGGCAGCGGCGACCAGCGCCGCCAGCACGATCGTGTCGGTGCGCAACCACGCAATCACCGCCAGCGGCTGCGGCACGCGCTCGGTTGAAGCGGCGGCCTTGCGCGCGCGGAAGATCGGAGCGCTGGCATGCAGTCCGCCGGCGAGCGCCACAAGCTTTCGCCACACCGGGCCCGCGCCCCCGGCCAGGCCGAGGCCGCAGTCCGCGGCCAGCGCGAGCGCCACGACGTTCATCGCCGCCGCGGCCATCGCGAACCCGTCGCGCGAATTAAGAAACACCGTGGTGTCGAGCGTGTGCAGCACGTAGGCGAGGTTGAACAAGCAGGTCGCCGTGATGATTGCAAACACGGCCGCCATCTCCGCGCTCTCCACCGCCAGCGGCGCGGCGAACACCAGTCCCGCATACAGGTAGCGCTCGTGCATGCGCGGCGCGAGCATGAAGAATCCAAACAGCGCGGCGAAAGTCGCGAACATCAGTCCACGCGGCGAACGCTCGCGCCACAGGCACCATCCCACGAACGCGTACAATGGCGCCAGCAGCCCCATCCCAAGGCTGAACCATGACACGCCCGCGACCGTATCCGCGTCCGGCTTGCGCAGCCCGCCAACCAGCGCCATCAGGTTGAACGCGTTGACCGAGGTCTCGTGATAATAGGCCGCGGTCGAGTGGTACAACTCCAGAATCCAATACCAGGGATGGCCGAACTGAAACGGAAGCACTCCCACCACAGCCACCACCGCGGCGGCCAGCGCCGCGCGCCACCATTGCGCGTAGGGCGCTCTCAGCAGCGTCCACCATCCGAGCACCGGCACGTACATCAGCGCCTGCGGCTTCACCAGCACGCTCAGCGCGGCCAGCCCCCAGGCCAGCTCGAACTCGCCGTCGAGCGCCAGCGCCACGCTCAGCATGATCGCCACCGTGAGCACCGAGTCGCTCTGGCCCCAAACGACGGTGTCGAAGCCGAGCGCCGGGTTGAGCGCCACCAGCAGCATCGCGGCGTAGGCCGCCGCCCGCCGGGCCGGCGCGGTGCGCCGCATGAAAATAAAAACCAGCAAGGCGAGTACGAAATCGGCCACCAGCACCGGGGCCTCGACGATCATCCTGAGCGCGGAGCCCCCCACACCGGCCGCCCGCGCGATAATTCCCGCCAGCCACAGCGCATAGAGGTAGCCGGGCGGATAATCGAGGAAGTAGCCGGTGTGATAGATGCCTGCGGGGCCCCCGGCGGCCATCTGGAGCGCCCACGATTCGTAGCTGGAGATGTCGTTCTTGTAGCCGGCGAACCACGGCAGCAGCGCAAGCTTGACGATCGCGACTGCGGACAGGATCGCGAGCGCCCACCAGAGCGAGCGGTCGCGATCCTTCAGCAGCGGAGCGCTGTAAACATAGACCGAGTAGCCAAGCAGCGCGAGCAGCAGCAGCCCCGAGACCAGTCCGGGCAGCTTGCCGGTTTGCGCCAGCGCCGCCGGCACGTCCGCCGCCGCACATACGCTCACATGGGTCAAAAGCGTCAGCGATGCGATCACCCAGATCGGCATGACGCGCCGCGCGCGCGCGCGCGCGGCGGCCCGCGGCGCGACGCCGGCGCTGTCGCGCGCGACGGAACTGCGCTTCACCACTGGATCTTCCACATCCCGCATCATTAGTTCCCGGCTCGCGGCCAGATGGCCGTGGCAAGGCAGAGCTAACATAACCGCCGCCGCCGTTCATCTGAAGTAAGCGCATTACCGAATGGGCGCGCCGTATGAACAGGCTCGCCGCGCGCAACTGGCGGACGCCGGCGGCGGCGGTCTATGATGGCTTGACTCCAATCGAGGAGGTTTTCTGGCGCATGGACCTGGTTCACGCCGCTTTCGAGCCGGCGGGCGACGGACCGCATCCGACCATCCTCGCGATGCACGGATGGGGTTCCAACGCGCTCGACCTGATGGGCTTGGCGCCGTACATCGCGCGCGGGCGGTGCCTGATGCTGTGTCCACAAGGCCCGGTTGAAGTCGAGATCGGCGCGGTCAATGGCTACGGATGGTACGAGTTGCGGATGGGCGCGCCGCCGGACATGGCAGCGATGGGGCGGGCGGCCGATCGCCTGATGCACTTCGTGGACGCCGCGATCGAGCGCTACCCGGTCGATCGGCGCAAGCTGATCGTGATGGGCTTCAGCCAGGGCGGCGTGATGGCCTACAATCTGGCGGTTCGCCATCCCGAGCGCTTCGCCGCGCTGGCCGCGCTCTCGACCTGGTTTCCCGAGGAGCTTGCCGAGTACGCCGGCAGTCGCGGCGGGCTCGCGCAACTGCCCACGCTGGTGCAGCACGGGCGCGCCGACGACATGATCGAGATAACCAAGGCGCGCCAGTCGATCGAACGTTTGCGCAATTTCAAGCTCCCGCTGACTTATCGCGAATACGACGGCGGCCATGAGATCACGGCCGACGCGATCCGGGATTTATCGGCGTTTCTGATGGAAAAGGTAATCCAGCCGCTGATCACGCCTTAGGAAGCGGTGAATTGCAGCCATGGAAACAGCGGCGCACGGTGCGGCGGAAGAATTCCTTGCTTTGCTCGAAGTGGTCCGCGAGTTGCGGCAGCGATGCCCGTGGGACCGCGAGCAAACGCTCGCGGCATCTTCGCGCCATCTGCTGGAAGAAGCCTACGAAGCCGCCGATGCGATAGAACACGGCGGCGATCGCGAAATCGACGACGAACTCGGCGACCTGCTGGTGCAGGTACTGTTCGCGGCGAATATCGCCGAAGAGCGGCGCAGCCTCAACGTCGCGGCGATGCTGCGGCGGGCGCGCGAGAAACTCGTGCGGCGCCATCCCCACGTCTACGCCGGCGCCGCGGCTGAAAGCTCGGTCGAAGTCGTTCAGAACTGGGACAGGCTCAAGCAACAGGAGCGCGCCGCGGCCGGCGCGACCTCGGCGCTCGACGGCGTGGCGCGCGCGCTACCGGCGCTCACGCGGGCGCAGAAGCTTGGCGAACGCGCGCGGGGCGTCGGGATGGACTGGCCGGAGGCCTCCGCAGTGCTCGACAAGGTCGGCGAAGAGATCGGCGAGGCGCGCGCGGCGCTAGCGCGCGGCGATCGCGGCCAAGCCGCCGAGGAAATGGGCGATGCGCTGCTCGCGCTGGCCAACGCGCCGCGTTTTGTGGACCATGATGCGGAGACGACGCTGAGAAGCGCCTGCGACAAGTTCATCGAACGCTTCAAAGAAGTTGAGCGAGTCGCCGCCGGGCGCAAGCTCGACCTTAAGAGGCTCGACCCGCGGCAGCTCGAGGGCCTCTGGCAGGAGGCCAAGCGGCGGCTGAACGACGACGAAAGCCGCTGACCGTCGCTGGAAGAGGCGGCCTCGGCGGACCGCAAAGACTGTCCAACGGCGCAACGTGAATTGGCAACGTATTGACCCGGCGCGCCGGCACTGTTAGCTAAGAGTGGTTATGCCGCATATTCCAGTTCACCCGTCAGCGGAGAAGCGCCATCGCCAAAGCTTGAAAAGGCGCGACCGCAATCGTGCGATCAAGACCCGCGTGCACAGCGCGGTCAAACAGGCCGTCAAGGCGATCGAGGGCAACGACGCGAATGGCGCGGAGCAGGAGCTTCGCCAGGCGACCCGCGTGCTCTACAAGGCCGCCGGCAAAGGCACGCTCCATCGCAACACTGTGGCGCGCAAGGTCGCACGGCTCTCCCGCGCGTACCATCAAAAGCACGGCGCCGCCGCCAAATCCTGACCGGGCCCCCGACGGGCCTGCGAATCGTCCTTGCTGTCGGGAGTTTCAGCGGCCGGCGGATCGGGCCTGCGGCTCAGGGGCGTGCCTGCGGCGACATCAGCTCGAGCAGCATCCCGGCTAGCGCCTCTTCGCGCTCCCTGATGCGTCCGTTTTTGAAATCGGCGTCCAGCTCCGAAACCCCGCGATAGGCCTGCGCAAGCCGCGCCATCCCGAAGCGCCGCGCGCCCTCGATCGCGCGCATGGCGAGCGGGCTTGACGGCGACATCCCGAGCGCCGCGGCAATTTGCGGCGCGCTCCGCTTCTCGGCCGCCATCGACGCCGCCAGCATCATCCGCCGCATCACCGGGGCGATCTCGACCGCCAGCAACTCGAACGGATCGCGGCCCGCGGCGATCGCGCGCCCCAGCACCGCGAGCGCCACCGCCGCACGCCCGTTCGAGACCGCCTCGGCCAGATCGAACAGGTCGGGTATCTTGGCGGCGGTTGGTTCGCTGAGGTCAGCGGGGCCTAGCGTGGCCCCGGGCTCGCGATGGATCGCGGCCTTGGCGAGCGCGTTGACGATCGCGGTGAGATCGCCGGCATGGCGCGCGACCAGCAGTTCCGCGACGCCGGGCCCCAGGCGCAGGTCTTCGGCGCGGGCGAACGCCTCGGCGAATTGCGTGAGCTGGTTGTCGTACGGACGCGGGCAGTTGATCGCAAGCCCGCCCTGCTCCACCACACGGCGGATTCTGGCCGGCGCCGAATCGCGCTCGTAGATCACGATCAGCGCCCCCGGACCACGCAGCGCCGCAAGCGCATCGGCGAGCGCCGCTTCACCGCCGCCGGCGCCCGAGCGTGAGCCGCCGGCCGGCGCGCCGTCGTCGTCGTCGCTCTGATCCGCGCCGCCGCGATGCGAGCGCAGCACACGGCAGCCGACGGCCCGCACCGGCGCAAACAGGTCGGCTTCGCGCAACTCCGCCAGCACCGCATCGAAGCCCTCCGCGCCACCCACCTGGAAGGCGCGATACTTCATCCCCTGCCGCAGCAGCCGGCGCCGCACGGTGTCGAAAACGTACTCGCGCAAAAAGGCGTGGGGACCGCTGATTACGATCGCCGGCGCGAGCGTGGCCCGCTCGCCCGCGCGCACAATGGAAAGCGCCGTCTCGACCGCCATTGCTTTCCCTCGCCCCGCGCGGACGGCATCGGGCGCGGCGCGCGCGGCTAGAAGCCCTCTGGGATCGCGGAGTAAATATCCTGCGCCATCCGCGTCATCATCTGGCTGCCCGAGAAGGCCTGCTGAGTTTGCGCCACCTGGATGTTGGGCAGGTTGGCGATGTCCTGCGAGCGCAGGTTCTGCTGCAGAAATTCGGGCGACGTCGTGATGACGGTCGGGGAGACCACCGGGAACGGGTCGATGCTGCTGAGCACGTTGGCCCACAGCACCTTGTTGGTGTGGCGGTCCTGAAGCTGGGCGCGCACCACCATGAATTGCTGGTAGCTGTCGGCCTCGGAGACGCCGGTGAAGCGCGAGGTGTTGCTGAAGCGGGCGACGTAGATCGTCTTGGCGTTCTGCGGCAAGCCGCTGCCGGAAGCGGCGAAATGGTAGCCGCAACCCGCCGCCCGCAGCGCGCCCAGCATCGCCGCGAACCACAACCTAGCTCTCTTTGACAAAGCCGCGCTCGCCAACGCCACGCTCCTCACCCTTTTGCTTGAGTTCTAGCCGCCCTGCGAGCTCGTCCAACACGCCGTTGACGAAGCGCCCCGAGTCCTGGTCGCCATACGCCTTGGCCAGCTCGATCGCCTCGTCGATCGTGACCCGCGCCGGAATTTCATCCATCCACAGCAGCTCGTACAGCCCGATGCGCAGGATATTGTGGTCGACCCGCGAGAGCCGCGCGATCTTCCAATGCTCCAGCGCACCCGCCAGATGCTTGTCGAGCACCGTACCTTCGCGCTCCACGCCCTCGACCAGTTCGGCTGCGAATTTGCGCGCGCGGTCGTCGGCGTGGAAGCTCTCGAACAGCAGCGCGAGGTCCTCGGGCGAGGCGGCGCCGCGGATGTCCATCTGGTAAAGGGCCTTGAGCGCGAGCTCTCGCCCCAGATGTCTGAGTCCCCTGGCCTTCAAACCACCGGCCGTTCGACAGTCACGCCTGCACGCGGGCTCCGCTTAAGCGGCCTCAGCGCGGGCCTACGTGATGACCTTGAGCTTGGAGAAGAGATGGCCGAGCTTCTCCTTCTTGGTGCGCAAGTAATCGATATTGCCCACGTGCGGCGGGACTTCGAGCGGTACGCGGCTAACCCGCACGCCGTACCTTTGCAGGCTCTCGATCTTGTGCGGATTGTTGGTCAGCAGCCGCGCCTCGCCGACGCCGAGGTCGCGCAGGATCTGGGCGCCGATTCC
>JAKAVN010000086.1 GCA_021827495.1 Deltaproteobacteria bacterium | reverse complement strand
TGATGCTCCCCACTGGCGCCGTAAACGCCCTTGCGGCCCCGCCTGGTACCTGCGCCTGAACCACGACAACTAAATCTCAGTAGAAAACCTACTTACTGACCGAGTTTTTCCGTACCCTGCTAAAGGCGAGTGCTCTATCACATTTATCGCGAACCGGCAGTCCGATTCGGCGGCATGGAGCTGGCTTGCGTCCCGCCGCCAGCGGGGGCCAAGGCGGGGAACCTTGGAATTTGGCGATTAAGTGATACCGTGGCAGCGTGGGAGGCGGCTTAAGCTGCCGCTGGCGGTCTTCGATAAATAGCGGCGAACCAAGGAGAGCGGCGGTGGAATATCGCAACCTCGGAAAATCCGGGCTCAAGGTTTCGGCCGTGGGGCTGGGCTGCAACAATTTCGGACTCAAGTGCGACGCCGAACAGACCAGGGCCGTCGTGCAGCGCGCGCTTGACGAGGGCGTCACGCTGTTCGACACCGCCGACATCTATGGCAACCGCGGCGGCTCGGAAGAAATGCTGGGCAAAGCGCTCGGCAAGCGCCGCCGCGAGGTCATCGTGGCGAGCAAATTCGGGATGTTGATGGGCGACGGAGGCCACCTGCATGGAGCGTCACGCCGCTACATAATGGCCGCCGCCGAGGACAGCCTGCGGCGCCTGAACACGGATTACATCGACCTCTACCAGCTTCACACGCCCGATCCCGAGACGCCGCAGGAGGAGACGCTCGAGGCGCTCACCGATCTGGTCCATGCGGGCAAGGTCCGTTACCTCGGGTGCAGCAACTTCGCCGCCTGGCAACTGGCCGAAGCGCTCGGGATCTCGCGCGCGCGCGGCATTGCGGCCTACATTTCGGCGCAAAACGAATACAATTTGCTCGAGCGCCAGATCGAGCGCGAACTGATTCCCGCCTGCCGCCATTTCGGCGTCGGCATCCTGCCGTTCTTTCCGCTGGCGAGCGGCTTCCTGACCGGCAAGTACCGGCGCGGCGCGCAACCGCCCAAAGGCACCAGGATGGCGCTGATGGAGCGGATTGCGGCGCGGACGCTGACCGCGCCGAACTTCGACTTGCTGGAGAAGTTCGAGCATTTAGCGCGTGAGCGCGGCCACACGTTGCTCGAGCTCGCGGTCGGATGGCTGGTGTCGGAGCCGCAGAACTCGAGTGTCATCTGCGGCGCGACCAGCCCCGAACAGGTGAGCGAGAACGTCAAGGCGGGAGCATGGAAGTTGAGCGCGGAGGAGCGCGACGCGGTGGACAAGCTCACGCGGCGCTGAACGCCCTGCCGCTGCACGAGGAGGCGGCGCGGCGCGCGCTCCAAGGCGGGAGGCAAATCGCGCGCGGGCCTTACTGCCTCAGCCAGGGCTTGCGGGCCAGATACCGCTTGACCTCGCTGATATAGCCGAGGGCGTGATTGTCGTACCACGAGCCCGAATAGTGCATCCCGATGCAGCCCCACAAAATCCGCTCGAGATCGCCCGACGCGATATCGGCCGCGTAGCTGTTGGGCTGCTTGGCGCGGCTGGCGAAGTAGCTCCCGTAATCGCCGTTCATGCATGCGCGCTGATCGGCATAACGGTAGTCGGCGTTGAAAGCTGTGGAATCCTTGATCATGGGCCAGGTCCCCCATTCGTAATAGACCTTGGTCTGGAGGATGCCCCATGACGTCCAGCAACAGTTCGGACAATCATAGTTCCACAACGCGGTGAAGCCGCCCTGCACGCACTGGGCGAGTGTGAAGCGTTTGTCACCCATGCCCTGGCCAGGACGGGGCCCGCCCTGTATCCACTTGCTCTCGGTCCACGCCTGCGCGCGCGCCACATTTTCGTCGATGCCCCATTTGCACGCCGCCCAGCGCAGGATCATGTCGGTCGAGCCGGTGTAACCGCCGTCGACGCGGGCGAAATCCCAGGCGGGCGGCCCGGTGAACACGGGATGCTGGTGAAACAACGCGAGTTGCGCGGCAGTGGGCATCGTGTGGTTAAAGGGAATGTTGCCCGGAATCGTTTCCGGCGTTGCCAGGATCATGCTCGAGCATCGAGCATCGGTGGGAAGCGGCGCGCCGGCGGCAAGCGTGATGAAGTGTGATGCCGGGGCGCAAGCGGCGATGCGCGCAGTAGCAACCAGCACAGGCGCGCTCGAGAGCAACGCAATCACAAATATCCTGAAGATTCGGCTTCCCGGCGGCGGCGTGTCCACGATGTTGCACCTGCGCTGAGGATTTTTCTCGCGCGAAACTCGCGCAAGTTACAAGCAATCGCGGTGCCGCCGGCGCGCAGGCCAAATGTCAGGTTCTAGCTGGCGATCCGGGCCGCTGGCGGGTGCGCTAAGGTAAAAATTGCCCTGCGCCTTGTAACTCGCCCATCGTTGAAGGAACGATTTACCGGGGATCATTCCTTTCGTGCCGTCCGTTGGCGGGAGTGGGCCAGGCGACAAACCCGGCCGCTAGCGTTTAGTCACGCGCGAGAGCTCGCAGCCGCATCCGGCGTTCTTCCCCGATGCCGAGTCCTGTAGCCGCGGGCGACAACAGGTGTCTCCCCTGGAGGCACGTTCATCGCCGAAGTCCCGCGCCACTGGCAAGCGGGGAGGCTGTTACGACAATTCAGTTGGACTTAGTCAGGGCCAAGCTTGAATCGGCAGGCCGGCAGCCTTCCATTCCGGGTATCCGTCCTCCAGACGCCACGCTTCATAGCCGTGTTTGCGAAGCTGAGCGACAGCTTCGTATGAAAGCACGCAGTAGGGCCCACGACAGTACGCCACGATCTGCTCCGAGGGCGGCAATTCCTTCAGACGCCGGCGCAGCGCATTTAGCGGGATGTTGACGGCGCCGGGAAGATGGCCGGCCACAAACTCGTCGGGCGAACGCACATCGAGCACCGTCACCTGCTTGTCGCGTATGCGGCGCAACAATTCCTTGCGCGACAAAGGCTCAAGGCGGTCCCGTTCACGGAAATAGCTCTGGATAAGCTGTTGCGCCTCAGCGAGGTTGCGCTCGGCCAGCGCCCGCAAGGCCGCAAGCAGGTCCAACACCGCGCTGTCGGCCAGCCTGTAGAGCGCATGTTGGCCCTGTTTTCGGGTCGCCACCAAGCCGGCGCGCCGCAGGCGCTGCAAGTGTTGCGAAGTGTTTGCGATCGTCATTCCGGCACGCTCCGCGAGGGCTTCCACCGCAGTTTCAGCCTGGCCCAGCAGTTGCAAGAGCAGGAGCCTGTGGGGATGTCCCGCGGCCTTGGCCACTTCCGCGAACTGCTCGAACATCGCCAGCCCCGGGTTGCAATTTGACATCGCCGATCGCATTTATTATGGTATTCAATTGAATTATAGAATACCGACCCGGCGCATTCAAGCGCAAAGCCGCGGGCATCGCGCGGTGATCGGTCGGCTCAAACCGGCGAGGCTTGAAACGTCCGGAGAAGAAATCGAAAGAAGCTGTGGAAAGACGTCCGCTGCCCCGGCATGGAGGTATCCTGCAATGTCGCTCGAACGTTGGATCCGCCTGATCGCAGGCACGTTGGTCATTCTTAGCGTAACGCTCAGCTACTTCCACAGCCGCCAATGGCTGTGGCTCACGCTGTTCGTAGGAGTGAATCTTTTCCAATCCGCGCTTACGCGCTGGTGCCTGATGGAAGATATCCTCCGCAAGTTTGGCGTCGGCGGTGACGCCGGGCGTCCCGCTTCCACCCGCCCGGCCGGCGCGGCGTCTTGAGTGTTCAAGCGATGCTGCGGCCGGCGATACCGTTGATCCTGGTGGTGTTTTTCTCGGCCGCCGCGAGCGCGGGCGATGTGGCGGCGCCTCCCAGGCGCATCGCTCTCGCCGACGCGATCGCCATCGCACTGCGTGATAACCGCACGCTCCAAGCCGCATCATTCAAAACCCACGCGGTGCAGGCCGAAGTCGGCGTCGCGCGCGGCTTGATGATTCCACGGCTCGACGCGGGCGAGAATGTCTCTTACACCGACAACCCGGTTCAGGTTTTCTCCGACCTGCTCCTGCAACAGGACTTCAACCAGGCCAATTTCGCGCTCAACCAGCTCAACCATCCGGGGTTCCTTGCGAATTTTCAGAGTCAGGTGCGGCTTTCCTTTCCGCTGTTCGCTGGCGGCCGATTGATCGCCGCCTATCGTGCGGCCGGCTTTGCCGCTGACGCCGAGCGCTGGCAGGCAATCCAAACCCGGCAACGGGTGGAATTTGCGGTGATCGAGGCGTACTACACGGCGGTGCTTGCCGAGCAGCGGATGACGGTGGTGGATCGCGCCTTGGCGGCCGCGCGCGCCCATCTCAAGCAGACGAAAGATCTGTTCAGGCACGGAATGGCCGTCAACTCCGATGTGCTCCGAACCAATGTGCTGGCCGGCACCCTCGAGCAGGAGCGAATCCAGGATGAAAGCCGGCTGAATATCGCATGGGCAAGTCTCGCGCACACGCTCGGTGACGAAGATCAGAGGCTCGCACCGCTGGCACAGCCCGCGGAACTGGAAAGTCCGGGCCGGTCGCCAGGGCCACTGGACCCCCTGAAGGCGCGGGCGGTTGCCGACCGGCCTGAAATCAAGGTTGCCGATTCTCGGGTCAGGCAGGCCCAGCAGGCGGTCGCTATCGCGCGCGCCGATTATTTGCCCACGGTCGAGATAGCGGGCGTCTATGAGAATGATTCCGAGCGGCTGGTCCGCGCCGGGAACAACGGGGCCCTGCTGATGACGAGCCGCCTCAATCTGTTCAACGGACTGGCCACGCAATCAAAGGTCGACGCGGCCCGCGCCGAGCTCGCGCGCGCCCGCGTGCTGGCCCGTGATCTTCGCCGTTCAGTGGCGCTCGAGGTTGAGATCGCGTATCGCACCCTGGTCGCCGCCCAGCGCGGCCTCGAGGTAGCACGGCGTGACATCGCCTACGCCGAGCGTGCGCTCCAGATATTGGAGGACCGCTACGGTGCGGGGCTTGCCACCAACGTTGCGGTGTTGGATGCGCAAACGGCCCGCGAGGAAACCGATATGCGCCTGGTTGCCGCCCAGGTCAGCGTGGCGGTTGACGGCGCGGCGTTGAATCTGGCAACCGGTGTGGCGCCCCAGCCCGCATCGGGGCCCTGAGGGTATGGCGGATTCCTCGACAGCATCGCGCCATGTGCGCGTCCGGCGGCTGGGCTGGATTGCGGCCGCGCTGGGCCTCGTGCTGCTCTGGATCGCGCTGCGGATTATCCGGGGCGGCAGGATCGAGCCGGGACTGCTCGGCGAAAGGCGCGCTCAGGTTCCCAACCGCCCGCTCGGAGTAGTGCTTAGCGAGACGATTCCCGTCCGGCATGAGGTGATTGGCTCGATTCAGTCGCGAGTGGCGGTGGAAGCCGCAAGCCGGATCGCGGCCCGCGTGCTCAAGGTCGAGGTGAGGGCAGGTGACCGCGTCAAACGCGGCCAGGTAATCGTCGCGCTCGACGCCTCCGAATTGAAAGCCCAGGTTGCCCAGGCGCAGGGCCAGTCGGCCGCGGCGCAAGGGGAACTGAGCCGGGCGACAGCGGACGAGAGGCGCTTCTCGGCGCTCTTCGTGCGCGGCTCGGTGACCGCGAGCGAACGAGACGCCGCCGAGGCCGCCTATCGAGGCGCCGCGGGAAGAGTTGCGCAGGCACGGGCGGCGGTCGCGGCGGCGCGCGCGGGATTGGCGTATACCACCGTCCGCGCGCCGGCCGACGGCGTGGTGGTCGAGCGCCTTGCCGAGCCGGGCGACATGGCAATGCCGGGCCAGCCGCTGGTGCGGCTCTACGATGCAAACGCGCTGCGGGTCGAGTTGCAAGTGCCGGAGGATCTCGCCCGCAACCTGGCAACCGCAACACCACTCGACGTCACGGTCGCCACGGCCGGCGCCGTGTATCACACGCAGGTAAACGAGATCGTGCCCGCTGCGGACCCGGCGAGCCGGACCTTCCTCGTGCGCGCGGCGCTGCCGAGCGGCCGGCATCTTCGGCCCGGGATGTTCGCGCGCGCGACCTTCACCGCCGGCCGCGAAGCGGTTCTCACCGTGCCGCGCGGCGCAGTCGAGCAAGTGGGCCAGCTCGAGACCGTGCGCGTGTATGCCGAAGGAAGAATTCGGACCCGGATGGTCTCGCTGGGACGCCGCTTTGGGGATCGTACCGAGGTCTTGGCAGGACTCCAGCCGGGCGACCGGGTGATCCTCGACCGCGTCGGAACGGCGGGCCAATGAACGGCGGCGCGGCGGAGAAGCTGGGATTCACCGCGAGAATCGTCGATCTGTTTCTCGGCTCGAATCTGTCGATGCTGCTGCTGCTCGCGGCGCTCGCCGCCGGCGCGTTCGCGCTGCTGATTACGCCGCGTGAAGAAGACCCGCAGATTTCGGTGCCGCTCGCCGACATCATCGTGCAAATGCCCGGCGCGAGCGCAGCCGAAGTCGAGAATCTGGTCACCATCAGCCTCGAGAAGCGCCTATGGGAAATGGAGGGGGTCGAGCACATCTATTCCGTCTCGCGGCCAGGAATGGCGATGGTCACGGTGCGCTTCCGTGTGGGCTATGACACCATCAAGAGCCTCGTCCAGATTTACAACAAGCTCGAATCCAACCGCGATGCGGTTCCGCCAGGCGTGACCGGATGGATCGTAAAACCGATCGGGATCGACGACGTGTCGATTCTCAACGTTACCCTGTGGAGCAAAACGGAAAGTGACGCCGCCCTGCGCCGTGTCGCCGACGAGATCCTGCATCGCATGCAGGAAGTGCCTGATACCGGGCGTTCGTCGGTGGTGGGCGGCCGGCCGCGGCAGATTCGCGTGCTGCTCGATGCCGAGCGGCTCGCCGGCCACGGCCTTGCGCCGCTCGACCTCGCGCGCGTGCTTCGCGGCGCCGACGCCAATCTGCGTGCGGGCGCCTTTGCCCGCGGCAATCGAGAGTATGTCGTCGACAGCGGACCGTTCCTGGCGAGCGCGGCGGAGGCCGCCAATCTGGTGGTCGCGGTCCACAATGAACATCCGGTTTACCTGCATGAGGTGGCGCGGGTCATCGACGGTCCCGCGGAGCCCGAGGCTTACACCACGATAGGATTCGGACCCGCGCGCGAACGCCTGTTCAGCCAACCGGGCCAGTTGAAGCTCGATTCCGTGGGCGAACGAGGCCGGCTCTATCCCGCCGTTACGATCGCGTTCGCCAAGCGGCGCGGGACCAACGCGGTCGCGGTCGCCGAAGGGCTCATCGGCAAGGTCGAAGCCCTCAAAGGCGTGGCGATCCCTGCCGGCGTGCAGGTTCTGGTTACGCGGAACTACGGAGAGACCGCCAACGAGAAGGTGAACGAACTGGTCAGGGAACTGCTGATCGCGGTCGGGATCATCGTGGTGTTGCTTGCCTTTTCCTTGGGGCCGCGCGAAGCGTTCATCGTTGCGATCGCGGTTCCGATCACGTTGGCAGTCACGCTGGCCGGTAATCTGATCGCGGGCTATACGATCAACCGGGTCACGCTGTTCGCGCTGATCCTGTCGCTGGGCCTGCTGGTTGACGATCCGATCGTCGACGTCGAGAACATCCACCGCCATTTCCGGCTCGGCACCCATCCGCCGCGCGAGGCCACCCTCATCGCGGTGGACGAAGTGAGGCCACCGACGATCCTCGCGACCTTCACGGTCATCGCGTCGTTCATCCCGATGCTCTTCGTGACCGGGATGATGGGGCCGTATATGCGGCCGATGCCGTTCAACGTGCCGCTCGCCATGCTGGTGTCGCTGGTGGTGGCCTTCACCATCACGCCATGGGCCGCGTATCACTTGTTGCGCCATGAATACCCGGCTGCGCCGGGCACGGCGAAGAGCGACGATGCGGCTGGGGTTCGGCGCTGGTACACGAGGATTCTTCGTCCGCTGCTCGAAGACCGGCGCCGCGCGGGGCTTTTCCTGTTCGGGGTGGCCGCGGCGCTGCTGGGGTCGATTGTTCTTGTCGTCTCCGGGCTGGTTCCGGTCAAGATGCTCCCGTTCGACAACAAGAACGAATTGCAGCTGGTAATCGATATGCCTGAGGGTACGCCGCTGGAATCGACCGACGCGGTGATCCGGGATTTCGGCCAGCTCTTGGCCAGAGTCCCCGAGGTCACCGATTTCGAGTCTTATACCGGCGTCAGTTCTCCCTTCGACTTCAACGGCATGGTCCGCCACTACTACGCGCGGCGTGCGTCCTGGCAGGCTGACATCCGGATCAATCTCGCACCCAAGAACGCGCGCGCTCAGTCCTCGCACCAGATCGCGCTGCGCATCCGGCCCCTGGTGGAGGCGCTCGCACGAAAGCATGGGGCGAAGCTCAAAATCGTCGAGGCGCCGCCCGGCCCGCCGGTGCTGGAGACGATCGTGGCCGAGATTTACGGCCCGCCCGAGGCCGCGTATGCGCAGCTCATCAGTTATGGACGCGCGCTGCGCCGCGTCTTCGATCGCACCTCCGGCCTCGTCGACACCGACGATTTCTCGGTTGCCGCGCAGCCCCGCCTGCAGTTCATCCTCGACCGCGAGAAAGCGGCGCTCCACGGCATCAGCACCGAGGACGTCGCGCGGACGCTGGCCCTGATGCTGGGCGGAAACGCGGCCGGCACGATTCACATCGAGACCGAGCGCGATCCATTGGTGATCGAGCTTCGCATGCCGCGGGCGGCACGTTCCAATCTGGAGGGCCTGACCACGATAAAGGTTCGTGGGTCCGGCGGCGCCATGGTGCCGCTCAGCCAGTTGGGCCAAGTCCGCCGCTCGGTCGAAGAACAGCCGATCTACCGTAAGGACCTGCGCGAGGTGGCGATGGTCATGGCGGACACCGCCGGGGTCAGCCCGGTCAATGAGGTGCTCTGGCTCGAGCCGCGCACGCGGAGCCTCGTGCCCGCCGGCTACACCATCGATTGGAGCGGCGAGGGCGAATGGAACATCACGGTCACGGTGTTCCGCGACCTCGGACTCGCCTTCGGCGCCGCGCTCTTCTTCATCTACGTGCTGCTGGTCGCCCAGACCGAGTCGCTCGCGATGCCGCTCATTATCATGGCGGCGATTCCGCTAACCATGATCGGCATCATGCCCGGCCTCTTTCTGCTAAACTTACTGACCAACCGTCCTGTGGCGGGCTTTCCCGACCCCACTTTTTTTACCGCCACCGCCATGATCGGAATGATCGCGCTGGCCGGAATTGTCGTACGCAACTCGATAATTCTGATTGACTTCATTCATCACGGCCGCGCGCGCGGATTAAGCCTGGAAGAGGCGGTGCTGGAGGCCGGCACCATCCGCCTGCGGCCCATCGCGCTCACCGCCGGGGCCGCGATGCTGGGGTCGGCCGTGATCACGCTCGACCCGATCTTCTCGGGGCTCGCCTGGGCTTTCATATTCGGGATTTTCGCCTCGACGGCATTCACCCTGATCGTGGTGCCACTCATCTACTACCTGGTGTATCGTGATCATGGCGCGCCGGACGCAGCCGCGCCGGGGACGGAGCAGTAACGGAGGCTCCAGTGGACCGGAAACAAGCAGTGATCACCGCTCCCGGCTTCGCCGGCTACACAATGGACGAAGATCGCGTTCGAAAAATATTTCCTGGCGGCGCGCTGGCGTGCGCTGGTTCAGGAAGCCGTGAGATCGTCAACGCGCTCGCGCAATTGAAACACTGAAGCAAACTCTATGGAGGCTACCCCAATGAGAAATGCAAGAACGCTCCTTCTGGCTATTTCGGTTATCGCCCTGCTTCTCTATGCACGCGGCTTTCGAGCTTCAGCATTTGCCGCGGAACAGCCTGCCACGGCCGCGCAAGATAATCCGCCCGCCGCGGCTGCCTCGCCGAGCGCCCCGCAATCGGAAATGATGGGCGGGGGAATGATGGGTCAGGGCGGCATGATGGGCGGCGACAAACGGATGATGGGCGGCAAACGGATGATGGGCGGCGGAATGGGTATGGGGCCGGGCATGATGGGTGGCTGTCCGGGCATGATGATGATGAATGCCGACCCGAAGACCCGCGGTCAGATGATGCAGATACGGGGCAGAATGATGAAGGAGATGGGCGAGCTGATGGAGAAGCGCGGGAAGGAGATCGAACAGGGAAAATAGAACGCGCTGCGGGCCCCGATCGTCAGGAGATGGTACGGCCATCACGAGGTGCCCCTGCGTACCGGGGCTTGGCCCTACGCGGGCTTGATCTTCGTTCTCATGGTGAGCACGGGGCAGTGTGCTTCGCGCATAACGTGCTCGGCGACGCTGCCCAGAATGAAATGGCTCAATCCCTTCCGGCCGTGAGTTGCCATCACCACCAGGTCGACGTCTAGCTCTTTGGCGATCCGTGCAACGTCCGCGTCGGGTATCCCGCTTATCACGTGAATCTGGTAGGCAACCTTTCCTTCAAGCCGGTCGTGGGCAATCCGCTCGAGCTTGCCTCTGGCTACTCGTTCCCATCTCGGGTCTGCCTCGAATGGCACCGGAACATCCATATCTTCTGATGGTATCCGCGCCACATGAAGAAGATGAATCGTGGCATTCCTTTCCTGCGCGAGTTCGCAGGCTATGTCGAGGGCCTCCATGCAATGTTGTTCGAAATCGATTGGGCACAGAATCTTGCTGAATTTCGGCACGGCTTCTCCTCCGCATCATCCTGCTTACAACTACGCTTTCCACTATCGGCCGCTTCGCCGCTTGCCTGACCGCCAACCCACAGCACAGAGCCATCAGCCTCGCACGGAGCCGTCCAAAGGAGCTTCCGTCGCCACCTGCTTCGCGGACTTCAAGTACGCTCATTCGATTACAGTGTATAATCTTCTCCGGCGCTGAGTTCAAATGAGGCCCGGCCCGGCTGACCGCCAAAGCCCGCCGCCGCGCACGGAAATGCTGGATGGCGCCAGGCCGCGGCCGAGCCGCGAACGTTCAGGTCCCGGAAGCGGGGGCGAGAACGTCTGTCGGCGTCACGGGAGTGGCCGGTGCCGCCGCTGGCGGTTTTTTTTGTTCGACTAATGGCGATGCGAATTGCTAGATACAAATGCGTATGCCTCGATTCAGAAAGATTCTGTGCCCCGTCGACTTCGATCGGAACTCGCTTTTGGCCCTTCGCCTCGCCGCCGAATTGGGGCGGGAGGGCAAAGGAAGCCTCGACATCGTTCACGTCTTGGCGCTGCCGCCTGGGCCCGAAGTGTCATTGCCATTTGGAAAAATGGAGGCCACGGCGAGAACCAGGCTCGAGCGGCTGGCCCGCCAGAAAGTCGGCGATGCGGTCCGCTACGAGGTCCATGTAATGATGGGCGATCCGGGGGTCGAAGTTCTGCAAACGGCGAAGCGCTTGCGCAGCGACCTGATAGTGATGGCCACGCACGGCCGCAAAGGGCTGCGCCATTTAATTCTGGGAAGCGTGGCTGAATATGTAATCCGAGAAGCGCCGTGCCCGGTGCTTACGCTCAGGCCGAAACCTGCGCGCCGAAGCCAAGCCGTCCAAAAGAGCGGGAGCCGCGAGGCGGCCCGAAGATCGAAGGAGTAATCATGAAGCCCGTTCCCCACGATCATCTGAGTTCCCAACAGCAGAGCTCCAGCCACGGCCGCCTCGGCCATGCGCGCGAGGCCAGAAGCGGGGCCAAACAGCCCGAGGCCTTCGACCCGGCGCGGGCGGCGCGATTGGACGACCCCCGGCGCTTCGAGTATTTGCCGCCGGCGCAAATCGCCGCGCTGCTCGACGCTCCAAAGGACGCGACGGTAGTTGACTTCGGCACCGGCACCGGAACCTTCGCGATTGAATTGGCCGGGCAGCGCCCCGATCTCACGGTGATCGCGCTCGACGAGCAGCCCGGCATGCTCGAGCTTCTGCGCAGCAAGCCTGGAGCAATTCAACTTAAGAATCTTAAGCCCGTGCTCACCGATCGGATGGCAGGCCTCGAAAGCGGCGCCGAGCGGATTCTAGCGCTCAACGTGTTGCACGAACTCAGCGACGCGGCGCTACGGCAAATGATACGGCTCCTGAAGCCGGAGGGCGCTATCCTGATCGTCGACTGGGAAGCCCAGGCCGATCGGCCCGTTGGTCCGCCCAAGGAACACACCTACAGCGCCGTCGAGGCGCAGCAGCGGCTTGAGGCTTTCGGATTATCGGTCGAGGTTCTGAAACCGCTACGGTACCACTTCGTTCTGCGCGCCCGCCCGGCTGCGTAGCGCGCCAAGTCTTCGGTTGAAATCGCACAAGGATTGCGCACCGCGTCTGCCTGGCCTCCGGCTTGGAAACGCGGCAAACGTCCCAAACTATCAAACAAGTGCGCTGATTGATTTATCTGGTGGACGCACCTGGACTCGAACCAGGGACCTCTTGCATGTGAGGCAAGCGCTCTAACCGGGCTGAGCTATGCGTCCACCGTGAGAAGGCATTATCGCCTCCAGCGCGCGATTCGGCAAGTTCCGCGTCATCATTGAGGAATTACGGACCTGAGCGATTCGCCACAATCGAGTTGGACACGCCGCGACGAGCCACCAAGCCGGCTTGACGGCCCGACAGTGCCGTTTTTGTTTCGTTGCGCAGAGTTCGCGGCGATCGGGGATGATGCGGATAGCGTCACAAATAAAACCGGAATCCGGCCGGCTAAAGCGGACCCCTTCTTGAGACGGCGAAATCATTGGCTTAGGGTGCCGGAATCGAGCGCCGCGGGAGGCTTGAGCGGGACTTGCTGTTCAACTCGTACCAGTTTGTCTTCGTTTTTTTGCCCTTGCTGCTCATGGGCTACGAACTGTTCGCGCTCAGCGGAGCCAGGCTGGCAGTGCCCGTGTTCCTCGTGTTCGGCTCGCTGTTCTTTTACGGATGGTGGGACTGGCGCTACCTGTTCCTGTTCGGATTTTCGATCGCTTTCAATTACGCATGGGCCCAGGCTCTTCGTCCGCGTCCGGCAGCGGGCGCGCAGCGGCGCTTGGCCCCGCGCGCGATGCTCGCGGCGGGCGCGGCGGCCAACCTCGGCCTGCTCGGCTACTTCAAGTACCGCAACTTCTTCGTGTCGAGCGCGGCCGCCCTCGCCGGGCGGCATTGGACGACGGCGACGATCGTGCTGCCGCTGGCGATCTCGTTCTTTACCTTCGAGCAGCTGACCTACCTGGTCAGCGCCTGGCGCGGAGAAATCGAGACGCGCGACTTTCTCAGCTACGCCCTCTTTATCACTTTCTTTCCGCACCTGATCGCGGGGCCGATAGTCCGCTACGGCGAAATTTTTCCCCAACTCAACCGCGGCAGCCGCTATCGGCTGAGCGCCGGCAATCTCTCGGCGGGCCTGATGATTTTCGCGATCGGCCTGTTCAAAAAAGTGATCATCGCGGACACCTTCAAGCTATGGCTCGATCCGATCTTCGACGCAGCCGTTCATCCCGGATTCGTCGACGCGTGGGCGGCGACGCTGGCGTTCGCTTTCGAGATCTATTTCGATTTCTCGGGCTACTCGGATATGGCGATCGGCCTCGCGCGGATGCTCAACGTCAGATTCCCGGAGAACTTCGATTCGCCCTACAAGGCGCGCGGCGCGATCGAGTTCTGGCGGCGATGGCATATCACGCTGTCGTTTTTTCTGCGCGACTACCTCTATATTCCGCTCGGCGGCAACCGGCGCGGCAAACTGCGGCAGCATTTCAATCTGTTCGTGACCATGCTGCTGGGCGGACTATGGCACGGCGCGAACTGGACCTTCGTGATGTGGGGCGCGCTGCATGGCCTCGCGCTGTCCGCCAATCACCTGTGGCGCGAGCGCAAGTTCAGGATGCCGGCGGCGCTCGCGTGGATGCTCACCTTCAGCTTCGTGACGCTGGCGTGGGTGCTGTTCAGGGCGCATTCGATAGGCCGGACCGCGGCGATGTTCTCCGGAATGGCGGGGCTCAACGGCACCGGCTGGGCCGCTGGCGCCGTCGGTCCGCCCGAGCTGCGGCAATGCGTGGCCGGGTTGTTCCTGGTGCTCTGCTGCCCCAACCGCCAGACGATCATGCGCTGGGAGTGGCGCAGCGATTACCTATACGCAGCGGCTTTCGCGGCGCTGGCCGCAATGAGCCTGCTCCAAATGTCCAACCCGCCACCATTTATCTACTTCCAATTCTGAGCGGCGGCGCCCAGGCATGAAACCTGTCCGCCGCCTCGTCTTGATGCTGCTGGCGCTGGCCGCTTTCTGCAGGGCGGCCGTTATCTTCAACTACTTGATAAATCCGTATGGCGCGTGGCAAACCGCGCTGATCGATCCCATCTTCCGCGACGACAACGACGCGCGCATGACCACGCCCTACCTGGTGCGCACGATGCGCCCGCACACTTTGCTGGTGGGCAGCTCGCGCGTGCGCGTCGGCATGCACATCGAGCAGGGATACCGTGACGGAGTACTCAATGGCGCGCTGCAGGGCGCTGACGCCGAGGAGGAAGAGATCGG
>JAKAVN010000264.1 GCA_021827495.1 Deltaproteobacteria bacterium | reverse complement strand
TGCGCCGCCGCCTCCACGGTTACCGGCGGCTACGGAAACGTTCTGCAGCTTTTCATCGCGCTCTCGGTGCTCGGAGCCCTCGCGACGTGGGCATGCCTGCCGCTTGCGGCCGAACAGGCGCGCCTGGAAGAACGCCGCCGCGCCGTCGCCTGACTCCGCAACCTCGCCGCGCCCGCGCGCGACGCCGCCCCAGCTTGACACCCGCTCGCTGCGAAACGTACGCTCCGAGCGTCCGACGCAACCTTCAGCCATGCCGTCCAAAGAGCATCCTCACGTCCGCGCCGAGCCTTCCGGCGCGTTGACTCCGCGGCCTGACGCCGATCCTGAAACCGCGGTTGCAGAGCTGCGCGCGCGGCTTGCCCACGGCGAAGCCGACGCTCTGGCCGTTGCTCGAGCTCTCGGCGAGATCGCCCATCCTGCCGCCGCCCGCGTGCTGGCCGAAATGGAAACGACTGCGCAGGGCGCGCTCAGGCGCGAGGTCCGCCGCGCGCTGTTCCGGATGCGCCAGCGCGGGATCGAGGTGCCGCTTGCACCGCCGACGGGCAAAGCTACGGCGACGGCTCCAGCCGAAGAGACGGGATTCGAGGCGTTGCTGTCGCCGTATGACTCGGCCGGGATGAGGCTCGCGTGGATTTTCAAGGGCCGTTCGCAAGGCGGGATCGCACGGCTGTGGGGCCTCGTCTCGCACGACGAGGGCCTCAAGGCCGCCGGCGCCGGGAATCTCTCGCGCCGCGAGTTGCGCACCGAGAGTGCCGCCGTCGAGGCTCGATCGGGCTTCAAACTGTTTTCAGCAGACTGGCGGCTCGTCGATTTCATCATGTGCGAAGCCTATCGCACGGCGGTCAGCAAGCCGGGCCATCGGGTGGGCCATTTCCTGATGCTGCGGGCCGAACTCATCGGCACGCGGCCGCCCGGCGCCGAATTCGTCCATCCCATTTACGCCGAACTGGGCAGCGCGATCGAGCGCGAGCCGTCGCTGTCGCTGCTGAAGGAACCGGAGATCGCCGCCTGGACGTTGCCGCCGCAAGCGCTACAGCCCTACCTGGACGAACTCGACGAGGCCCGCCAGAGCGTGATCGTGGTGAGCTCTGCCCGCCAGCAGGAGCGGCTCGAAGCGGTCATCGAACGGGCGGTCGCGGAGCTTTTTTCGGGCAGCGGAGGCGGGCGCGCGCGCCACCGGCTCGAAGATACCGCCTACTATATGGCGCGCAGCGGCCGACGCGAGGCGGCAGGATGGGCCGCCGCTGCCGCGCGAGAGCTTCGCGACGGCGTCCCGCCCGCGCGCATAGCCGTTTTGCGCGAGATGGTCCGCGTATCGCTGTCGGCCGTGCTGGAGACGCGCCGCGAGGAGGCGCGTGGCGAGCCGCGCCTTATCGTAACGCCTGCCGAGGCGATGCGCGCCGCCGCCGAGCGCCGACACCCGCCGCGCTGAAAGGTTTACTGGCGATGGCGCCTGAGCCTTTCAGGCAGGTAGGTGTAAATCGCCGTCGCAAAACCGCCTCTGCAGCCCGCCGGGGAGGACTTCGCCTTCCTTCTAAGTCTGTCAGCCTGCTCTATCCCATATGGTAGGGGAGACCCGCGGGACCTTCAGGAATCGTGCACCGCGGGACGCGAAGCGCGGTTTGAGGCCGCCGACTAACACGTATAAAATACGTATATGGCCGCTAAGCCGCGCAAAAAACTCACCATCACGGTCGAGGATGAAGTCTACCGGGGCCTACGCAAAGTGATCGGCCGGCGCAACATCAGCCGCTTTCTCAACGACCTCGCGCGCCCCCACGTGGTGCGCGAACGACTCGAGGAGGGCTACAGGGCGATGGCGGCCGACGAGCGGCGCGAAGCGGAAGCCGCGCGGTGGAGCGAAGGGCTGATCGGGGACATGGCGGATGAGCCCCGGTGACCGCGCTGAGCCGCGGCGCGCCGAGGTGTGGTGGATAGCGTTCGACCCCTCGCTCGGCGGTCAGATCAGGAAGACCCGTCCTGCGATCGTGGTCAGCAACGACGCCGCCAATCGGCTGCTCAACCGAATCCAGGTGGTGCCGATAACCAGCAACGTGGAGCGGCTCTACCCGGCCGAGGCCTACGTAATTGTGGGCGGCGCGCGGCGCAAGGCGATGGCAGACCAGCTCACCACCGCGAGCAAGCAGCGGTTGCGCGGCAGGATAGGCAGGCTCGATCCCAAGGATATGGCCGACGTGGAGCGTGCGATCAAAACGCAACTCGGCCTCTCGTAGCGCCCGCCGCGCGTGAGCTGCGCGACGGAGCTCCGCCCATCCGGCGGATCGGTGTTCTGCGTGAGTTGGTGCAAGTATGGCTTTCGGCCGCGCTCGAGTCGCGCCGCGAGGAGGCGCGTGGCGAGCCGCGCCTTATCGTAACGCCTGCCGAGGCGATGCGCGCCGCCGGCTTAACGTCGGCATGCGCAACCGCGCCGAGTGACCGAAGCGGCTTCGCGGGGCGACGCTGGGTGTTGCGTACGGCCATCACAGGCCGCAGAACCGGATCCCTGTTTTG
>JAKAVN010000085.1 GCA_021827495.1 Deltaproteobacteria bacterium | reverse complement strand
GCCCTTGCGGCCCCGCCTGGTACCTGCGCCTGAACCACGACAACTAAATCTCAGTAGAAAACCTACTTACTGACCGAGTTTTTCCGTACCCTGTTAGAATGTCTGCATCTACTACCAGCAGATCCGCAAATTAGGACACTACTGGCGGAAGTTGTGGTCTTCCATTGATTTTCCGTGGTCTCCCGTCCGGCTTTTTTCGTCCCTGCGTCCACGCGGCCGAATCGCCGCGGCTGATATGATTGTGCCGTGACCGTGCGCACGCTGACGGCCGATGCGGCGCATCCGCGGATGCGGCTCGACGTTTTCGTCGCCGCGCATCTGGGCAGCGAGTTCTCCCGCTCGCAGGCCGCGCGGATGATCAGAGCCGGCCTGGTGCGGCTCAACGGCGCTCCCGCGAGCGCCGCCGACGCGGTCCGCGCCGGCGACAGGGTCGAAATCCAAAGCCCGCCCGCCGCGCTCGCGCCGTTGGCCGCGCGGGCGACGGACGGCGCGGACGCGGCCCCGGATATCGACGTGCTGTACGCCGATGACGAGATCGTGGTCGTCAACAAGCCGGCCGGGATGACCGTCCATCCCGCACCCGGCCATCCCGGCGGCACGCTGGTCGACGCGATGCTCGCCCGCTTTCCCGGGATGGCGGCGATGGCGGAGCCGGACGGCGTGATGCGCCCGGGTATCGTCCATCGCCTCGACCAGGACACCTCGGGCGTGATGGTAGTCGCGCGGACGGCGTTTGCGCGGATGGAGCTGGCGCGCCAGTTCAAAGAGCGCGCGGTGAGCAAGATCTATCTCGCGGTGGTGCGCGGGCTGGTTGGGCGCGAGCGCCTTTCGATCGCGCGCCCGGTCGGGCGCCATCCGGTCGAGCGCAAACGGATGTCGGTGAATTCACGCCATGGCCGCGAGGCCTTAAGCGAGGTGAGCGTGCTGGCGCGGATGCCGGCGGCGGGCGCCGACGCGACGCTGGTCGCGGTGCGGCCGCTGACCGGCCGCACCCATCAGATTCGCGTACACCTGGCCTCGATCGGGCATCCCTGTCTTGGCGACCCACTGTACGGCGGCCGCCAGGGCAAGACTTCCC
The DNA here is from genome assembly GCA_021827495.1 of Deltaproteobacteria bacterium. GTDB lineage: Bacteria > Desulfobacterota > Binatia > Binatales > Binataceae > JAKAVN01. The sequence continues at coordinate 13,421 of JAKAVN010000085.1, read as the reverse complement.
AGGCCAAGGGTGCGCAAGCGATGGCCGAGCACGCGATAGCCTCGTTTGAGCGCCAGGCGCTGCACGCGCTGGCGCTGCGGCTGAGCCATCCCCGCACCGCCGCGGCGCTTGAGTTCGTGGCGCCGCCGCCGCGGGACTTCACCCATTTCCTCGCGGCGCGGAGGATTGCGACGGAGCGGGCGGAACTCGAGCGCTGGATCGAACTAGCCTTGCGTCCGCTTGGAGAGCGGCCGGAGATGCGGCCCGTTGACAGCCCAAAGGGGCTCAGATAACGTCACTGCAAGGGCCTGCGTATTGACCCAAGGCAGGCCAGATCCCGGATTGCTCGCCGCCGCCAAGTGACCCGCCGAAGGTTGGGCGTGATCCCCATTCCGACCAAGCGCCTCAATTCATTTGTTCGGCCTGGGGAGGAACCGGTTTAAGGTTTCATTCGGTGGGTCATACAACGCACGACGGTCTCTCATGGGCGGCTTGGGAGCTGCGGTAGGGGATCGGCAGCATCAGATTTCTGTCATTTCTCAGCCGGATTGGAGTCAGCGATTTTGCGGACAAGGCATATGGGCAAGGGCAGAGGGGTTAGGGGTGAAGCTCCGGGCCAGGGCGACGAGATTCGCAATGGCCCCGCAGCCGCGCACGCGCGCCACGTTCAACCGGCGCCGGCGGGGCCTGGCGAGGGCAACGGCGGGGCCGAGCAGGACGAGCCGCGCGGTGGCGAAGGTGGGCCCGGAATAGCGCCCGAAGCTGGCGCGGATCGCTATCGTGCGAGCAGTTCACAGGCGCTCAGCGCTTCCGAGCGCCACGTGGGCGGGATCGTCAGCGACGGCGGCGCGCTCAATCTCAAGGTGCTCAAGGGCGCCAAGATAACCGAGTTGGCGCAGATCGCGCGCGAGTACAACATCGACGGCGCGACCAACATGCGCAAGCAGGAGATGATGTTCTCCATCCTGCAGGCGCATGCCTCGCGCAGCGGCTCGATCCTCGGTGAAGGCGTGCTGGAGATTCTGCCCGACGGCTTCGGTTTCTTGCGCGCGCCCGACTACAACTATCTGCCGGGACCCGACGATATCTACATCTCGCCCAGCCAGATCCGCAAGTTCAACCTGCGCACCGGCGACATCGTCTCGGGCCTGATTCGCCCGCCCAAGGAGGGCGAGCGCTACTTCGCGCTGCTGAAGGTCGAATCGATCAACTTCGAGGAGCCCGAGAAGGCGCGCGACAAGATCCTGTTCGACAACCTGACCCCGCTCTATCCGCAGGAGCGGATCAAGCTGGAATACGACCACGAGGATTACACCACCCGCATCATCGATTTGATCGCGCCGATCGGCAAAGGCCAGCGCGGCCTGATCGTGGCGGCGCCGTTTACCGGCAAGACCATGATGCTGCAGGCGATCGCCAAAGCGATCGCGCATAACCATCCCGAGATTGTCCTGATCGTCCTGCTGGTCGACGAGCGCCCCGAGGAAGTCACTGACATGCTGCGTTCGGTGCAGGGCGAGGTCGTCAGCTCGACCTTCGACGAGCCGGCCACGCGCCACGTGCAGGTGGCCGAGATGGTCATCGAGAAGGCGCGCCGGCTGGTCGAGCACGGGCGCGACGTGGTGATCCTGCTCGACTCGATCACCCGCCTGGCGCGCGCCTACAACACGGTGGTACCGCCCTCGGGCAAGATTCTCTCAGGCGGCGTGGACTCCAACGCGCTGCACAAGCCCAAGAAGTTCTTCGGCGCGGCGCGCAACACCGAGGACGGCGGCTCGCTGACCATCATCGCCACCGCCTTGGTCGACACCGGCAGCCGCATGGACGAGGTCATCTTCGAGGAATTCAAAGGCACCGGCAATCAACAGATTGGACTCGACCGCCGCCTGCTGGAAAAGCGCATCTTCCCGACCATCGACATTCAGCGCTCCTCGACCCGCAAAGAGGAACTGCTGCTGCCGCGCAGCACGCTCAACCGGGTCTGGATCCTGCGCAAGCTGCTCTCCCAGCTCAACGCGGTGGAGGCGATGGAGTTCCTGCTCGACAAAATGCAGGGCTCCAAGACCAACGAAGAGTTTCTGGAATCGATGAATGGCTAGGGCGAGCGCACGCTAGCAGGGGGTTGAGAAACTGCTCAACCTCGCTATCAGACGTGGTTCCATCCTCAACACCCTGCGTAAAAGATGGCTTCTTTCCTGCAACTTCTCTCCCGCTGGGAGAGATAAGAATGAGGGAGCAGGATGTTGAAAGGACTTTTTCAACATCCTGCTAGGAACCGCGCGCGCGGCTTGATAATTAATAATGCCGTCCGGAGCGCCGATCGCGGCGCGGAATTTTGAGAGGACTTATGACCGAAATCAGCATGAAACAGCTCCTGGAGGCCGGGGTCCACTTCGGCCACCAGACCAGCCGCTGGAACCCGAAGATGAAGCCGTACATCTTCGGCGCCCGCAACGGCATCTATATAATCGATCTTCAGCAGACGGTGCGGATGTTCCGCGACGCCTACGACTTTGTGCGCGACCTGGCGGCCCAGGGCGGCACGATGCTCTTTGTCGGAACCAAGAAACAGGCCCAGGACATCGTGCGCGAGGAGGCCGAGCGCTGCGGAATGTTCTACGTGCATAACCGCTGGCTGGGCGGGATGCTGACCAACTTCCAGACCATCAGGCAGTCGATCGAGCGGCTCAAGAAGCTCGAAGAGATAATGGCCGACCCCGAGATGATCCAAGCGCTCACCAAGAAGGAGATGAGCGAGAACAGCCACGAGCACGGCAAACTGATGGCCACGCTGGCCGGCATCAAGAACATGCGCAAGCTGCCCGACGCGCTGTGGGTGATCGACACCAAGAAAGAGGACATCGCGGTGGCCGAGGCCAAGCGCCTCGGCATCCCGGTGGTGGCGGTGGTTGACACCAACTGCGACCCCGACCTCATCGCCTACCGCATCCCGGGCAACGACGACGCGATTCGTGCGATCAAGCTGTTCAGCGCCGCGATGGCCGATGCGGTGCTGGAGGGCAAACGGATCGCCGAGGAACGGCAAAAGGGCGAACAGGACCTCGGCGCGGGTGCCGACGGCAGGGACAGCCCCGAGCCGCCGAGCCAGAGCGTCTAGAGCAGCTTTTTACGGCAGCCCCGGCGCTTGGCTAGGGCGGTGGGCCTGACAAGCTCTCACATTAGCGGGCAAGAACCCGGAGACAAAAACCCAGAGAATGGACATCAACGCAAGCATCGTCAGGGAACTGCGCGACAAAACCGGCGCCGGCGTAATGGATTGCAAAAAGGCGCTGGCCGAGGCCAGCGGTGACTTGGAGAAGGCCATCATATGGCTGCGCGAGCGCGGCATCGCGCAGGCCGCCAAGCGTTCGGGCAAACTCGCCTCGGAGGGCTCGGTGGGAGCCTATATCCATGCCGGCGGCAAGCTTGGCGTACTGGTGGAGGTCAACTGCGAGACTGACTTCGTGGCCAAGACGCCCGAGTTCCAGACCCTGGTCAAGGAGATCGCGATGCAGATTGCGGCGGCCAACCCGCGCTGGGTCAGCCGCGAGGACGTGCCCGCCGAAGTCATCGAGCAGGAGCGCCAGATCTACGCCACGCAGTCGGCGGGCAAGCCCGAAGCGGTGGTCAAGAAAATCGTCGACGGCAAGCTGGAAAAATTCTACCGCGACATCTGCCTCAATGAGCAGGCTTGGGTGCGTGACCCCAACCGCACCATCACCGACCTGTTGGGCGAACACGTAGCCAAACTGGGCGAGAAGATCGAAATCCGCCGCTTTGTCCGCTTCCAGCTCGGCGAATCGCGCGGCGGCAACGCGGCCGCCGGCGCGTAGTCACGCGCGCGCGGGGAGGCGATAGCAATGAGGGAGGCGGCAGGCGGCGCGGCGCACGGGCCCCGCTTCCACCGTGTGCTGCTCAAGCTCTCGGGCCAGGCGCTGGCGCCGGCCCAGGGCGTCGGCATCGACCTCGACACGCTCGCCAGCTTCGCTCACGAAATCAAGGACGTGGCCGCCCTCGGCGTGCAGGTCGCGATGGTTATCGGAGCGGGCAACATCTTGCGCGGCAGCGACTACGAGGCGCGCGGGATGGACCGCTCGAGCGCCGACCAGATGGGGATGCTGGGCACCGTGATCAACGCGCTCGCCTTCCAAGATGCCCTGGAGCGGGTCGGCGTGACCACCCGGGTGCTCTCGGCCATCGCGATGCAGGCGGTGTGCGAGCCGTACATCCGCCGGCGCGCCGTACGCCATTTGGAGAAGGGCCGGGTGGTGATCTTCGCCGCCGGCACCGGCAATCCCTACTTTACCACCGACACTGCGGCGAGCCTGCGCGCGATGGAAATCGGCGCCGAGGTAATTCTTAAGGCGAGCCATCACGTCGACGGCGTCTACGACCGCGACCCGCTGCGCGAGCCCGGCGCCACGCGCTTTGACCGCCTGACCTACCTCGAGGTGCTCGAGCGCAACCTCAAGGTGATGGACTCGACGGCGATCTCGATGTGCAAGGACAACAACCTGCCGATCATCGTTTTCAATCTGCGCCAGACGGGTAATATAAGAAGAGTCGTGATGGGGGAGCCGATCGGCACCTGGGTGGAAAGTGGCCGCTGAAGAGAAACAGGACGACGTAATCGAGATGGCGCGGATGGAGATGGAGGAGGCGCTCGCCGCCTTCCGCCATGAACTCAACCGCGTGCGCACCGGACGCGCCTCGACCGCCCTGCTCGAGGGCCTGCACGTCAACTACTACGGCGCCCGCACCCCACTGCGCCAGCTCGCCGGGCTGGCGGCTCCCGAGCCGCGCCTGCTGGTGGTCACGCCCTACGACAAGGGCGCACTGCACGAGATCGAAAAGGCCATCCAGACCTCCGACCTCGGGCTGACCCCAATCAACGACGGCAAGCTCATCCGCGTGCCGATTCCCGAGCTGACCGAGCAACGGCGCAAGGAACTGGTGCGCCACGTGCATAAAACCGCCGAAGAGTTCCGGGTCTCGGTGCGCAACCATCGCCGCGACGCCAACGACAAGCTCAAAAAGATGCACAAGGACAAAAAGCTCGACGACGACACGCTGCGCGCGGCCGAGGCCAAGGTGCAGCAGCATACCACCGAGCACATCGAGAAAATCGACAAGGTGCTGGCGGCCAAGGAAGCCGAGATAATGGAGGTCTGAACCGCCCGCGCGCGGGGCGCTGCGGCGCGGTTTACCCAGTTCGTGGCTTCTTCACTCCCATTGGACGAATTTCCCGGGCTCTCGCTGGAGGCTGAGCGCCTGCCGCGCCACGTTGCGATCGTGATGGACGGCAATGGGCGCTGGGCGCGCCAGCGCGGGCTTTCGCGTGCGGAGGGCCATCGCCGCGGCAAGGACTCGGTGCGCGCGGTGGTCGAGGCCGCGCGCGCGATCGGCATCCCCTACCTCACGTTGTTCGTCTTCTCCAATGAGAACTGGCAGCGGCCCGGCACCGAGGTGCGCTTCCTGATGGAGCTGTTCCATCGCTACCTCAGCACCGAGACCAAGCGCCTGATGAAACGCGACATCAAAGTGGTGGCGCTGGGCGACCTCGAGCGCCTGCCGCCGCCGGTCAGGCGCGCCCTCGACTCCATGATCGCCACCACCGCCGGTAACCGCTCGATGACCGCCGCTTTGGCGCTCTCTTACGGCGGCCGCCAGGACGTAACTGCCGCCGCCCGCCGCATCGCCGAGGAAGTCGCGGCGGGCCGCTTGCGCCCAGACGAGGTTGACGAGCAGGCGGTCGCAAGCCGTCTCGCCAGCGCCGCCCTGCCTGACCCCGACCTGCTCATCCGCACCTCGGGCGAACTGCGGATCTCGAACTTTTTCCTGTACCAGCTCGCCTACACGGAACTCTACTTCACCAGCACGCTATGGCCCGACTTCCGCGAGCGCGAGTTTTTGCAGGCCCTGACGGCCTACCAGCTTCGCGAGCGCCGCTTCGGCGTGGTCGACGCCGGCTCCGCCAACCACCGTCTGCGTGTTGCGAACTAGGGTCTGGACCGCGCTGGCCGCGCTGCCCGCGCTGCTGGCCGTGGTGCTGTTCGCACCCGCACTGTGGTTCGCAGCGTTCGTGGGCATGCTGACCGCGTGGGGCATCTACGAAGTGGGCGCGATGACGCGGGCGCGCACGGCTGGCGCGGCCGGCGCATTGGTGGTAGCGGGCGGCGGGTCAGCGATGCTGATGGCCTGGGCGCCGGAGCGGCTATGGTTCGTCCCGCTGGCCGTGATTATCGCGATGCTGATGCTGGTCGCCCGTGTCGGGCGAGGCACGGCGAGCGCGGCGGTGCAGTCGCCTGCAATAGGTCTTACGATTTTGGGCGCACTTTACGTCGGCGCGCTGTTTCCTTTTTTTGCGCTTCTGCGCAACCGGCCGGGAGGCGTCGAAGTGATGGTCCTGATCCTGCTCTTGGTGATGGCCAGCGACACCGGGGCGTACTTCACCGGCTCATGGCTAGGCCGAACCAAGCTGGCGCCGAAGGTGAGCCCGAAGAAGACCGTGGAGGGTGCAATTGGCGGGCTTGCGCTATGCGTGGTGGGCGGATTGCTGTTGCGCGCGCCGCTGGTGCCCGGATGGAGCGTGGCGCAAAGCGTGCTGCTTTCGGCGGCGATCGCGGTGCTGGCGCAATTGGGCGACCTGGCCGGCTCGGCGCTCAAGCGCAGCGCCGGGGTGAAGGACTCAGGATGGATTGTCCCCGGCCACGGTGGGCTGCTCGATCGCACATGCAGCATGGTTTTCGCCACGGTTTTCGCCTACTATTGGAGTCGGTGAGACTGGCGCGCCGCCGGCGCCTCCCAAACAATCGGAAACTATGATCATCTCAATTCTCTCGGCCGTCATCATCTTCGGAATCCTCATCATCGTGCACGAGACTGGCCACTTCCTGATGGCCAAGCACTCGGGTGTTCGCGTCATCCGCTACTCGGTCGGTTATCCGCCGAAACTCTTCGGTATCCGCCGCGGCGAGACCGAGTACGCATTCAGCGCGACACCGCTGGGCGGCTACGTGCGGATGCTCGGCGACGAGGTCGCCGAAGAACCCAGCGCCGAAACGCTGGACGGCTACGTGCGCGAGCTCCAAGCCGACCTGCTCGAAGCGGCGCGCCATCACGGCACCGCCGCTTCCCTGGGCGCCGAACCGGCGCCGGCGATGCTCGCGCTCGCACATCGGCTCGCCCCGGCGGCTGACGAAGCTGCCGCCGACTCCACGGCCGAGGCGATACTTGGCCGGGCGCTGCGGCCCGACGAAGAGTTGCTGCTGGCCGAGGTCGAACGTCGCGGCTCAGTCGACGAGGCCGTCAAGGCGCTGGTCGAGCGCCGCGCGCCGGCGCTGCTGGAGCGCTATCGCGCACAGGCCTTCCCGACCCAGAGCCTCGCCACCCGCATCAAGATTGTGCTGGCTGGGCCGCTGGCGAATATCTTGTTCGCGCCGCTCCTGATGGCGGTGGTTTACATGTACGGCGTGCCTTTCGTGAAGCCGATATTGGGTGAGGTCAAGCAGGGGATGCCGGCCTATGTGGCGGGTCTGCGCAAGGGCGACCGGGTTTTGGTGGTCAACGGACAAAAGATCGAGAACTGGGCTGACCTTTCCGACGCGATCAAGGCGGGCAATGGCTCACAGATTAAGGTCGATTTTGCGCGCCCGGTGCCGAACGGCCCGCCGAGCCGCCTCTCACTGTTAGTGACACCGCGGCGTGAGAAGGAAGATACCGGTTACGGCAACAAGGCCCCGGTGTGGATTATCGGCGTCCTGCCGCGAGGCGACGAGGGCTTGCGCCGTTATGGGCCGCTGCGGGCGGTCTACCAGGGCGTGGTGTCGAGCGTCGAACTGAGCGGACGGCTGGTGGTGGGAATCGCGCTGATCATCAACGGCACAACGCCGGCCCGCCAGGCGCTGGGCGGCCCTATAATGATCGCCAAGATGGCCGGCCGGGAGGCCCAACAGGGCTTTGCCGACGTGGCCGCCTTCACCGTGATGCTGAGCCTGGAACTGGGCATCATCAACCTGTTGCCGGTGCCGTTGCTCGACGGTGGCCATCTGTTCTTTTTTCTGATCGAGGGCGTACGCGGCAAGCCGCTGCAACTGCGGCATCGCGAGTTCGCGATGCAGGTCGGATTGCTGTTGCTGGTGGCGCTGATGACTTTCGTCATCGTTAATGACATCTCGCACATTATGCACAGTTGAAGCCGCACTGGTTTCCGGCGCTGCCGCCGGACCGGTGCTGGGCATCGACACTGGCGGGCCGCGAGCCGACCTCGCGCTGGTGGCTGAAGGGCGGGTGCTGGCCGAGGCTTCGCACTCGGTCGCGTCGCACGGCGCCGAACTGCCCGCGGCGGTCGCCGGGCTGCTCGGCCGGGCCGGGCTTTCGACCGCCCAGCTCAAGGCTATCGCGATTGGGATCGGTCCGGGCTCGTTTACCGGCTTGCGGGTGGGCTTGAGTTACGCCAAGGGCCTCAAGCTGGCGACTGGATGTGCGCTGTTGGGGATACCGAGCCTCGACACGCTCGCCCTGGCGGCGCTGGCCGAGAGCTGCGCAGCGCCGGACCGGCTTATCTGTGCGGTGCTGGACGCTCGCAAGGGCGAAGTCTATGCTGCTCTTTACCGGGCAAGTCGCGATGGGCTAGAAAAGCTATCAGATGACCTCGTGGTCACGCTCGAAAACCTGGCTCCACATCTTGGCGCCGGCGCTTTGCTGGTCGGCGACGCAAGGGCCGAAGAGGCCTGCGCTTTGGCCGTGCGCGCGGGAGGCCAGGCGGCCTGCCTGGAAATAACCGGGCTGCGCCTGCGGGGTCGAGTCGTGGCGGCGCTGGGCGCCGCGCGTTTGGTGGCGGGGGAGGCGGATAACGCATTCGTCCTCGAACCGCTGTACGTGCGATCGGCGGAGGCGATATTCAAGGCTGGTCCTCTAACCTCGGGAGCGATGGTAAATGGAGCCGAAGGAAGAAGAACTCATCCATCAGTACGTGACCAACGACGAAGAACTGAAGGGGCTGTATGAGGAGCACGCGGAACTCAAACGCCATCTCGAAGCGCTTCGCCATAAGCATTACCTGACCGCCGAAGAGGAAGTCGAAAAGAAGCGCATTCAGAAACTGAAACTGGCCTCGAAGGACCGCATCATGGAGCTCCTTCACCGCCATCAGCAGCAGGAGGCGCCTTAGGCTCGCGGCGCGCGCCTGGCGCCCCGGCCGCAACCTCAACTGATGCCAAGCCATACCATATCTGTCCTGGTCGAAAACGAGTTCGGCGTGCTCGCGCGCGTGGCGGGCCTGTTTTCCAGCCGCGGCTTCAATATCGAGTCCTTGACGGTCAACGAGGACCCGCTCGACCCTACCGTCTCGCGCATCGTGCTGGTGGCGACCGGCGACGACCAGGTCCTCGAACAGATCAACAAGCAGCTCAACAAGCTGATCTCGGTGATCAAGGTCACTGACTTCAAGGACACCAGCATCATCGACCGCGAGATGGTGATGGTGAAGATTTCGGTGGACGAGCGCACGCGGGCCGAGCTCGACTCGATAGTCGCCGCCTTTCGCGCCCACGTGGTCGATATCGGGCCGCGCGCGGTGACCGTGGAGGTGACCGGCAACGCGGACAAGATCAAGGCCTTTATCGATCTGGTGCGCCCGCTCGGCATCAAGGAGATCGTGCGCTCGGGCAAGATCGCGATGGCCCGCGCGGTGCAGCATGAAACCAACCATCGCACCGCCGCGCGCGAAGCCGGCTAGCAGCAACATCTCGACGGATTTATCAGGAGAGTCCCGCCATGCAGGTTCATTACGATCGCGACGCCGATCTAAGCCGGCTGCGCTCCCACAAGATCGCCATTCTCGGCTTCGGCAGCCAGGGCCATGCCCACGCGCTCAACCTGCGCGACAGCGGGATGGACGTGTGCGTCGGACTGCGCAAAGACAGCCCCTCGTGGGAGAAGGCCGCCAAGCAGGGATTGCCGGTCTTCGAGACCGCCGAGGCCACGCGCCGCGCCGACATTGTGATGATGCTGGTGCCGGACGAGATGGGCTCCGAGATTTACGCGGCCGAAGTCGCCCCGCAACTCACGCCGGGCAAGTATCTGGCCTTCGGCCACGGCTTCAATATCCATTTCAAGTTCATCAAGCCCGCCGCCGGCGTCAACGTGTTCATGATCGCGCCCAAGGGCCCCGGCCACCTGGTGCGCTCCGAGTACGTCAAGGGACGCGGCGTGCCCTGCCTGCTCGCGGTCGAACAGGATCCCGCGGGCGACACCAAGCAGATCGGGCTCGCGTACGGATCGGCAATCGGCGGCGGCCGCGCGGCGATTATCGAAACCAGCTTTCGCGAAGAGACCGAAACCGACCTGTTCGGTGAGCAGTCGGTGCTGTGCGGCGGGCTGACCGAACTCATTCGCGCCGGCTTCGAGACCCTGGTCGCGGCCGGCTATGCGCCCGAGATGGCCTATTTCGAGTGCGTGCACGAGGTCAAACTCATCGTCGACCTCATTTACGAGGGCGGCATCGCCAACATGCGCTACTCGATCAGCAACACCGCCGAGTACGGCGACATGACGCGCGGCAAGCGCGTGGTGGGGCCGGCCTCGCGCCAGGCGATGAAGGAGCTGCTCGCCGACATCCAGTCGGGCAAGTTCGCCAACGAATGGATCGCCGAGTACCGCGCCGGACTGCCGCGCTTCCGCGCGCTGCGCAAGGAGGCCGAACAGCATCCGCTCGAAGAGGTCGGCCGCAAGCTGCGCTCCTTCATGCCGTGGCTGGCCAGCGACCGCCTGGTCGACAAGGCCAAGAATTGAGCGCGCCTGGAGTTTGACGGCAGCGATGGCGGTACCGGCCGGTGATTTCGCCCGGCGCGTGGGCGGCACGATTGGAATCGCGGCCGAGGGCGTCACGATGTCGGCCGCGGTGCTGGCCGCGGGCGTGCTCGCGCTCGCGCTCGGATGGGATTGGACGGGATTCGTCGTGATCCTCTGCGGCCTCGCAGTGGCCGCCTTCTTCCGCGATCCCGAGCGCTCGCCCGCCACCGCCTCCGAGCGCCTGGTGCTCTCGGGCGCCGACGGCACGGTGAGCGACGTGGCGGAGATGCCGCTGCCCGGCAGTGCGGCCGGCGAGCGCTACCATCGTGTGTCGGTCTTCATGTCGCCGCTCAATGTGCATGTCAACCGCGCGCCGGTTGGCGGCGAGATCATGAGCGTCCGGCACACTGCGGGCGCCTTTCATGCGGCCTTTCGCGACTACGCGAGCGAGCAAAACGAGCGCAACCTGATCGTGCTGAGCGACTCCCGCGGGCGCCAGCACGTCATGGTGCAGATCGCGGGCTACCTGGCGCGGCGCATCGTATGCCGCCTCAATCCGCATGATCAGGTGCGCTGTGGCGAGCGGATCGGGCTTATCATGTTTGGCAGCCGCGTCGACCATTTCATCCCATCCGATTACCGGGTGGTGGTCAAAATCGGCGCGCGCGTGCGCGCCGGAGAGAGTATAATTGCGGAGTTGCCTCAATGAGCCGGATGCACAGGAATAGCCCGAGCGCGCAGGCCCGGATGCGGCTTATTTCGGGCCGTTTGAAGGAACAGCGCAGACGCGTGGTCGCGCCGCTGCGTCGCGGGGTCTTCCTCGCCCCCGCCACCATCACGTCGCTCGGCCTGCTTTCGGGCTTTTTCGCGCTGATCTCGGCGATCAATTCGCATTTCGAACTCGCCGCTGTGATGGTCCTGGTGGCGTTCGTATGCGACGGGCTCGACGGCCGCGTCGCCCGGCTCTCGCGCACTTCGAGCCACTTCGGCGTCGAGTACGACAGCCTCTCCGACGTGGTGGCCTTCGGCGTGGCCCCAGCCGGCATCGCGTACTGTTGGTCGCTGAGATTGCTCGGCACATGGGGCGTGGTGATCGCCGGCATGTTCGTCATCTGCGCGGCCCTGCGTCTGGCGCGCTTCAACGTGCAGACCGGCAGCACCGACAAGCGCCGCTTCGTGGGACTGCCGGTGCCCGGCGCGGCCGCGATGATCGCCGGCGTGGTGCTCGCGTACAGCTACTTCGAGCTCAACTCGCCGCGCGCGCTATGTAGCGTGATGGCGCCGCTGACGATGGTGCTAGGCGGCCTGATGATCTCGCGCGTGCCCTACCCGAGCTTCAAGACCATCGACCTCAAGCAGCACGCGCCGGTTGAACTGGTGGTCGCGATGCTGGTCGCGCTCGCCTTTCTGTTCGCGATGCCGCAGTTCACCTTCTTCATGCTGGCGACCTCCTACGTCGCCTCGGGCCCCTACCTGATGCTGAGCGGCGAGCGCTCACAAGCGCTCGCTCCGGTGCTGAACCCGGTTGCCGACGGCCGAGCCGCGGCGCCGGCGAATCTACGCAAGGCCTCTTCGGCCATGCGCCCGGCCCGCGCCACTGGCGATTTGTCGGACCCCGCTAGTTCGCCACCTCGGTAACGCTGTCACTGACCTCATAGTTTCACCGAGGTAATTTCGAGCGTTCTAGTGTAAGCCAGCACCTTCGGACCTCTAGCAGGGTGCTGAAAAAGCCGACTTGGAGTGGATTTCCTACTGAGATTTAAAGTTCAGCGTCGAGTCGAGTGTGGGCAGCGTGCCCGCAGGCTGTGCGGGAGGGTCGCTGTCACGGCATTCAGCAGCAGCGGCCATCGCTCAGCGGCCGCTGCATGCGGGTGCGGAGAGCAGGGTGCGCATGCGGACCAGGTGGTAGGCGGCCACCGCCAAGGTGAACATCCAGCCGACCCGGGCGACTCCGCAATGGCGAGGTTTACGCAGCCCCGCGACCGTCTTGAGCCAGCCGTAGATCCCTTCCACCCGCTTGCGCTTGCGCTGACTAATCGCGCAGCCCGGATGGCGGGTGGTGCGCGCATCAATGATGGTGGTGGGCTTGCAGGCAAGGTGCGGCGTGATCTGGTGATCGCGCAGTTCGCGAACAAATTCCTTGGAATCGTAACCCTTGTCGGCGCCCAGGGGTACGCGCTTCAAGCCTGGGCTCTCCTCGACCATCGCCACCGCCGCCTGCGGTTCCGCGTACCCGGTGGCCTGAGTCACGCAGCCGTTGACCGCGATGCCGTTGGGCTGAACATCGAAGACTGCTGACGGTCCGCCCCGCGCATCCCCACTTCCTCCTTCTACCACCACCGCCAGCGAGTCTACATGATAATCAAGTGAGCAACGAGCCTTTTTCCGCACCCTGCTAGTGTCGTGTAACGTAAATAATTATAGAACCCGGTGTCGCGATACTGCCTAAATCTTTGCGAAATCGCGCCTATTTCCGGCATAACTGGCGCGCGGATGCTAAACATATTTGCGTTACACGACACTAGCTTGGTATCGATCGAGTGTCCTTCCTGCAGGAGCTTGGCTCTGAGTTTCTTGATCGGATCGCGCTCCTGCCAGATTCGTTCCTCACGCTTGGAGCGATACTCGGCCGGGTCGGACATCGAATG
>JAKAVN010000084.1 GCA_021827495.1 Deltaproteobacteria bacterium | reverse complement strand
CCGTGCCCCACCGCGCTTCGCGCGCGAACTCCTTGAGCGGCCAATACCGCTGCCGGCTTCCGGTCCGCTCCGTGCCCGTCCTCCCGCCAGGCTTCCTCATGGCGGCGTCCTCCTCTTAGACCCCCCCCGATCTTCCGATCGGGCGAGGATTGCCGCCACTTCAATTTCAACAGCTTTCAGGACATCGCCCCGCCGGGAATGGAGACAATCTATCGCATGATCGACGAACCGATCTGCGAATCAAACTCCCAGGTCCGATCCAATACCGGATGGCCGACGTGAAGTGGGTCGGCGAACCCGCCAAGGAGGAGGAGTATCGGAAGCTTGGCGTGACGCCTCCGCGCGCCAACCTCGAGTCCATCACCGAAGATGCGGTGCTGGAAATGAACGACCCGAAGCTCCGCGAGATGGATTTTTCAGCCGCGGGCCTGATGACCACGGCCGGCGATATCGCGCTCTTCTACCAGGCGTTGCTCAACGACGGCAAAGCGTATGATGGCACACGTATTTGGCAATCGGAGATGCTGCGCGATGCGCGGCGCATCCGCAGTGGAAATTTGATCGATCCGGCGCGCGGCATAACGGCGAATCGGGCACTCGGAATCGTGATCGCGGGCGGCGACGGCAAGGCGAATTTGCGCGGTTTCGGACGCACCAACTCGGCGCAAGCGTTTGGCCATCCGGGCTTCGGCGGGCAGATCGGATGGGCCGATCCGGCAACCGGAATTTCGTTTGGCTATCTGACCAACGGCTACGACCGCAATGATCTCCGCGAAGGCCGCAGGAGCGTGGCGGTGTGCAGTTTGGCGGGCGCCTGCCGCGGCTGAATTCTTATTGAACCGGTCGGTTTGAGAGGGCGGAAATCCAAAATGCCAGTCGGCAAAACTCCGTGCGGTATCGCGATCCCCCAGACCAATTCGCCCATTGATTTGAAGTTGATCCGCGAGTTTCTCGCGAAAGCGGAAAAGCTTGGCTACGAGAGTGCCTGGGTTCAGGAACAGATCATAAGCGATTCGCCGATCCTGGAACCGATCATTCTGCTTACGTACGCCGCCGCGCTGACGTCAAAAGTGCGGCTAGGGACGTCGGTGTTGCTGACCGTGATTCGCAATCCGGTGCAACTGGCCAAAAGTCTTGCCTCGCTCGACCAACTGAGCCAGGGACGACTGACGGTTGGGGTCGGAATCGGCGGACCACACGTGCCTGAAAAGATATTCGGCATCTCCAGCGAACGTCGCGCGCGCCAGTTCGTGGAAGGCCTGCAAGTGATGAAAGCCCTGTGGACCGAGCCGCGAGCGTCGTTCTCCGGTGAATTGTGGCATTTGGAAAACGTCCCGATGGAGCCCAAGCCCTTCCAGAAACATCTTCCGCTCTGGTTCGGTGCTCGCGAGTCGCTAGCGCTGAAACGCGCCGTGCGCCACGGCGACGGATGGATGGGAGCGGGCTCGTCGGCCTCGGTAGATTTTATCAAGCAGGTGGGGGAAATCCTGCGCTTTCTCGAGGAGGCGAACCGCGATCCGGCCACCTTTGCGATTTCGAAGCGCGTCTACCTAGCGATCGATAATGATCGTGCTCGCGCGGAGAGACGCTTACGCGAATGGTTCGGGGTTCGGTACAAAAATGCTGATATGGCGGCGCGAGTCTCCATCTGGGGCAGCGTCGCAGAATGCGTCGACAAGCTAGGTGAGCTTGTACGCGCTGGTGCGAAGCATCTTCTGCTCAATCCGGTGTTCGATGAGATGGAACACTTGGAATTGTTGGCTGCTGAAGTACTTGCGCGCTTGTAACTGCGGGTTGACGATTCCGGCCACGTGGCCGGAGCCGCCGAGCACGAAGCGCACCCCACCGCCAAGGTGCTTCGCGCCTTTGTAGGTCGTTTTCCACGGCGCGATATGATCCTCCACGGCCGAGATGAAGAAGGCTGGCAACTTCACCTTGCCAAGGTCGATCGGCGATGTCGATCGCGCCTGGGGTTCGCGGTCAGCCGCGTCCGAAAGAACGTCGTAGGTTGCGGGGAAAACTGTAGACCGCCGAGCAGCTTACGCATGCACACCAATCAAAGCCGGATTTCCCGCAGGTGACCGTCTTCGACGTCGAAGACAAACCCGCGGATTGCAGTATCGGCGATCCAGCTATGGGTCATCAGTTTTCTCATCTGCTCGCGTACGTTCTCCGCGACGTCGCGAAAAGCGTGGAACGTAACCGGCGTGCTCGCCGGAACTCCTGCCTGCTTTTCTATGCGGCGGCGGATCTCCTCCTCTGTGGCCTTCATCAATCCGCAATCTGTGTGATTGACAATCATTATCTCTCGCGTGCCAAGCAGGTATTTAGAAACGAGCAGCGAGCGCAGCGCATCTACGGTCACGATTCCGCCTGCGTTGCGGACGAGATGCGCATCCCCGGGCCGCAGGCCCAACGCGCGATAAGACAAGCGGGTATCCATGCAGGTGAGAACCGCCAGGTGAAGGCGTGGACGCGGCGATACCAGCGCTGGATCGTAGTCTGGCGCATAGCGTTGGTTTGCCTCCAGAACCCTGTCGATAGCTGTCGTTTCGACGTTTGAAGCCATGAACGGGAATTTTAGCGATCGCGAACCATAGAGGCCACAATGTGAGGGTGTGCTCGCCAAAAAGCCACCTGCCGGATTGGCCTGTGGTCTGCTCTCCGATGCCCGTCAGGTCATAAGTAGAGTCGGTCGTGATTGTGGCCCTGGTGGGGCGGTTGAACGACTCCACGATCTGGATGTGCTGTGCGCGGAGTTGCTCTTAGGCCGGCAATTTCCACATCGCAGCCAGATTATTCTTTTGCATATCGGAAGACCCACCTACAATCGGCATCCCGAGCAGGTCGCGCACGTTCCGCGCCATGTCGTGGTCGTCGGACAGGGCATAGGCGCCCATGATCTGCTGACAGGCGAGGGCGATTTCCACTCCTGTGTCGGCGATGAACAGTTTCGCCATGGAGCTTTCGATCGCGCAGGCCTGGCCTGCATCGGCGAGATGGGCGGCATGGTAGAGCATCAGGCGACAGGCCTCGAGCCTGGTGCGGGCGATCACCAGCTTGTGACGAATCGCCTGGTGCGCACAGATAGGCTTACCGAACTGAACGCGATTCTGCGCGTAATCCCAGGCTTCCTCGACCGCCGCTTGAGCTATCCCGAAAGTCATCGCCGAGATTTCCAGCTTTTCCACGTCCAGAGCGCGTCCGGCGAGCATCCGCCATCCTTTTCCCCACTTCTCGCGACCGCCCACTACGGCGTCCAGCGGCAGGCGCACGTCGTCGAAATGCACATCGCTCGAGGCCGTATAGCGCAAATTGGCATGATCGATCGGAAATGTACTCACGCCGGGCGACTTTGACGGAATCAGAATGAAGCTCAGAGCCTCGTGCTTGGCGGCGGTCGGGTCGGAGTTTACCAGACAGTAGATGTAGTCGGCCCAGTCGGCACCCGTGCACCAGCGCTTGGCACCGTTGATCACGACGCTGTCGCCTTCGATCCTGGCACGTGTCTTGACGCTCTTCAGATCGCCGCCCACGTCGGGCTCGGACAGTCCATAAGCCAACAGGAGCTCGCCCCGGGCGAGTTTTGGGAGTAGCTCGGCCTTCTGCTGAGGGCTGCCGTTTTCAGAAATATTCAACCCGCCGTAAAAGGCGCAGTGAATATATGGGCCGCATAGGAAAGTGCCTGCCCGCGCCAGTTCTTCGATTACCGCAACCGCGGCCAGAATGTTCCGACCGGTGCCGCCATACTCCTCGGGCACGGTGAGCGCGCATAAACCCATCTCGCTCAGTTCTCGAAACAGCTCGCGCGGCCATTGATGAGTACGGTCCCACTGTTGACGCTTATCGCGAGGTGCCTTCTGTTCCACGAAGCGTCGCAATTGCCGGCGCAACTCGACGATATAATCCGGCTCCATCTCGAAGTTCCTCCTACTCGCCGCTGAAGGTGGGCTTGCGTTTCTCGACAAACGCGGCGACAGCTTCACGTCGGTCGGTCGTTAAGTTGGAAAGCGTTTCGTACGCTATCGCCGCGTCGCAAATCTGGTTCGCCAGCATCTTGAGCGGGATATTCGTCGCGGTTTTGGTCCAGCGCACCGCCCAGCGCGGGTTGGCCAGAATTTTGCCCACCACCTCCGCCACCTTGGAATCAAGCTGGTCGGCGGGCACTGCGTAATTGATCAGGCCGATTTCGGCAGCGCGCGCGGCCGGCAGCATCTCGCCCGTCATCAGGAACTCCTTGGCCCGCGCGAAGCCGATGAGCTGGGGCCAGATAACGGCGCCGCCGTCCCCGGCGACCAAGCCCACCTTGACGTGCGGGTCGCCGATGAGGGCCGCGTTGTTCGCGACAATCACATCGCAAAGCAACGCAATCGAAGCGCCCAGACCGGCGGCAGCGCCGTTGAGCCGGCAGACGATGGGCTTCTCCAGATCCAGCAACGAGGTGATGATGCGCTTGGCCTGGGGCGTTATCGCGCGGAAATTGCGAGGATCTTCGATCTGCGCCTTGAACTAGGCGGCATCGCCGCCGGCGCAGAAGGCTCGGCCGTCTCCGGTAAGAATTATCAGGTCACTGTCCGGGTCGTCCTGCGCCTCGATGAAGACCCGCGAAAGCTCATGATGCATCTGGCCGTCGACCGCGTTCATTGGCGTCGTACCTTTGAGAATTATCGACAGGATGCGCCCGTCGCGGCTGAAGCGGATCCGCGAGT
Organism: Deltaproteobacteria bacterium; assembly: GCA_021827495.1. Lineage (GTDB taxonomy): Bacteria > Desulfobacterota > Binatia > Binatales > Binataceae > JAKAVN01. The sequence continues at coordinate 9,826 of JAKAVN010000084.1, read as the reverse complement.
AGTCTTCGAAACTATTCATTTTTAATTCTCCTCTCGCGCTCGGGCGATTTCCTGACGCGGCGGTTTAGGCCGGCGTTTCACCATTTCGAGAGCGACCAGCACTTCGTATGTAGCGACAATGCCATAGTACACCCGGCCTTCCAAGTGAAGACGATCGGTGGGGTCGTGGCCGCAAACGGAGCAGCGCAGAGTATGAACGTAACCTGGGCTGAACCGGAACAGGGATTTTTTTTAGCGGATCAGGGAATTTCCAGGCGGGAGGAAGGAAACGTAGTTGAAGGGCCAGGTCTAAGCCTTTGACGACATTAAAAACGCGAGCACCGGATGAACCGACGGTCAAGGGTTGACTCGAATATTTTCCCAATTTTTACAAGCGATCGATCACCTTTCCGAACGGCAGCGTCATGTCATAGACGTTATAGCTTGCGCCCAAGATTCGCTTGACCGGGTAGCGGCCCCAAGGATCGAGCGTGGATTGCTGGGGAAAGGAAACCGATCCGGTGCCTTCCCAAACCTCGATGAACTTTTGCTCAACCACGGTTTCCACGATTTCAGCGCAAGTAGGCCGCTCCGCGTGTTCATCGGCGGCGGGGATGAACCGCAAGCACGAGATCGGAGGAAATCTTGCCTGCTGCGGGTTCCCAGGACGTTCGGCCCGCACGATTGCGCTTGCGAGCTGGATTCCCGCGGGACGCTGTAGCGTGCCGAAGAACATGTCATGCTCGGAGCGGAACTCGATCGCGGCCAACTTCTTCGGGAAGCCCCAGATCTCGCGTCCACCCAGCATCGGCGGTTCGGTGGTGACGCAGATGTGCTGGATGTATACCAGCGCTCGGCCACGATGCTCGACCGGAATCGACAGTATCGCCTCGTTGTAGGGTCCGAACGTGCTCCAGGGATATTCGTAGAAGGAGAGCACCACGGTCGCCGGCTCCGTTACCGCAAGCGGCGCCGGCAGCGCCTCCACGACGGCCTCGGTGTCGGTTTCGAAGGCGACTGCGATCTGGCGCACGCCACGATAATAGAATGGCGGCCGTTGGTAAGCCGGCGCATCGACAGGCATCGCGAACCCCGCCTTCGACAGAACCATGCGTCCTTGTTTTGCCATAACGTCTCCTTAGACGCGGAGTTTTTATCAAGTAAACCGGAATTGATCTGAGCGAATCGCTCCAAGCCTCTGAAGTTCAAGTTTCAATCAGCAGGCATCGGCAGCAATCTCAACTCCTGGAATCGGCGAAAGCACTTCCGCAGTAAGTCTTCGCTGTCGATGCAATCGTGGAAACCGGCCTGCCGGGCCTTGATCGTGCTGACAAGGATCGAATTTACCTGCTTCGCGCCGCGGAATCACGTTCAGATTGCTTCCGATGGCCTCCCCGAGCACGAGTTGGGGCCGCAGGATGGTCCACGACCAACTGCGCCCGGCCTGCTTCTCGCGGATATAATCCTCCTGGAGCCAATAGAAATTTTCATGCGGATGGCGTCGCGCGCGGGAGTAGCCATCGGGCCGATAGGCGCTCTATAGGCCTTAGTACCTTGCAGCACCGTAACGTGCTTCAGATTCTTCGCGACCTTATGTAACGGGTCGAACAGGTTACGCACCATCGAGAGATTGACTTCCAGCGGCTTGCGCTCGAGCCAGCCTTCGAGCAAGTTCGGCTTTTCGTTGACGGCCGCATAGACGACGTGAGTCACAATCGCGCCACTTGGGTTAATCCTTTTGATTTCAGGTGGGCTCTCTATTTTACCTCGCCAAACATCCGGTTTTTAGCCTTATGGCGGATCCAGCGTCAACTCCTCGCCCAGTCTCACGATTCCTGACTGGCCGTCGATAGCCACATGTGGTAAAACTCGGGGGCCCTCGACCACCTTCCAGGCCGAATCCCCAGCTCTTGGAGCCGATTCTTCACACACTGTTCCCTTCCGTGTTGTGGGCTCGAACTTCGCGTTTGCAAACCAAATGCGTTTGGAGCGAGTCTGAATCAGAATTTATAAGGGAGAGCCCAGATGAAATTTGGAGTCGCCTTTCCGGCTTATATCGACATCTATAAGGAAGCGCGCGAGCTCGAAGCCATAGGGTTCGATAGCTGCTGGCTGTACGACTCGCCGATGGTGTACTCGGACGTCTACGCTACGATGGCGCTCGCGGCGTTTCATACCAGCCGGATCATGTTGGGCACTGCCGTCTCAGTGGCGCAGAATCGAATCGCGCCGGTTACCGGGCATTCGATCGCGACCATTAATGAGCTTGCGCCGGGCAGAACCGCGTTGGGCTTCGCGACCGGCAACACGGCACGGCGCGTGATGGGAATGCCGCCAGTGTCGCTCCCGGAATTCCGGCGCGAATGCGAGACGATCCGGGACCTCTTGCGTGGCGGTATAGCCACCTACCACGAAGGCGCTCGTTCGAGCAAAGTCCGCCTGGTGCATCAGGAAGACGGCTTTATCAGGCTGAAGCCGCGCATCCCGTTTTACGTGGGCGCCACGGGACCGAAAACGACCGCGCTGGCGGGCGCGGTGGGGGACGGTCTAATCGCATCGGCGGCGATTGGGTTGGAGCTAAAAAAATCGGTTGACAATGCGCGGGCTGGGCGCGCCGCAGCGAGGATCGGCGAACCGTTCAAGGTCATCGCGATGCTCGGTACGTATGTGACTGCGCCCGGTGAGGCCCCCGATTCTTCGAGCGCGCGCGCGGCGCTGGGCCCACAGATTCTGGCGTTTCTTCGCTACGCGCTGGACAATTTCCGTGGCGCCCGGTCGGAGATGCCAGAGTATCTGGCGGCCTTCGCGGCCGAAGTCGACAAGATACCTGAGCCGCGTCATCTACAGCTATACGATCGCTACTTTATCGGCATCCCGGAGCGGTTCTCGCGCTTCGTCAATTCCGAAACGATCGCGAGCATGACCGTCAGCGGACCACCGGACCTGGTCCGGCAGAAGGTGGAGGAGACGTTCCGCGCGGGCGCTGATGAGATCGTGCTGTGGCCCCTGGGCAACGGACGCGAGATCGATAACTTCCGCCGTTTTCACGAAACCGTGGTTAAAAAAGTACTCTGATTTTTCCGTGCCGCGCGAACTGCTTCCTGCGCGATCAGGTCGACGGCATCGCCGTCATCGACATGTTCGTTGTTGCGTCTGCCTCGTGTCGGCTGCTCTACGTTATGATCATTGTGGCGCACGGTCGCAGGAAGGTTGTGCGCTTCGACGTTAGGCAGCTTCCTACGGCTGCATGGCTTCGACGCATCGCGGCATAGGCGCGAAGTTCATTGGGAAACCGCGATGCGCGGGCTTCGACCATTCGAGCTCAAGGCTCAATCGGGCGCGAGTGCTCAAGCACACGAAGTGACGGGTTTTTTCCGCATGTTGGGGGTCAGAAATCCTGCACAGCCGATGAGAGCCGTGGGCTTGTCAACATCGCCATCACGCATATTGCCACCGAAATCACGAAGGTGATGCCGATTCCGCACGATCTGCCCCAATGCATCCACCTGGCAAGCGCCATCGCGTCACCACCGAACCCGGTCCCAAGCGTCTGACCAAGCGAGTCGCTCAACTGCATCGACGACGACACCATCCCGGCCTAATACTTACTAGTCGACTGAATGACGAGAACTGTGTCGGTGTTGAAACAGACACCCATGCCAAAACCCGCCACGCCCCAGAACGCCATCCCAACCGAGATCGGACAGTTGCGCGGAAGTACGCTCGAAGTGCCAGCGATGCCGATTGCGAGCAGCAGCAGACCACCCAGCATGATCCGCGGCCTTACTTCCGGACTGGAGTTGACCCGGTTAGGTGGACCGTGGCGCAGTGGGGAAAGTGCAGGAGCGCCACGATGCCCAAGCGTCAGGCACGGTATGCGCCGGAATACCGGCGCCGGATGGTGGAGTTGGTACGCGCAGGGCGGTGTTCGGGTTCAGCGAGGGCCGGGATAACCCCCATCGCCGTCCACTCGACCGGGGTAACTCCAGGGAGTGGCGCGCGAGCTGGGAGTGCATCGCCGAATGGTGCGGCGGGCCTTGGCCGGTGCGCTGCCGCCGGCGCGCAGGCGGAGCGCGCGCCCGCGCGTGGACGGACTGGGCGGTGTGCGGGTGCGGACCAATCGCTATGCGCTGCCGGCCGGACCCGGCAAGACCGTCGAGCTGCGGCTCGATCCGAGCTGCGTGGAAGTGCGCGATGCGGGCCGCGGCGGCGCTACCGGCGGCGCTGGAAAGTCGAACGGCTGTTCGCCTGGCTGCATAACTTCCGCCGCCTGGTGGTGCGCTGGGATCGCTACCCAGAAAACTTTCTCGGCTTCATCCACCTCGCCTGCATCCTCATCCTGCTCCGACGCTATTTATGAGACCGCTTCTAGTACTACTGTGTCATAAAAAGATTTAGGCGCTTGCAGGGTGGCCGCACCAGGGGCAGGAGCGCAGGGCCGCGGTGAGCAAGCGCGCGTGGCAGACTCGAAAGGTGGTGATGGAAGCGGGGTTGTGCCGTTCAGGACGCACGGGCGGCTCCGCGCGGGTAGAAGCCTCTGGGTAGGCGAGCCGGGCACAGGAAGGCAAGCGGTGCTGGGGGGAAGCCGAGCGCGCTCGGCGGCGAGAAAGGCATAGGCGGCGATACCTAAAGCTCCGTGGTGGTGAAGCCCGCGCCAGCCCCGGCCTTCGTAGTGGTCCAACCCGATTTCGTCTTTGAGTTCCTGAAAGTCTCGTTCAATGCGCCAACGGATCTTTGCCAGCCGGACCAGTTCAGCCAGTGCGGTGTCGGGCGGGAGGGTGGAAAGCCAGTAGCGGGTGGGTTCGGGCTCCCCGTGCGGCCATTCAATCAGCAGCGATTCCGGCGCGCGCGGTACGACCCGCAGATGGTCACGATGGGCCGGGCGCACGCGGGTGAGGGCGAAACGCGAGTGCATCGAACCCTTGGTCCCTTCGCGCCAGAGCCAGTTCCGGTTTGGTCTGGAAACCAATCGTCTCGGGAATCGCGGCGGCGCGACGGCGCTCACGATCTTTGGTCCAACTTTGGTCCAAGCCTCGGGCAGGTACAGCCGATAGGCGCAGGGCACGCTCATCGAGGAGTTAACCAGCGACAGCGTCACCGCCACCTGGCAATTATCCTGCTTGCCCATCGGTCCGCGGTACTGCCGCGCTACCCCCACCGAGTGAGTGCCCTTCTTGGGAAATCCGCTGTCGTTCACCACCCCGGCGGCCACCGGTCCGTGGCGCTCCAACTGCGCCAAGGCATAGTCGCGCGCCACCGCGATCACCGCGCGCTCGTCCCACGGCGCATTGGCTACGAAGTGATGCATCGACTGGTGGCGCATGCTCACGTGACGCGGATCGACCTTGGCCGCCATCGGCTCCACGCTCTTGCGCTCGCCGGCCAGCAACAGCCCCGTCAAGTACGCTCGCAACGGCCCCGTCCGGTCGGCGTGACCGATGGCCTTGCCCAGCAATCCCAGGTACTCCTCAAACCGCCGCTCCTCTTCCGCCCGCTGCCCCGCCATGAGCAAGAGTATCGCAGAGCGGCGGACCATCTGCGAAGTTTATGACACAGTAGTATTAGGGGCCAGCGCCGTCGGGAACCAGCGGAGCCGGAGGCTGCACGAAGTCGGGGCTCACGTTGCAACATAGGATGTAGCTGGTCCCGGCGCGCGGCTGCGCGTCGTAGCCGTCGAGCGAGCCGTCCGGCGCGACGCGCACGGCTTCGTAGCTCAAGATGCCCGAGGCGCGCTGGGCGGTGAAGATGTAGTAATGGCCGGTTTCGAGCGGCTCGGGTGAGCCACTATCCGGTGTCACCTGCTGGAAATGCCCAGGCAACTTGCCGTAGGTGACGGACTTGATCGCGAATTTCTGGCCCAAGCCCAGCACCGGCAGCTTCGAGAACATCCTATTGCCAGCCTTGATCTCCCACACCGTCACCCCGCCATCGAAGCGGATGATCGACGCCGCGTGCTGCGCATCGACGTTGTGCGACTCGACCATTTCCGCGCCGTTGAACTTCGTAACACTGAGCGAGGCCAGGTAATCGCCCGGATGGCCATAGGTAAGATCGACTGTGGCGCCCGGCGGCGGCGGATTTGCCTCGTCGGGGCTGCCCTCGGCCGGTGCGCCTTCAGCCGGGCTGCCCTCGGCCTGCGAAGACGCTTGGGCGGAGGGCTGCGCCGAAGCGCCGGCGTTGGCCGGTGCGCCGCGATGTAGCAGCGAGCACGCGCCGAGCGCGAGCGCCGCGCCGATCACCGTCAAGCGGCCGAACGCGCGCCGGATGGCCAAGTCCTCAGCGCGCAAGGCCATCGTCTCGTCCGGTTTCCCGACTGGGTGCAATCATCATCTACTGGCTGAATTCGATTGGCTGGCCGCACGCGCTGCCGCCAGCGTTATAGTCGTACACCATCCGGCCGCCGTAGTCGGCGCCCTTGGCGATAAGCGCCGCCACCACCACCAGCATCGCAAGAAACACTCCCCGCCCCCGCGCCGGCATCGGCCGCGCCACCGCCGCCCACAGCGCCAGCGCCACGCTCAGTATCAGCACCGAGATCATTATCCGCTTATGGTACACCAGCAAGGCCGTCTTGACCGACGGCGCGAGCATCACGCCGGGCGCGGCGTAGAGCCCGGTGCCGACCGCCGCGACCGCGCCGAGCGCGCCCAGAACCAACGTCCACAGGCCGGTCCATTGCCAGGACTCGCGCCGCGCAACAAATCCCAGCCAGTACATCAGCGCCGCCGCCCACAGCAACGCGATCGGGAAGTGGACGACTAGCGGATGGATGTTCTGCAGATGCTGCACTCCGGGAAGCGCGAACAGCCCCCGCGCCTCCCGGAGCAGATCGGCTGGCATCGAATCATTTCACCGAGTCGACGGTCAGAAACTCGACGCCGCCCTTGGAGTACGACCGGCCTGTGACCGTGACTTCCTTCTCCATGTTCTTCAGCACATCGCCGGGCAGCGCCTGCTCGTCCTTGGGCGGCAACAGGATGTACATCTTCTCGGTGCCCTTTTCGACCAGGCCGACCGGGATGCCCTTCTGCGCGCACTTGAGCGCACACTGCGCGTGGCTCGGCCCGTGAGCGCCAACTACGTTGTAACAGAAGGTGTCTTCCAGGTTGCCCGTGACCGACTTTTGCGCTGCGGCCGCCATCGCCAGACCGGCCATCCCGACGGCCAGTACCGCGCCCAGACCAGCAATTATCATCTTTCGCATAGCCCATCCTCCAGTGTTGCGTTCCTGTTGCTTTCCCGCGCCGGACTCGACGCGCTTATCGTGTTCACAGAACGACGGTGTCGCTGGGCCCGCGTCTGTCGCAAGGCCACGGCACTGCCAGCCAATCTCCCCCAACCGTGAATTATTCTCCTCGCCCGGCGCGCATCACAAGGGTTCCGTTTCACGGGACACAAGATGAGCGCGGGACTCCGGGCTGCGCGGCAGATGAACGCTGGATTGTACGACGGCGGAACTAGCGGCGGGCTGAACGCGCTTGGACCGGCGATGCGACGGTGCCGAACTCCTCGTCCCATCGCCGGCGCCGGCGCGAGCGCACCGGCCCGCCGAGCTGCTTGAGATGGTGCTCCAGGACGTCGCGCAACTGCTGGTCGAGACGTTCGAGATCGGCCTCTTCGGGAAGCTTGGGGCGTTCCTGGTCCTCGGAGAGGCCGCGCCGCCGCCGCCCGTAAAGCTCCTGCATCCGGAGCTCCGCCTTGGCCAACAGCGCCCGGTAGCGCTGATCGAGCCGGCGCATCGAGTCGTTCATGTCGGCGACCGCGATAAACCGCCGGCGCAGCAGGAACCATTCGATCACCGCCAGCGCCGCCACCCCAAGCAGCAGCAGCGCGGCTATGGCCGTGCTGTAGACCGCGTCGCGCCACCACGGCAGCATCTGCACCGCGTGCGCCAATTCGCGGTTGCCGGCGGCAAGCTGCCCCAACTGGGCCTTGAGATCGCTCTGCGCCGCAGTCGCATCTTCCGCGCGTTTCCGCAGTCCGGCGAGCTGGTCGCTGAACTGCTGGTTTTCGGCGCTCAGCGCGCGCATCCGCGCCGCAAACGGGTTGGGAATCCGCAAGGTTTGCCCAACCATCAGCGTTGCGTCAAGATCGAGCCGATTGGCATGCGCGATGTCGGAGGCCTGGATACCGAAGGTCGAGGCGATCGAGCCGAGCGAATCGCCTGAGCGCACGCTGTAGGAAAACTCTCCGCCGTGGCGTGGAGCTGCGGGGGCCGCCTCCTCGGAGGCGACCCCCGTATCGGTGGTGGCCGAAGGCGCCGCCGCCGTGTCGTCCTGGGCATAAAGCGAGGGTACCGCCAGGCACAGAGCCGACAGGGCGAGGACCGTCGCAAATGCCAGAGCGAACTTCATGGTCCTAAAGCTGATGCCGCGTGCCCACATCCCTCTCTAACAGCGTAAATGCAAGGGAGTGGAGATGCAAACTGGCGTCCGCGGAGAAATGAGTTAAAGTCGGGTTTATCCTGCCCAGAGGTGATTTTCCTGTCTGAACTCACCCGGCCGCACTCCGGCGCATCAGGGCCAAGAACTCCTGATTGCCCGCCGCTCCGCGGATCGGCGATTCGATCACGCCCACCACTTCGAGGCCCAACCCCGCGGCAAACTCCATCACTTCGCCGACCGCCCGGCGGCGCAGCGCGTCGTCGCGCACCACCCCGCCCTTGCCCACTTTGCCCTTGCCGACCTCGAACTGCGGCTTGATCAGCGCCACGATTTCGACCGCCGGCGCGCTGAGCGCGAGCACCGGGGGCAGCACGAGGCGCAGCGAGATGAAGCTCACGTCGATGACCACGATTTCCGCGGCGTAGGGCAGGCCGCCGCGCTCGACCAGGCGGATATTGATGCGGTCGAGCACGGTTACCCGGGGGTCGCGGCGCAGCCGTTCGGCGATTTGTCCGTAACCGACATCGAGCGCGACCACATGCGCTGCGCCACGGCGCAGCAGCACGTCGGTGAAACCGCCGGTTGAAGCGCCGACGTCGAGCGCGCGGCGGCCGGCCGGATCGACGCCGAAATGGTCGAGCGCGGCGGCGAGCTTGATCCCGCCGCGGCTTGCATACTCGGGCGGTCCGCCGACCAGCGCAATCGTGCTCCGCTCGTCCACCTTGAGGTCGGCCTTGAGTGCGGGCTGCGAATTGACTCGCACGCGTCCGGCCATGATCAGCCGCTGCGCGCCCTCGCGGCTGGGCGCCAGGCCGCGCCGCGCCATCTCGAGGTCAAGCCGCCGCCGCGTCGCCATCCGCCCGCCGGCCCGCTCAGAACGGAATGTCGTCGTCTTTTTTGTGGCCGTCGTCCTTGGGGCCGCTTTCGGCCTTGGCCGCCGCCGGATCGTAGGGCGTGGTCTTGAGTTCGCCCTGGGCGTTGTGCATCAGCAGTTCAACCTTGCGCTCGACCTCGTCGAGCTTCTGGTTGAGCGAGCGGACCAGGCCGACGCCGCGCTCGAAGGCCGTGATCGAGTCCTCCAGCGACAGTTCGCCCGAATCGATCTGCGCGACGATTCCCTCGAGGTCTTTGAACTCGTCCTCGAACTTTCTGCGGCTGGTGGCCATCGCTTAGCCTCGGATGTGGCACGCGCCTCAGGTTTGACGCGCGATAGTGCGGGCGCGCAAGCGGCCGCGGCTTAGCCGGAGGTCGAGTTCGTCGCCGACTTCGACCCGTGCGGCGTCGATTACTGCGCGGCCGTCGCGGGTGTTGATCGCCACCGCGTATCCGCGCTCGAGTATCTTGAGCGGCGAGATGGAGTCCAGCCGCGCCGCCAGCGCCGCCAGCGCCGCGCGTCGGCGCCCCTCGGCACGCTCCAGCACCGCGCCCAGCCGCACCGCCGCGGCCGCCATGGCGGCGCGCCG
>JAKAVN010000263.1 GCA_021827495.1 Deltaproteobacteria bacterium | reverse complement strand
TATCCATCCTTCGCAAATCGATCCGATCAACGAAGTCTTCACGCCGGGCGCCGACGAGCTCGAGTACTGCCGCCAGGTGATCGCGGCCTTCGAGGCGGCGCAGGCGCGCGGCGAGGGCTCGATCGCCTTTGGCGGCCAGCTCATCGACCTGCCGATCGTCGCGCGCGCCCGCCGCACCCTGGCCCTGGGCGCCGCTTAAGGCGGGCAGGGTAGGGATGGTGCCCGCGCCGGCGGGCATCAAATCCGAATCCGCTCGACCTCATCGAGGGAAATCTCGTCCTGCGTCCGGTCGTAGAGTTTGGTGGTGCGTGGCGATTCGTGGGCGGCGATCTGCTGCGCGTGCTCGAGTGTTCCGCCGTTTTGCAGGTAAGCGGTGATGCCGGTGGCGCGGAAAGTGTGGCAGCAGGTGGAGTAGGGGAGGGCGGCCTCCGCCGCGCGCCGCTTGATCATGCGCAGCACGTCGGCGCGGTCCATCGGATTCTCAGTCAGCTTGTCGCCCTTGCGGATCGCGCGGAACAGTCGCCCTTTCTTGTCGCCGGCGATGGCGGCGGCGTGCAGCCACGCGTCGAGATACTCCTCGAGCCGGTGATGGCACGGCACTTCGTGGCGCTTGCCGCCTTTCTCGTGGAGTCTCAGCCACGCCCGCTTGCCCTGCTGGAAATAGTCTTCGACCCGCATCGCCACGGCCGCGCTCACCCGCGCGAAGCTGTAGACCATCACGCCGACGAGCGCCCGGTCGCGGAGCCCGATTAGCGTATCGCTTTCGATCGCGTCGAGAAGCTGGCGCGCTTCCTCGGCCGCGAGCACCGGGGTCTTGCCGCGCTTGACTACGTATTTCGGTCCCCGCACCGAACCAGCCGGGTTCGATGGCAGGATTCCGCCCGTCACCAGGTAGTCGAAGAGCTGGCGGATCGCCGCCAGGTGCTGCTTTATCGACGGCTTGGCCATCTCGGCCCCGAGCTGCTCGACATAGGCCGCCACGGTTACGGGCTCGATGTCGTCGAGCCGGAGGTTTTGGGCCTCGGTCCAGTCAAAGAACTGCTTTACCGCGCGCGCGTAAGCGAGCCGCGTGTTGCGGTTGCGGATGTTGGCGGTGAAGAACTCGACGAACCGCCGACCCGCGCGCTCGCCGCGGGAAAGGATGGAAGAGGGCAGGGCGCCCATCCCGGCGTGAACCAACGTCGGCGGCGGCTCGATGGTTTCGCTCAATATGATCGGCTCTCGGCTCACGCCAACTCGACAGCTCCGCACTTCAACCGGCCCGGCCGAGTGTGTAACCGACCAGGTCCAGCCCCGGAATATCGCCGAAATCCGCTTGGTTCCGGGTAAGGAACCGGAAAGAGTGTTGGATCGCCTGGCTCGCAAGCCAAAGGTCCTGAACCCGATGACGCGGCTTGCGTGCCGCGGCTTTAAGCTGCGCGGCCAGCCGTCCGAATACTTCCCCGGTGTCACCGTCAACCGGCAGCAGCGGTTTGCGGCGCAACCGTGCCAAGGCGCTCAAACGCTTCTGCCGGATTCGCGCATCCGCCGCCGCTTCGGCGCCGAATTTGAGTTCTGCGATGGTGATCGGCGAAAGGTATACGGGCTCATCGCCGGTAAAAGCCGCGACGTCCGCCGGTGCGAGAGCCCCGCGCTCAACGTCAATCCAAACGCAGGTGTCCATCAGGAAGCCCACGGGTTGCGCACCCCTTTGGGCAACCGCTCGTCTTGGAGAGCGCTTGCGCGGCTGTCGGCCTCCCAGGCGGCTCCGGCGTCTTCAGGCAGGGCCCGGTACAGATCGGCCAGCGCCTGCAATGCGGTCAGCCGGCCCGGCCCGGGTATGAGGCGGGCAACCTGCCGGTGGTTGCGTTCGATGACGATCTCTTCGCGCTCGACTGCCAGGCGATCGAGCACTGCGCTGAGGTTGCGGGCCAGCTCGGTGGCGGTAATCGTTTTCACTGGGCGCGTCTCTATGTATAATCTGATAAGCTCAGATTATCCGATTCGGGGTGCGAGCGCCACACAAGCGGCGGCCGCCGCAATCAAGGCCGACAGCTCGCGGCCGCGGCGAAGGTGCGGGTTTCTGGCTCCCCAGGCATAGGATGCGCTCTCCTCGCCCCCCTCTTTTGCCTCTCATAAAGGAGGTTATGAGAGATAAAAAGCGGCAGGGGAGGAATCAGCTTTTCTAAGGTCCCTCGGCACTCCTTTGCCTTTTGAGTGCTATCAACTTGGCCTTCTTTTTAGCCGGTCGAGTCTCTAAGCTCCGTGTCGCGAACTCGGTTATCGTCTCGATCCATTTCTTGCGCGCGGTCTCGGGCTTCCGCTTCTTTTTGTCGAACGGGGAAAGTGTCGACTCTTCGAACAAGTTCTCAATCGCCCGAATAACGGGCAATTTTACTTCGATCAGCTTTTTACCAGCGACGATAATGTACGCGTCCCATAAGTATCCGACATGGGCTCACCCCATTGAAGTATCCCAGCTAGAAGTTAGTGCCTGCCGAAAGGAAGGCGGGCATGAAACGAGCACGATTCAGCGAAGAGCAAATCATCGGCATCCTGCGGGAGGGGG
>JAKAVN010000262.1 GCA_021827495.1 Deltaproteobacteria bacterium | reverse complement strand
AACGCCTGATCCTGTCTCACCTGCGCCAGCTGCAGAAGCTGCCCGAGTTGGTACGCAGCTTCTTTCATGCGCCCACTACCAAGTACGCATGGGTCTGATTGCAACTATGTTGGGACGGTTAATAATTCCGAAAGTCACACCCGCACCCCTGGATCCTCATGCTCTCCTTATTGGCCCATTCCCAACAGTCGTGTCACCAGCCGCCATTTGACGTGCCGGAGCGCGTCTGGCGGGCCGGCGGAAGAGGGTTATCGGCCAAACTGCTCATTACAGTGAGATTTCGGGAACATCCGACGGCCGATTTTGCCTGAGAATGCCGTGCACCCAGCTTGAGGAATTGCCCAGAACAGTTATTTTGGGCAGTGGCCCAGCAGGCTATTCTGCCGGGATGGCCCGCCCGTCCACCGACACGATCCGGTTCCTCACCCTCGAAGAGCTCGCCCGGCTGTTTGCCGCCGTACGGGCCAGCCCGCGCGATCGCGCGCTGTTCCTGATCGCCTACCGCCACGGGTTGCGCGCCAGCGAGATCGGGCTGCTGCGCGTGGACGATCTCGATTTCCGGGCGCTGCGTCTCAGGGTCCAACGCCTGAAGGGCAGCCATTCCGGGGTGCATCCGATGCAGCCGGACGAGGCCAAGGTCCTGCGGGCCTACCTGCGCGGGCGGCCCTCGCCGCCATCGCCCGTCCTGTTTCCGAGCAACCGGGGAGACCCGATCGCGCGGCGCACGCTCGACTGGTTGATGAAGGGCTACGGTGAGGCCGTCGACCTGCCGCCTGCGAAGCGGCATTTCCACTGCCTCAAGCATTCCATCGCCACCCATCTGCTCGAAGCCAGCGCCGATCTGCGCTTTGTGCAGGACTGGCTCGGGCACAGCAACATCCAGAACACCGTCGTCTACACGTTCCTGACCGCCCGCGGCCGCGAGGGCGCGGCGCGCAAGGTCTTCCTCAACCTGCCCCGCTATTGACCCGACCGCGACGATCTCGCCATGGACACGCTGACGCGCGCACCGGCCAACCTTGCAGGCGGTGCGTGGCACCTGACCCCGGCCGATCACGCTCTCATCGCGGCGAAGAGCCGCGCGAACCGACTCCGCTTTGCCGTCATGCTGCTGTTTTTCCGCGAGCGCAGCCGCTTTCCGCGAAGTGCTGAGGCAATTGATCCGGCAGCGATGGCCGCGGTGGCGACCGCACTCGCGGTGCCGCTCCCGGCCGAACCGCTCGCCTTTGACCTCGCCGATCGGACCCTCGAACGGCAGCGGGCCGAAATCCGCACCCTCTTCGGCTTCCGCGAGGCGACCGTCGCCGACGCCGCATTCCTTGCAACGTGGCTGCGCGATAATGCCATTGCGCAGTCTCGGGACTACGACCGCTTGATCGCGGAATTGGAGGCGCGCTGCCGCGCGCTCCAGATCGAGCCACCCACGCCCGACCGTATCGAGCGCATCGTCCGTGGCGCCGTCCGTGCCTACGAGGATCGCTTCCTTGCAACAATCCACGGACGGTTGGCCCCGCAGGTGCGTGATCAGCTGACTTTCAGCGCAGCAATTTGAACGCGGGAAACGTTGGCCCCGCAGGTGCGTGATCAGCTCGATGCTTTGCTGCGGCCGGCGGGCGCGACGGCGCGAGAGGAGGAAGTCGAGGCCGCAGCGCCCGGAACTCGATCTGTGCTGAACTTTCTGCGCGGCGATCCAGGTCGGGCCAGCCTTGAGAGTGTGATGCGCGAACTCGAGCGATTGGAAACGATCCGGGCGATCGGCCTGCCCTCCGATCTGTTCGCCGACGCGCTGCCGCACGAGATCGAACTCTACCGCCGACGGGTCGCGGTGCAGCCGCCCTCCGATCTGCGTCGCCTGCCGGAAGCGGCGCGCCTCACTTGGCTCGCCGCTTTCGTCCAGCGGCGCGGACACGCGCTGACCGACAGCCTGGTCGAACTGCTGATCGACACCGTTCATGCGATCGGCGCCCGCGCCGAGCGCCGCGTCGAGCAGCAGGTCCTGAACGAACTGCGGAAGGTTTCCGGCAAGAACAACCTGCTCTTCGAAATCGCCAATGCCTCGCTTGCCCAGCCCGATGGCATCGTGCGGCAAGTCATCTTTCCGGTCGTTGGCGAGCAGACCCTGCGCGACCTGGTCCGCGAATGGCAATCCGGTCCCTTGTACCGCAAGAGTTTGCGCACCACGATCCGAAATTCCTATGCTGGACACTATCGGCGCATGGTGCCCAGGCTGCTCGACGCTCTCGACTTCCGCTCCAACAACGCCATCCATCGGCCGGTCATCGCCGGGCTTGCGATCGTCAGGCGCTATGCCGCCAGCCACCAGCGCTACATCCCCGGCGACGTGATCGTGCCCATCGACGGCGTGGTGCGCCCGTTGTGGCGCGATGCCGTCGTCGACACCGATAGCAGAGGCCGTCAGCCAAACATCCCACCATTCGATGCGGGTAACTGCTCATCCCGGGTATCGGCGCGCGCTCTGGGGCCAGGCTGAGAGCGGCGGCGAGTGATGCCTGTCGGCAAAATTATGTTTGACGCGATCACGGGGGACTCGATTCAAGCTTCCTGTGTT
>JAKAVN010000083.1 GCA_021827495.1 Deltaproteobacteria bacterium | reverse complement strand
TGTCCGTCCGGCCGCGTGCCGGGAGGAGTCATATGAAGAAGGTTGAGGCGATTATCAAGCCGTTCAAGCTCGACGAGGTTAAAGAGGCGCTCTCGAGCATCGGTGTGCAGGGGCTCACGGTCAGCGAAGTGAAGGGCTTCGGCCGTCAAAAGGGCCATACCGAGCTCTACCGGGGCGCTGAGTACGTGGTTGATTTTCTGCCCAAGGTGAAGCTGGAGATAATCGTTTCGGACGAGCTGACAGCACAGGTCGTCGAGACTATCGAGCGCGCTGCGCGCACCGGCAGGATCGGCGACGGAAAAATCTTCGTCATGCCGATGGAAGAAGTGGTGCGAATTCGCACCGGCGAGCGAGGCTCGGCGGCACTGTAGCCCGGATGGCAAGAGCGGGACACGGCGCGCGTAACGCGCCGCCTCCCCACGCTGCCGGGCGCGCCGGGTATCTGGCCAGCCATTGAGCCGCCGCCTTGGCGCGGCGGCCGCGTGCGCGCTTCAGTCGATGTTCTGCTTGGGCACGAAGCCCTTGAGTCCCTTGAACGGCCCGTCGGTCACTTCGACCACGCTGCCCTCATCGTTGCTGGCCACGATTCGCACTGGCGTCTGGTCATCGACCTCCTTGGCCGCCAGGTTCGCGCCGATCCCGCCCAGCATTCCCATCGCGCCGCCCTCGCCCTTCATCTTCGCCACTTTGTCGTAGGTCGCCTGGTCGGGATAGACCTTCACCGTATGCTCGCCCGCGCTGGCGACCACCCGATGGCTGCATCCGGCGGCCACGATCGCCATCGCGATTGCCGCGAGCACCAGATACGAGCGCGCGCCCGCACCGAATTTCGATCTCAGCCTTTGCATGGGATGCATAGCCCCTCCGCTGCACGGAACCGCCGCTGTGCCTCCAGAATATCTTCGACGATATTACAGGCTTTCAGAGCGCTGACGCCACGCCGCCGCACCTGGCGCAGTTTCGGGCAAATTGCCGGGGCTGCCGGTGCATGGTACGGTTTGAAGCTCGCGCAACGGTTACCATAGCGGCGGCGCAGTGCGCCGGATGGTTGGCGAAGTAGCTGGCCGGGGCCGCTGCGCGGGAGGGTTGCGTTTGTCCGCACACAAAGCCGAAGAATCATCGCCCGCGAGCACCCAGCGCGCGGTCACGATGGAGAAGCTGGTCAATCTCTGCAAGCGGCGCGGGATCGTCTTTCCCGCCAGCGACATCTACGGCGGCCTCGGTTCGACCTGGGACTACGGCCCGCTCGGCGCCGAGCTCAAGCGCAACGTCAAGGAGGCGTGGTGGCGCGCGATGGTGACGACGCGCAGCGACGTGGTCGGCCTCGACAGCGCCATCCTGCAGCATCCGCGCACTTGGGAAGCCTCGGGCCATCTGCAGAACTTCACCGACCCGCTGGTCGACTGCAAAAGCTGCCAGCAGCGCTTCCGCGCCGACCACGTCGAGGGCGGACGCTGTCCCCAGTGCGGCGGCGAACTCACCGAGGCGCGCAACTTCAACTTGATGTTCAAGACCTTCATGGGCCCGGTCGAGGACAGCGCGAGCATCGTTTATCTGCGCCCCGAAACCGCGCAGGGCATCTTTTTGAACTTCGCCAACGTGATCGACACGCAGCGCGTCAAGCTGCCGTTCGGGATCGCGCAGGCCGGCAAGTCGTTTCGCAACGAGATCACGCCCGGCAACTTCATCTTTCGCACCCGCGAGTTCGAACAGATGGAGATGGAGTTCTTCGTCAAGCCCGACCCGGCCGAGGAGGCGCGATGGTTTGACTACTGGGTCGAGCAGCGCTTGAACTGGTATGTGAACCACGGCGTGCGGCGCGAGCATCTGAAGCTGCGGCCGCATGAGAAGGACGAGCTCTCGCATTACTCGCGCGGCACCACCGACATCGAGTACCTCTACCCGTTCGGCTGGGGCGAGCTGGAGGGAATCGCCAAGCGTGGCAGCTTCGACCTCGACCAGCACGCGCAATACAGCGGCAAGGACCTGACCTACTTCGACGAAGAGGCCAAGGCGCGCTACCGCCCGTGGGTGATCGAGCCGGCCGCGGGGGTGGATCGCACGATGCTTGCGTTTTTGCTCGACGCCTACGACGAGGACGTGGTCGAGCACGAGGAGCGGATCGTGTTGCGCTTCGACCCGCGGCTGGCACCGATCAAGGCCGCGGTCTTCCCGCTGCTGCGCAAGGCCGGGCAGCCCGAGAAGGCGCAAGAGGTGTTGCGCATGCTCCAGCGCCATTTCCCGGCCGCCTACGACCAGGCCGGTTCGATCGGGCGGCGCTATCGGCGGCAGGACGAAGTGGGGACGCCGTTCGGCGTCACGATCGATCATCAGACCATGGAAGACGACACGGTAACGCTGCGCGACCGCGACTCGATGGAGCAGGTGCGGTTCAAAATCGCCGCGCTACCCGCGGAGTTGACCGGGCGCATCGGCTGGCATCGCTAGCAGGATGTTGAAAAAATCCTTTCAACATCCTGCTCCCTCACTCTTATCTCTCCCGGAGGGAGAGAAGTTGTAGGAAAGAAGCCATCTTTTACGCAGGGTGTTGAGGATGGAACCACGTCTGATCGCGAGGTTGAGCAGTTTCTCAACACCCTTCTAGGGTATCCGCGCCCAGGGACGCGAGGTCCGGCGCGCTGCGGCTTTTTGTTTTGACGATCCCCGCGCGGCGGGGAGGGGAGAATCATTTCCGACGATGGCGCGTGTTCATCCTGAAATCTATTTCTTCGGCGCGGGCGTGGCCGAGGGCCGCGCCGGGATGCGCGATCTTCTGGGCGGCAAGGGCGCGGGCCTGCATGAGATGGCGTCGCTCAAGCTGCCGGTGCCGCCCGGCTTCACCATCTCCACCCGCGTGTGTACGTACTTCTACACCCACGGCGGCAAATATCCGTCGCGGCTCAAGGAGGGTGTCGCCAGGAGCGTCGCGCGGATCGAGAAGGCGATGGGCCGGCGCTTCGGCGACGCGCACAGCCCGTTGCTGGTCTCGGTGCGTTCGGGCGCGCGCGTCTCGATGCCCGGGATGATGGACACGGTGCTCAACCTGGGGCTCACCGACGAGACCGTCAAGGGGCTCGAGGCGGCCAGCCACAATGCGCGCTTCGCATGGGACTCCTACCGGCGCTTCTGCCAGATGTACGGCGACGTCGTGCTCAAGCTGAAGCCCGAGAATAAAAACGATCCCGACCCGTTCGAGGAGCTGATCGATCGCAAGAAGGCGCTGCGCGGCGTCACCCAGGACGTCGACCTTGGGGCCGGCGACTTGAAGGAACTGGCCGGCGAATTCCGCGATCTGATCCGTGCCCGCACCGGACAGGACGTGCCGCAGGATCCGTGGGAGCAGTTGTGGGCGGCGATCGGGGCGGTGTTCGAGTCGTGGAACAACGACCGCGCCGTGACCTACCGCAAGATCAACAAAATCCCGGGCGACTGGGGCACGGCGGTCAGCGTGCAAGCGATGGTGTTCGGCAACCTCGGCGCCGATTGCGCCACCGGAGTCGCGTTCACGCGCAATCCCTCGACCGGCGAAAAGGGCATCTACGGCGAATTCCTGCCCAATGCGCAGGGCGAAGACGTGGTCGCCGGAATTCGCACGCCGCGCCAGATAAGCCTCGCCGCCGGACGCGAATGGGCCAGTCGCGGCGGCGTCAGCGAAGAGCAGCGGGGCACGCAACACGCCACGCTCGAGGAGAGCTTTGCCCCGGCCTACCGCGAGCTGTTGCAGGTCGCGGCGCGCCTGGAGCGCCACTTCCGCGACATGCAGGACCTCGAATTCACCATCGAGCGCGGCCGGCTCTTCATGCTCCAGACCCGCACCGGCAAACGCACCGCCGAGGCGGCGGTCCGCGCGGCGGTCGAGATGGCGCAGGAGCGGCTCATCGATCGCGCCGCGGCGCTGCTGCGCGTCGAGCCGGTGCAGCTCGAACAATTGCTCCATCCAAGGCTCGATCCGCGCGCGCCCAAGCGGGTGCTGGCGCGCGGACTGCCCGCCTCGCCGGGCGCCGTGGCGGGCGAAGCCGTCTTCAGCGCCGATGAGGCGGTGGCGGTGGCCAAGGCCGGCCGCAAAGTGATCCTGGTGCGCATCGAGACCTCGCCCGAGGACATCCAGGGAATGCAGGTGGCGGAGGGAATCCTGACCGCGCGCGGCGGGATGACCAGCCATGCCGCGGTGGTGGCGCGCGGGATGGGCAAGTGCTGCGTGGCGGGATGCTCGGAGATCGAAATCAATTACGCGGCCGGCACGCTCAGCGCCGCCGGCAAGGTGATCCATCGCGGCGAGTACCTGACGCTCGACGGCACGGCCGGCGAGGTCATCGAGGGGCGCGTGCCGACCGTCGAGCCGGTGATCTCGCCGTTCTTCAAGAAATTTCTCGGCTGGGCCGACGCCGAGCGGCGCCTGGGTGTGCGCGCCAACGCCGACACGCCGCACGACGCCAGGATCGCGCGCGAGTTTGGCGCCGAGGGCATCGGGCTCTGCCGCACCGAGCACATGTTCTTCGCCCCCGAGCGGATCGAGGCGGTACGCGAGATGATCCTGGCCGAAAACGGCGAGCAGCGCGCGCGCGCCCTGGCCAGGATTCTGCCGATGCAGCGCGAGGACTTCGTCGGCATCCTGCGCGAGATGGCGGGCCTGCCGGTGACCATCCGCCTGCTCGATCCGCCGCTGCACGAGTTCCTGCCCAAGGAGGACTCGGAGATTCGCGAACTCGCCGCCAAGATCGGCGTCACCCCCGATCATCTCAGGCAGGTGCGCGACAGCCTGTTCGAGTTCAACCCGATGCTGGGCCATCGCGGCTCGCGCCTGGGCATCAGTTACCCGGAAATCTACCAGGCGCAGGTCCAGGCGATCCTCGAGGCCGCGGCCCACTTGCGCGCCGAAGGCGTGCGCGTGATTCCGGAAATCATGCTGCCGCTGATCGGCGAGCGCCGCGAATACGAGTTGCTGGCCTCCGAGATTCGCGAGGTTGCGCAGCATCTGTCGAGCCGCAACGGAACGCGCGTCAGGTATGCGATCGGCACGATGATCGAGGTGCCGCGCGCCTGCATCGAGGCCGGCGAGATCGGCGCGGTGGCCGAGTTCTTTTCCTTCGGCACCAACGACCTCACGCAGATGGCCTATGGGCTCTCGCGCGACGACTCGGGCAAGTTCCTCGGCGACTATATCGAGCGCGGCATCTACAAGACCGACCCGTTCGCGCAGCTCGATCCCGACGGCGTCGGCGGCCTGATGCGAATCGCGATCGAGCGCGGGCGCAAGGCCAACCGCAAGCTCAAGATCGGCATCTGCGGCGAGCACGGCGGCGACCCCGACAGCATCAAGCTCTGCCATCGGCTGGGGCTCGACTACGTTTCATGCTCGCCGTTTCGAATTCCGGTCGCGCGGCTGGCCGCCGCCCAGGCCGCGATCGAGGAGCGCCGCACCAAGCGCGCCTTCAAGGACGTGTAGCCAAGCCGCGTGCGGGCGGGCGCCCCGGCGCGCGCCACGCATCGGCGGCCGACTCGAATTTTGGGTGGAAGTTTGGGGATTTCGCGCCGGCGCGGCCCGCGGTCATGGCTAAGCCGAGGGCTAGCCGAGGTAGTCTTCGACGCGGATCGTAGTGACCGGAATCTGGCGGACCTGGTTGTTGCGCAGGATCTTGAGCGTGACCAGCTCACCCGCATGATGGCTGTTGACGGTCTCGTAAAGCGTGCGCCGATCGTGAATCTCGTGCTGGTCGGCGGCCAGCACCACGTCGCCCTGCTTTAGCCCGGCCTTCTCGCCCGGGCTTCCCGGCATCACGCCCGCGATCACGACGTGCTCGCGCAGCGTGTACGACAACACGCCCAGCCACAGGCGCGAGGGCACGCTGACGCGCCGGCCGTGGCGCACCAGTTCGTCGCGGCTCAGGATGAAGCATTCGCCGGGGATCGCCAGGATCGCGCGGCTCAGATCGGCGAAGTTCAGGTAGGAAATGCCGATGACCTGTCCGCGCGAGTTGCAGATCGGTCCGCCGTTGAGCCCGATGTTGAACGCCGAGGCGGTCACGCAGACGCAGCGCTCGAGCACGAACTCCCACGCCGCGTCGAACGGCCCGAGATAGGTGATGTGCCCGACGTCGGCGCAGCGCTTCTCGCCGCCCAGGCTGGACACCATGAAGACTTCCTGGCCCGGCGAACAGGTCAGCGACGAGATCGCCTCCAGAAAGGGCAGGCCGCGGGCGTCGACCTTGAGCAGCGCGAGGTTGGTGGTAAAGTCCTGCGCCACGATCGCCGCCGGCAGCTCCTGGCCGCCGCCGAGCGTAACCGACACGCTCTGCGCGCCCATCAGCATGTAGTTTACCGTAATGATGAGCCCATCGGCGCTGACCAGCGTGCCGGTGCCGTTGCGATCGGTGCCAAGCCCGATGCCAGCCGACGGATGCGAGGCCGGCACCACTGAATGGATACCGACGGTCGCGCGCGCGACTTTCTCGAGCAGATACAGCGTGGCGTTCAAAGCTGCGCTCCGTAAAAATCCGCAGCCGGACTGCCGGCTGCCGCGCCCACGCGCGTCTGAGAGAATTTGAGCATAGTGGCGCGCCGTTGCAAGCGCCACGGCGGTTGAACCAAAAAGCGGCGATTGCGGCGCCGGGTGTTCAGCCGCGCGGGGCGCCCGCCGCCGCGTGCGAAATCATATCGAGTAGCGCTTTTCCAGCTCCCTGAGGTAGCCGAGCCCGAGCACGGCGAAAAAGTCGTTGATGAAGTCGTAGCTGCGATGCTGAACGCCGCTGACGGTGCCCGTCGCCTTGAGCTCGGCCAGCGCGGATTGCAGCGTGCGGAACAGCACTTCGAGAATCGTCGCATTGACGTTGACCCGGAACGGAAAGCGCGCCAGCTCGGCCACCGGCAGAAGCTGGCCGTTGTAGAGCAGCGGCAGGTCGCCGAGCCGCTTGGCGTAGGTCTCGAGATCGCCGCGCGTCTTGATCCCGTCGACGAAGATCAGATCCGCGCCGGCCTCGCGATAGGCGCGGCAGCGCCGCTCCACCTCGTCCCATCCGTTGACCGCGAGCGCGTCGCAGCGCCCGATTATCACCAGGCTGGGATCGCGGCGCGCGTCGCACGCCGCCCTGAGCTTTGCGGCCATCTCGGCCTGCGCGATCACCTGCTTGCCCGCCAGGAATCCACAGCGCTTGGGAAAGACCTGGTCCTCGAGGTGCAGCGCGGCGGCGCCCGCGTCCTCGTATTCGCGCACCGTGCGCCACACATTGAGCGGATTGCCGTAGCCGGTGTCGGCGTCGGCAATCACCGGGACGTCGACCGCCGCCGCGATGTAGCGCAGGTTCTGCACCATCTCGGTCAGCGTGATGAGGCCGAGGTCCGGGTAGCCGCGTGCCGCCGCGGTGCCCGCCCCCGACATGTAGACGAGCGGGAAGCCGGCCGCTTGCGCGATCTTCGCCTGCAGGCCGTCGAACAGGAGCGGTCCCACCGCCATCGTGTCCGCAGCCAGCAGTTCGCGCAGCCGCTTTCGCATCAAGGTGCCGTCGCCCATCAGGGATAACCCTCCATGTAACAGATTATGATCGCAGCTTTGCCGCGGCACGCCCAACGCCGCGCTTTCTGGCTGACAAGGAATTTCATCAAGCTGCGCTTTATTTCAGGCTTTGCTTCGCAGGTTCGGCTTTAGCTTGCCGATTTTTTGACTCGGAGCGCAGCTCCTTCAAGCCGCGAATCAGGTTGTCCGGCGTGATGCGATCGCGTTCTCCCTTCTTTCGGACGCCGCACCTTGTTAGAATAACTTTTAGGCGCTGGGTAATTTAGCCTGCCGCAACATTTGAGCTTCATTACGTTGAACAAAAAGAAGTCGGCAAAGATTGTCAGCCTTCCGCGGTTGGGCCAGCTTAACGCCTGGTCGTGGCTGTCCAGTTCACAATCGGCCAAAGACTCGGCCAAAGTTTCGGGGACCCTCTTTTCGGCCAAGTCCACGGGAACATCGGCGATCCTTCCGGAGGAGCCACTGGCCTCGGAAGTGCAGGCGCTGCTGAACAGCGCGGCAAGCGTGATCGAATGCGCGACAGGCGGCCACGGGCGATGCGCCAACAGCACGTGTCGATGCCGATGCCATAAGTCAGCGGTGCGAGCGCGATCGAAACGCGCATGAGCATCTAAGCTTTTCCTGCGGGCGCCACGGTTCAATCCACCGCTCGCTGTTTGCGGCCCGATTCACCTGGCCCGCACTGCGGCGAACCGGCCCTCCCAGCATTCGGAACCGACTCATCCACAGTTGTCTTCGCGAAATTGTTTTTGCGCGCTTTCTGCGCAGCGGTGACGCTCGCTGAGAGGTGCGCACCGGGAGCTAATCTCCCGCCGGGTTTCGCGGCGAGGACGCGGTCATGAAACCGTCGGCGCTCTTGACGGCAGCCGCGCCGACTTTCATGCCGGTCAGCAGCGCAAGCGACCGCGCCTGGAGCGGAAACTGCTCTGCGCCTTGAAAAGAACCAGCGTGGACGGTGTTCGAGCGGCTGGTGTCGAGGACCACCCGCCAGGTGTTACCGGCCTGCAGGCGGGGCAGCAGAAACGGAATCGGTTCATGATGGCTGTTGAGCAGCAGGACGAAGTCGTCATCGACGACCGGCCGGCCCCTGTCGTCGTCTTCGTTGGTCGCGTTGCCCTCGAGGTAGAGGCCGAGGCATCGCGCGCGCGACTGATGCCATTCCTCGTCGGTCATTTCGCGGCCGTCGCGGGTGAGCCACACGATGTCCTTCACGCCGGTGGCCTTGCCGCGCGGGCCTTGGAAAAAGCTGCGCCGGCGGAAGCAGGGATGGGATTTTCTGAACTTGATGAGCGCGCTGACGAAGGACAGCAATTCGCGATCGCTGGAGTCCGGGTTCCAGGGCAGCCAGCTGATGTCGCTGTCCTGGCAGTAGGCGTTGTTGTTGCCGCGCTGGGTGCGGCCGGTTTCGTCGCCCGCCAGGAGCATCGGCACGCCTTGCGACAGGAGCAGGGTCGCGAGGAAATTGCGCTTCTGCCGCGCCCGCAGCGCGAGGACCTCGGGATCGCCGGACGGCCCTTCGGCCCCGCAGTTCCAGCTGCGGTTGTCGTCGTTGCCGTCGCGGTTGTGCTCGCAGTTCTCCTCGTTGTGCTTGCGCTCGTAGCTGACCAAATCCTCGAGCGTGAAGCCGTCGTGGCAGGTGATGAAATTGATGCTGGCGTAAGGCCGGCGGCCGCTCATCTCGTACAGATCGCTCGAGCCGGTGAGCCGGTAGGCGAGTTCGCCGATCAGTCCGCCCTCCCCCTTCCAGTACGCGCGCACGGCGTCGCGATACCTGCCGTTCCATTCGGTCCACAGAACCGGGAAATTTCCCACCTGGTAGCCGCCCTCGCCGATGTCCCACGGTTCGGCGATGAGCTTGACCTGCGACAGCACGGGATCCTGGTGGATCACGTCGAAAAACGCGCTCAGCCGGTTGACCTCGTAGAGCTCGCGCGCGAGCGCCGCGGCCAGGTCGAAGCGAAAGCCGTCCACGTGCATCTCGACCACCCAGTAGCGCAGGCTGTCCATCAGCAGCTGCAGCACCCGCGGATGCATCATGTTCAGCGTGTTTCCGCAGCCGGTGAAATCCATGTACAGGCGCGGCTGATCGGGTATCAGGCGGTAGTAGGCGGTATTGTCTATTCCACGAAAGCTGAGCGTGGGGCCGAGATGATTTCCTTCCGCGCTATGGTTGTAGACGACGTCGAGAATGACTTCGATACCGGCCGAGTGCAGCCGCTTGACCATCGATTTGAACTCATTGACCAAGCCGCTGGCCGAGTAACGCATGTCGGGCGCGAAGAATCCGATCGAGTTGTAGCCCCAGTAATTCCTGAGTCTCTTTTCGACCAGCGACCGTTCATCGACGAAGGCGTGCACCGGCATCAGCTCGACCGCGGTGACGCCGAGGCGCCTAAGATGTTCGATTGCGGGGTCGGTCGCGAGCCCGGCGTAGGTGCCGCGCAGATGGGGCGGGATCTCGGGATGCCGTTGGGTAAAGCCCTTTACGTGCAGCTCGTAGATGATCGTGTCATGCCACGGCGTCCGCGGCGGCCGGTCTTCGCCCCAAGTGAAGGCGGTATCGATGACGCGGCACTTGGGCATCCCGGGGGCATCGTCGCGCCGGTCGATGGCCAGGTCTTCGCGCGCGCCACCGACGCGGTAGCCGAACAGCGCGTCGCTCCACCTGATGGCGCCGTCGATCTGCTTGGCGTAGGGATCGAGCAGCAGCTTGTGTGGATTGAAGCGCAGCCCTCTCTTCGGATCGTAGGGCCCATGCACGCGGTAGCCGTAGAGCAATCCTGGCCTCGCCTCCGGCAGGTAGCAGTGCCAGACCTGGTTGGTCTGCCAGCGCATCGGGAGGCGTTCGGTCTCGCGCCGGGTCTTCGAATCGAACAGGCAGAGTTCGACGCGGTCGGCACGTTCGGAGAAGAGCGCGAAATTCACCCCTTCGCCGTCCCAGCTCGCGCCCAGCGGCTGAGGCTGCCCGCGCCATACCGCAGTCTTTGCACGATTCATCGCGATCGTCGGTGAAGAATGTTGTTACGCGCGCATGCTAAACGATAGCGCCGCGCGCCGCACGCTACTCAGCGGCCAATCAGTGTGAGAACCAGCGGTGTCAGGTCCATCTCGGAGAGCGTCTCGCCGTAGCTCACGTTATTTACGATATCCCGCATCACCTTGCCTGAGCCGCCGTCGAGGGCCAAAACGAACGGAATATTGCTATCCGAGATATCTGGGCTGCCATGCCATGAGTAATGCGTCGTGGCGGCGAAGTAATATCTGTCCTGGACCGGGATGGTGGAGCTGGCCTTGGCGAGCAGTATGATATCGCCCGCCCGATCGCCATAGGGGCCGTAACCCAGCCAATTCATGCGCTCTTCCAGATCGATCAGGTCAGGCCGGGGGTGCCTCGCCAGATAAGCATGAATCGGAACGAGCGTCGTGCCGTCGAAGACCTCGAACGGCCGCGCCGCCGCGCCGTGTGCGACGGGCCGGCGGGCAAAGATGAGGTCGATAGTTCCCTTGCCCTGCGGAATCGGATGGCCGCTCCGATTCTCCGCGTAGAGGGCGCGCACCGCTTTCATCACATCCGCCCTGAAGCGGGGCGGCCGGTTCCAATCGCAGGCGCTTCCCGCTGCCGGGCAGGTCGAGCGGTCGGCGAGGTAGACGTAGGCCATAAATCCCTGCGAAGCGATCACGGCCTGGTAGTCTTGCTCGCTCTGGGCCAGGGTGAGCGAGGCCTTGCGGACGCGAAACCCCGCCGCCTTCAAGATCGCGAACGGCGAACCCGGATCATTCGGCCCGAGCCGATGGCGATCGTCGGCCATAATCGGCGTATGGCCGTGGTCCGCGATGAAAATTACGTACGTGTTCGGCAGCGCACCCAGCTTGCGGTAGGCCTCGAGCACTTGGCCCACCGAGGTGTCGGTGTAGTGCTCGAGGTAGCCGACCTGCGCCTGCAGCGGATCGGGTGAGGCGTGCGTGAACAGATCGATCCCGGGAAAGTAAACCACCTGCAGCCGCGGCAGGCCGTGCTCGTTGATGGCCTCGAGGAGCTTAATGGTCGAAGCCAGGTCAAGCGTCGTACCGATGCTCTCGAGCGCGGGCTTTCCGCTCAGCTTCCCTTCCACCAGGCCGCCAACCAGGCCGACGAAGGTCGAAGGTGCCACCGTGGTGAAGAGCGTCGCCCCCCGGTAGACCATCAGCATCGAGACGTAGGAGCGGCGTTTGAGCCGCTCGTACAGCGTGGGCACTTGAAGCTGCTTGCCGACCAGGTCGTCGTTGAGCATCCGCGAGAAATCGGCCGTCTCGGTGACGGTGACCGGCACCGGCGCATAGAAGCGCTGGTGCCGGCGGTCGAACCACTCGTCGCCCGGTACGCCGTTTTGCGCCGGCGGCTTGCCGGTGAAGGTTGCCGACCAATCCGCGACCGTGCTCGACGGCAGGACGCTGAGCGCGCCGGGCGCGGAATATCCGTGCTCGAACACCCCGTTGCCCTCTTCCTTGCCGAGCAGGGCGGCGATGTGTGGCGCTTTGCCCGAGCGGATCGCCTGCGTCAACTGGGCGTAACCGGCGCCGTCGAGGCAGAACACGATCACCCGCGAGCCAAGCGCCGGCGGGGACTGCGCCGGCTTTACCGCCGCCTGCCGAATCGCCGGCTCTCCGCCCGTGGCGATGGTTTCAGCCACGAACGCGCAGGACTCCGAGAAGCACAGCGCCAGCACCAGGGCTAGCGTCAGCAGGCATGGGCGCGAGGACTTCAGGTTACGCGGACGCTCCCGATGCGGCATCGCTATTATAGAACACGTTGCCCGTTACGCGATCAAGAATCGTTGCGCGGTCTCATGAGCCGGCGCCGCCGATGGTTTGCGCGGTGAGGGCCGCATCAGGGCGCGCTATCGCGGGAGTACTCGCTCTCTTTGGGGGCCAGGAGCTTCGGCTCTGAGGCCAGCTCCCGTAAGGCATACACGAAGGCCGGAATGACGACCGCAACCACGAACAGCGTGATTACCACGTACCCGGCGTTGACTGGCAGATAGCGGCCGACGCCCGCGGCCATCGCGATCCCCCCCGCCATGAACAGGAACCCGCCGAAAAGGAGGGTCGTCGCGCCCACCCGGGCCCCAAGGCGCTGCGCGTCATACTCGTTGAGCCCGCCCAAGGACCGCACTGAGACGGCGAAGAAGGCGCTGACCGCGGCCAGGGTCACGATCGTTCCCGCTCCATAAAGCAAGCCGGGCACGAAGCCGAACCACGCACTCGGCATCGCCGGCGCGGCGATCCCGTTGACGTACAACGCGAAGCCGCCGAAGCCGAAACCGGCGATGAACCCGTGCACCAGCGTCCAGCGTACCGGCAACGCCGCATCGGATGCGCCTTCGGCGTGCCGTCTGCCGAGAATCGCCGTCGAGGTATCCATGCCGCGCCGCGTATCGTGATGATGGCCCAGCATGTGGAGATGGGCATAACGCTGATGGCGCAGGAGAAGCCATCCGGCCAGCGACATCACCACGCCAACCACGACGTAGGCCGCCGCGTTCACGGCCGCCGATTTGATGAACGGGGCTAGCGCCAGATACGAAAGCTCCGAGATCAGCATCCGCTGTGCCGTGAACGCGGCGGAAAAGTAAATTCCCGCGCGCATCCCGTTGGCGCCGCTCCCGCCGCTGATCGCATAGCTGAAGGTGATGGGCCAGGTATGCTCGTCGGGCAGGATGCCGTGCAGCAGGCCGAAGAGGAAGCAATAACCCAGGATCGCGGTCAGCGTCATCGTGCCCTCGGTTGCGATGGGTTCGTGTCCGCTGCGGGTCCGGGGCGCTCGGCAGGCAACCTTCGCGTGCGCTGTATTGCAGCCGTGATCATACAGCTTAACTTTGGCATAGTCGCGGCGTGGACGGCGAGGCGCAGCGTGATCTCGGCGAAGATGGCTCGGCGCCACGCGACGAGGCCGGGGCGGCGATGCCGCAGCCGGCGGCCGGCATAACGTTGAGGTAATATTATAATTTGCGAGAGCTTAATTTGGGATGATATCCGGGGCGCGTGAGCCATCGCCTGTTCACGCAACCAGGCCGCCGCCCACCATTGGCGCGAAGCAATCCTGCCACCTCTTCCCGACTTATGCCGCGCTTAGTGCTAGAGTGGTTCCACGATGAAGGGGGAGCGCAAGTCCCGCGCCGGCGATCGGGCTGGCGCGCGCGGCCGAAGGATAAGCTTTACACCAGTCGCGTGTCTCGTCATTTCACGCTGACGCGAGCCGCGCTGGGATGCGGGGCGCTTGGGCTCGCGGTGGTCGCCAGCGGATGCTGGATGGCCGCGATGGAACTGGTGCCGGTGGCTATACAAGCGGTCACGGCGGTCGGCTCTGGCGTCGCCCATGTTGCCGAGGCCAGCGCGATTTCCGCTCACCAGGAGAATGCGGACAAGAGTATGCCTGCGCCGGACAGCGACGCCTGCGACGAGTTATCGCTGGAAATCCCGATGCTGGTCGAGCTTCGCACCGACGCCGCGGGCACGACCCGCTATCGCGAGTTGAGCCTTGGCGGCGCGAACTTGGACCCGCAATGGGAGGCGATGCCGAACCAGGATACGAAAGACGGCGGATGGAAACTGGCGAGTAACTTCACCAAGATGGATTTTCAGCCGCCGCTTCAGAGCGAGCTCAGCGCCAACTCGGTCACTTACGTAGCCTACGCGGCGTCCGACGCGCGCGACGCGACCGAACAGGATCAACTGAACGCCCTTGAGATCGGTTTCGGCCACGGCTTGGGCACCTTCAAATGGAACCAACGGGTCTTCCGCTACGCGGTGGCGCACAAGCTGCCGTGCTTTCCGCCGCCGCCGGACCTGAAGCCGTGAGTGCATGAGCACTGCTGCTCACGGCCGCGCGCGCCCGCGCCGCGGCTAATTTATCTCGGCCGGACGCTTGCGGCGCTCGCCGGATCGGCCGCGATTCGCCCGCCGACGCGCACGCGCCGCGCCACCCATACGACGTCGCAATCCTGCTCCGCCATGATCGACGTGGCTTCGCCCTCGCAACGCACCGTTTGTCCCGGCTGGGGAGCTCTCTAATTGTTGATGACACGGACATCTTTAACTGTTCAACTGTGCGCGGCCGGCGGTGTACTGGTTGGGTAAATGGACGGCACTTTTGTTTTGCGGGCTATAGCGCGCGAGACGCTTACGG
>JAKAVN010000082.1 GCA_021827495.1 Deltaproteobacteria bacterium | reverse complement strand
GCATCCCCACAACAGCCGCGCGATGAACGCATCGTCGCGGTCGAAACCGAGGAAGCGGATGCGCGGCGCTATCCCGGCCTCGGCCGCGCGCGCCTTCCATGCTGGCAGCTCGCCACCCATAGCCACCACCACCAGGTCGGCATCCCAGGCGGGTTGCGCGCAGAGCCTGGCCCAAGCGCCAAGGAGCGTGTCGAAGCCCTTGCGGCTGTCGCCCAGGGCGCCGACGAAAGCGACCAGCGGCCGCTCGGGCGCAGAATCGGCGGCGACGGCGTCGATGCGGGCGCGGGCGGCCGCGCGCTCCTCGGCGGTGGGCGGACGGAAGAGCGCCGGGTCGATGCCGAGATAGACGGCATGGACACGCGCGCCCGCGACTCCCAACCGCTCGGCGAGGTCGCGCTTCATGCGCTCGGTGTCGGTGATCGCGAGCTTCGCGCGCGGCACGATCCTGCGCTCGGCGGCGAGATCGATGCGGCGCTGCAAGTGGTTTTTGATCCGGCGCGTCCATCCCGCCGTGACCCGCGGCTCAAAGACCGCCTGCACGTGATGGACCCAGTTAATGTCGTCCCAGTCGCAGGCCGCGCCGTTGACGATCACCCGGCCGCCGCCGTTGGCAATTGCGCGCGCCCAGCGCCGGCCGAGCCGGCTCATCAAGGGCTGTGAGAGAAAATAGGAGCCCGCGAGTTTGGGCACGCGATGGAAAGTCACGCCGGGATGGCGCACGAGGTCGGCGGCGGCGCGATAGCCGGCCAGATGAGTCTCGAAGCCTTCGTCGGCGAGATAGCGGGCGAGTTCGTAATTGGGCTGGTTCATCCCGCCGGCCTTGACGAAGTCGCCGCTGACCAGCAGATAGGGCGGCTTGTTCATCGGGCCGCCTCCCGCGCGGGGACGGGCCTGCGCATTGCGTGGCAGGCGGTATTGAACAGCATCGCGTTGAGGACCCAGAAATCCAGGCCGCCGCCGCTGACG
Organism: Deltaproteobacteria bacterium; assembly: GCA_021827495.1. GTDB lineage: Bacteria > Desulfobacterota > Binatia > Binatales > Binataceae > JAKAVN01. The sequence goes on along the minus strand of JAKAVN010000082.1, from coordinate 13,749 downwards.
AAGTAGTTGCTGTCAAAAGTCGCCGCCAGGATGCCGACGTCGTAGGCGAACACCAGCGCGGCCAGCGTTCCAAGGTCCGCAAAGCGGCCGCTGAGCGCGATCGTGTACGCGGTCCGCAACGCAAGCACGATCGCCAGCGCGTAGGCCAGCACCAGCGGGACGCCGCCGTCATAGAGCCATCCGGTCCACTGGATCTCCGAATACAGGCTGGGGTTGCTCGTGTTGCCGTGGTCGCCAAAGTAGTAAAACATCATGCCCCAACGGCCGGGGCCGGCGCCCATCGGATATTCGGGCAACACGTCTTCGATGGTGTAGGCGAGGAACTGGCCGCGGTTTTGCTGGTAAACCTGGGTGGGGTCTTCCATGGTTAGGCTGTTGACGCGGTCGGTGATGGCGGTGCCGCCAACGGCCACGGCCCAAGTGAACCCGACCACCACTACCAAGGCCAACACCGCGGTAAGGTAAGCCATGCGGCGGCCCCCGGTTTTGCGCCCTGGGGCCTGGCTCTGCGTACGGGCGACGCGCCAGCTCATCAGGGCGACGAACGCCGTCATGCAAACCACTTCCATCACCAGCATCACGCGCACCTGCGAGAGGTAGATCGCCGCCATCCCCACCAGCATTGCGCCCGCATATGCCGCCTGCATCCATTTGCGCCGCTCAAGCAGGAAGAAGGCGGCGGCAAACAGCACCGCGAAGAAGCCGGCCGCCGCCGCGCCGCCGGGCGTGTCGGTCAGGCCCATCGGGCGATAGACCACCTGGCCGTAAACATTGTGAAACTGTTCCATCCCCAGGTAGCCGGCCCCGTTGCCTTGCACCACGCTCGAGACGGTGAATTGAAAACGCGCGGGAAAATAAACCTGCAGTATCCCGACCGTGGCGCTGACGGCCTGAAACGCCCACTGCAAAAAGAGCACCCGGCGCATCTCGGCCAGGTCGATCCTCAATCGCGGCACCCAGAACAGCGGCGCCACGGTCGCCAGATAGAGCGCGGACTGAGCCGCCGCTGACGTTGCGCTATTGATCCCAGGGTTCAGCATCGACAACGCGACGATCGCTATTACAAAAAATGCGGCCTTGGCGGCGGGATGGAGCTTGCCCTGGCCCGGGAGCACTAACAACAGCCCCAGACTGACGCCGAAGACGGCGATGCGGAAAACGATCCGCAAGGGCGCGAGCGTGGGCGAGAGCAGCGCCACCTGACAGATGATCTCCAGGATGACAAAATACTCGAGCAACCGGCTCGGTCTGGATGGGCGGACCGCCGCCGGCGGACGCTGGTACTCGGCGGCTGGCAGTCGTTTATCTACCGCCACGGTTCACCTCCCGCCGGGTTGATGGGCGTCCGAAGCTGGGAGAGTCATCGTCTTGCGCCCGGAGCATGTTGGCCGAGTAAGGCCCTTTAAGCTGCGCCCAGCGCCTGACCACGATAAAGAGCGCCTCGCGAAGTCCGTCGCGCCGCAAGAGCATCACGGCTGGGGCGGCGACGGCTGCGCCGAACAGCCGGGCGAGCGCCCCAAGCCGGGCGTCCGCAGTGTGGGAGTACCCTTCGTAGCGCGCCGTGAGGGTCATTTGGCTCCTGGCGATTCCCTCGATCAGGCGGCAGACATACGAAGGGCGCAGGCGGCTTGCCGGGATGAGATGATAAAGCTTCAGTTGCGGCAGATATAGACGCCGGTAACCGGCACGGCCAATCATCAGGCCGATCTCTATATCCTCCCCGCAGCTGAGGGCGGCGCCTCGCCGGCCAGACAAGAGGGCTTCGGGATGTTGCCAGGGAACGACCGCCAGGAACACGTTGCGGCGCACCCATAGGCCTGCCGTTACGGTAGGCGCCAGCGACCCATGCGAGCCAAAATCGAGCGGCGAATCACCGAGGTTGCTGGTCGCGGCAAATATCCAGCTACGGCGCGCAATGCTTGGTGGCGGCGCTGCCTCCCATCGCGGGATCACGCATGATACGAGGAGACCGACGCCGCTATCAACCATGGCGTCGATCCCGTTGCGAACGTAATCAGCGCCGGGAACATTGTCGTCGTCGAGAAAGCAGACCAGCGGAGCATGCGCCTCCAAAACGCCACAGATACGAGCGTACGTGGAGCCCCGGCGTCTCTCGCGCACCAGCCTGCATGGGACACCTCTGTCGCGCAACGCCACGGCGGCGGCGCCGTCGCAAGCCACATGGGCGGTGTCGTCGTTCGAGTTGTTGTCGACTACCAGGACTTCGAATGCGTCGTCAGCGACGTTCTGCTGCGCGAGTGCCTCCAGCACAAGTGGGAGACGGCGCGCGCCATTGTAGGTCGGGATCGCGATAGTGACCTGGGGTTGCATTGATTGATCAGTCGGCGACGGTGCTTCGCTACAATCCTACTCTGGGCCCCCGGGCTTGTGGGCTACCAGAATCACGTTATCGCTGAACGCCCTGCCGCGGAGCCATATCGGCCAATGGAGCGGAGTGAACGGGATTCTACCAGAATCGGTGTATCGAATTGTCGGCCTTACCAAGCCGCATTCCGTGGCGATTCGGAGGAGATCGACTTCCAGCAGGGCCGTCAGGTGAGCCGGATAAAGCCCCGGCGCCTCCTGAAAAGCGTTGAACTGGTTTTTTATCACCAGCGTCATCTTGCTCAGCAAGCTCAATTGATTCGGCGTCGTCACGAGCACAAGGCCGCCGGGTCTGGGCAGCCGCGCGAGTTGCCGCATGAACGAACGCGGGTTCTCGAGATGCTCGATGGTTTCGACGGAGACCACCACGTCGGCACATTGGTCGGCCAGCGGCAGCGTGCCGTCGTCCAGATTGGCGGTTACAAACTCACCGTCGGCGGGAAAGCCGGCGTACCTGACGATGTCCACGCCGAGGTAGCGGTCAAAGATGGAGCGCAGCACAGCCCACAGGCTGCCGCTGCCGCATCCGACGTCAACCAGGGTCCCACCGCCGGAATGAACGGCGCGAAGCGCTTTGACCACCGCGGCGTAAATCGCAGGATGGCTGGATCCCTCGCTGAGGTGCGCGCGCTGCTCGGTTGTGGTCATGGCTTTCCGGCCTACGCTGCGGGATCGGCATGCGGGGCCGCCGCGCCGCGGTTTGCGATGGCACTTGCGGCTAACGCGGCCGCGATCACCAGGAACACCATCGGACTGCTCTAACGAGGCCTTTGGAAATAAATCATCGCGCCGCGATCGTCGTTCGGACCCCAGCAGGAATGAGTGAAATCCGCATAGAATGACCTGATTCCGGCCTCGGCAAGAAGGGTCATCACGCGGTCCAGTGAAACGCAGTTTATCTCGATCAATCCGAGGTTCCAGGGGCGGCGGCGGTAGAGATTTACCGCGATGTTAATGGGCGGCAGTGCCTTCTTGAGCCAGCGACCAATCCGCTTGTGTAGCGGCGACCAGGTCGTGAAGTGGAGCGCGCCGACGCCGCCAGGCTCGAGATGCGCGAGGAGGTTGCGTACCAGCACCTCGACGCGGCGCGGCGCGATGTGCTGGAAGACGATGCTCGAGTGGATCAAATCGAAAGTGCCCTCAAGCCGTGAGAGCCGGTCGTCGGACTTGACGAAAGAGACGTTGGAGAGGTTTCGCTCGCGGCAATTACGCGCCGCTTCGGCCATCATCGCGTCGGATACGTCGACGCCCACCGCCTCCCTGGCCTCGCGCGCGAGCGGGATCAGGATACGGCCGACGCCGCAGCCGAAATCGAGCGCGCGCCGCGGCTTGAAGTTCGGAGCGATACGCTGGCGGATGGTCTTGAGCACGAGCGCGACATGCGTTTCGCCGGTCTCGAAGAACTCGCGCATCGCGGCGGCGTCGAGGTTGGAGCGGCAAAATCGGTTCAGCGTGATGACGCCGAAGTACGGTTCAGTCTGCCCGACGCGATCGTAAGCCCGATCGGCGTATTTCATGGAGAAGGCTCCTGGACGGTCTTCACACGGCTACCGTGCACCTGGCCGGGGCGCAACTTTGTCAAGGCGCGTTCGAGCGCCGCCATTTGCGCCCGCGGGTCGCACAGCGCGGCGGCGCGCGCGGGGCCGGCCGCGCCCAGGCGCGCACGCAATTCACCATCCTCGATTAGCTTTCCGAGCGCCGCGGCCAGCGCGGCCGGGTCGTTCGGCTCGACCAGCATCCCGCACGAGCCGTCGACAATCTCCAGCGCTCCGCCGATCGCGGTCGTCACCACCGGCAGGCCGGCGTACAGCGCCTCGACGAAGGTGATTCCAAACGGCTCGGGGCCGCTATTGGGCTGGCAATGGATATCAGCCGCGGCCAGCAGGCGAGCGACGTCGCCGCGCTGCCCGAGGAAGTTGACGCGCGCGCCGATTCCGAGCGCGGCGGCCTCGGCGCGCAACGCTTCCAGGTAGCGCGCCTCATGCGGCCGTTGCGCTCCGCCCACCATCCAGCAGGCCCAGCCGGGCACGCCGCCAAGGCGCGCGAGCGCGCTCAGATGCGGTCGGTGTCCCTTCCATTCTTCCATCCGGCTCACCTGGATCACTACTACCGCTTCTGGAGCGGTCTTTAGCTCGGCACGCACGGCCTCGCGATCCTCCGCCGCGGTGTTGGGCGCGGGCGCGACGGGATAGTAGACGACCTCGCACGGCACTCGCGGATAGATGAGCGGTAGGGTCGCGGCGGTGAAGCGGCTGTCACAGATTGCCAGGTCAGGGACGGCGCGGGCGGCCCAGCGTTCCAGCCAGTGGCGTCCCGCGGCCAAGTCATGCAGCCAGAAAATCGAAGCCGCGCCGGCCGCGCGCACGGCCGGGCCGAAGATCGCCTGGGTCCACGGCGAATGGCAGACGACCGCATCGAAGCCGCGTTGCTCCACCAGCGCGCGCAAAGCGCGCCGCGCCCGCAGCAGGCTAAGCGGCCATCGCACGCGCACTTCGCCCAGCAGATGCACCGTCGCGCCGGCCGCGCGAAGTTCGTTCTCCGCCCGCCCTGCGAAACACAGCGCGAACTCGCAGTCGAGCGCGGGGCCGAGCGCACGGCAGCGCGTGAGCGTCACCAGCACGGTCTCCAGGCCACCGTAAAGATTACCCGCGCTCACGTGCAGCACGCGCATCAGGCCGCCTCCGCCAGGAGCAGGCGATAGATGGGCATCAGCTCGTCGGCCAGCCGCTCGCGCGCAAAGCGCCGGCGCGCCGCCTGCGCCGCCTTGGCCCCGAGCGCCGCGCGCAGCGCCGGGTCGCGCACCAGCTCGCCCACCCGCTCGGCCAGCGCGCGCACGCAACCCGGCTCGTGCAACAGCGCGTCCTCGCCCGGCGTGACTATTTCGGCGGCGCCGCCGGCCCGGCTTACCACCACCGCGCGCCCGCACGCCATCGCCTCCGCGATCACCAGCCCGAACGGCTCGGGCTGGGTGCTGGCGTGCACGACGACGTCCAGCGCGCGCATCGCCGCCGCCGCGTCGTCGACGAAGCCTGTGAAGCCGACCCGGCCGGCGAGCCCGAGACCTTTGGCCACGCAGCGCAGCTCTTCGAGGTCACACTGGCTGCCTTCGGTCTGGTAGAGCGCGCCGCCGATCACGTAGCCGCGCACCGGCGGATCGCCGGAGAGCATTTTGAACGCGCGCAGGAAGACTTCGTGGCCCTTCCATCGCGCCATCGTCGCGACCAACCCGATCCGGACCACGGGACGGTTCGGCGGCGCAAGCCCGGCCAGCCGGTCGAGGTTGAGCGCGGAGCCCTCGGGCGAGAAGCGCCGGAGGTCGACGGCGTTATATATGGGAAAGACCCTGAGCTGCGCACCGCAGGCGGCGCGCACGTCGTCGGCGACGCTCAGCGAGTTGGCGACCACCGCCGCGCAACGGTCGGCATGTACTCGCATCAGGCGCGCCATCAACGGCCGCGAACTGATGTAATCGTGGACGTGCCAGAGCAGCGGCACGCCGCGGGGCGCGGCCCATGCGCCGAGCACATGCATTTTGAAGCCGTTGGTATGGATCAGATCGGGAGCGGCGGCGGCCAGCGCCCGCCGCAAACGCGCCGTGTAGAGCGCGACCGAAGGCGTGCTCAGCGACGCCCGCCCCAGTGTGCCGAGCAAGCGGGATTGGCCGCCGCCGGCCGGGCCGCCGGCACCGGCGTCGCCCAGCCGGGCCAGCGCGCGCGGATAGGGCAGCGCACGGGCTTCGATGCCGAGCGCGCGCGCCTGGTCGAGGAAGCCGCCGTCGGCGCCGGCGATGACCTCGAGCGCGAGGCGTGGCTCGGCCGCACGCAGGCTCGCCATGAAGTCGAGCAGACTGCGCTCGGCGCCGCCCATCTGGCCGGAGGCATTGAGATATACGATCTTCAAGCGCTGTAAATTAATCGTCGGCGCCCGGGGTCGGCGCGGCGGTGGGCTGCGGCGCGGCGAGGTTACGGGTCTGCGCCGCCTGCGCCGCCTCTTCCTTGGTCATCCGACGCTTGAAATCGGCGTAGTAGCCGTTCATGTAGTGATCCTTGGGATCGAGCGCGGTCGCCTGTGCGTATGATTTCTCGGCCGCGTAGTAATGATACGCGCCTTCCTGCGCGCGCCCGAGATCGAACAGCGCGCGTGCCGAGGGCTCGGCGTCGGCGGCTTGCTGCAGGGTGATCGCGGCTCGGTCGTAAAGCGCCCGGTCGAGGTAGAATTCGCCCAGCGCCAGGAGAACCTCGCTGCCCTGCGGACGCTCGGCCACCGCGTCCTTCAGCGCACTCTCCTCCGCATCGGCATCGTGGGCTTCGTGCGCCACCGAGGCCAGGGCGAGGTCGAGGTCATAGGGATCGTTGCCGGCCTTGATTGCTTCTTCAATCACCGCCTTGGCCGATTGCATGTCGTGGTCGGGACCGTAAACGCGCTTGACCAGGTCCAGGTAGGGGGCCGGATCGTCCGGCGCCTGTTCTGTCGCGGCGCGAAAGAAACCCTCTGCGCTCAGCATATAGCCGGCCGCCGCGTAGGCTTTACCAGCTTCGATGAGGAAGTGTGTCCGCTCAGCGGAGTGGCTGGTCCGGCTCGCCGCGTTGGCATAGAGCGCGGCCTCTTTGAGCGGGAGGTTGAGGCTCGCGTAGAACTGGCCGATACCTTCGAAGGCGCCGGGAAAGCCAGCCGCCACCGCCCGCTCGAAGCCCTTCTCCACCGCGACCTGGGTGGCTGGCGCAAGCCATCGCACCAGTTCCGCGCTGAGATAGAAGTGGGTGCTGGGCGTGGGCGAGTTGAAGACCGAGCGCGTGATTTCGGCCAGCGCCTGCGGCAGCTTGCCGTGGCGCGCGAGCATGCTGGCGTAAGTGTCGCGCTTGTCAGGATCGGTTGGGTCGAGCCATACGGCGGTGTTCAGCTCGCGCATCTGCGCCTGTTGGCTCATCGCGCCCTCGCCCAGAGTGGCCATGCGGTAGTGGCCCTCGGAATCGGCGGGATGTGCGATAACGCGAGCGCCCGCGGCGCGCAGCGTCTTGGCCGGCGGCAGGAAGTTCGGGTAAGCAACGTCCTTCTGGCCGAGCGCCGCGAAGATCAGCAGCAGCGCGCCCGCCGCCACAGCGGCCAGCAACGGCCTCGGCGCCGCCCACCATCCGTGCTCGCCGCTATCAGCGGCGGGCGCGGGAGTCGCGAGCCTCAGCCCCAGGCCGAGCAGCACGGCCAACAGCACGGCGTTGGCCGGCACGTGGAGATTGAAATCGATTAGCTCGTGCAGCGCGGTGGCGATCACGGCTGCCACGACCGCCGCCAGCAATGGCCACTTCCGCGGATCGCCCGAGCGCATCGCCGCGCCGATGCGGCGCAGGAGGCGCCAGGCGAGCCAGCCCAGCGCCAGGAAGGCGAGGAGCCCGCTCTCGGCGGCAAACTGCACGTAGTCGTTGTGCGCGTCGCGATAGTAAAAGTACTGCGACCACGGCGCGGAGACGTAGCGCGTGAACAACTCGCCCCAGGCGCCCATGCCCACGCCGAAGAGCGGAAAATCGCGGATCATCGCGAGCGTGCGCCGATACAGCATCCCGCGCTCGGACAGGCTGAGCCCGGTCGAGACGCTCTCCGCCAGGCGGACGTCGGTCAGGCTGCGCCCTTGCGGGCCAATCAGCATTAGCGCGAAGACGAACAGTCCGGCCGCTCCCAGAGCGACCCAGCGCAGCGAGCGGGCGTTGGCCTGGCGTGCAAAGACGGCGCGCCGATGCTCGGGCTGGGCGAAGAACATCGCGATCAGCGCACCCACGCACAGCGCCGCCGAGATCCAGCCGCCGCGCGAGAGGCTGAGCACGATCGCGCATAGGATCACGAACGCGGTCGCCATCGAGGCCATGCGCACCGGGCTGGCCGAAGCGCGCGGCACAAGATCGATGCGCAGCAGCGCGGCGGCCAGCGCCAGCGGCAGAATCATCGCAAGATAATTGGCGAAGTGGTCGGGGTTGACGAACGGCCCGGTCGCACGCAGCGCGAAGGCCAGGTGCGGCCCCTCCCAGTCCAGCGGCACGAAAAACCACAGAATCTTGCCGTTCCACGTCGCCCAGTTCATCAGCCCCAGAAACGCCACCACGAAACCCATCGCCAGAACCACGCCGAAGATGGCCCGGCAGAAACGTTCCTCGGCCCGCGGATCGTCCTCGGCGCCGAACGGATAAAGCGCGATCAGCAGGAAGAGTGCCGCGTAGGCCAGCGCCTTCAGCATCCCCGAACCCGTCACCCCGGGCTCGAAGCTTAGCGCGCGCCATTCCAGACTGTCAGGCAGCGCGGCGGGCGCCGCTTGGGCGGCCTTGACAAGCACGCTTGCCTTGGCGGGCGGCGCGAAGGGCACCTTCGCGCCGGCACGCACCTGCTCGGCGGTGGGCAGGATGACGGGTCCGGACGGAGGCGCGGGCCGGGCGTCGAAGTTGACGTCGCGATAGGCAGCCTGCGTGGGCCATCCGGGCAGCGCGCGCGCGTAAATCTGGTAGGCGCTGGGCGAGAGGGTCGCGAGCAGCGCCGGCGGCAGTGGCACCATCTCCAACCCCACCAGCGCCAGCACCAGCGCGATCGGCAGCGCCACCGTGGCCGCCGCCAGCCGTCCGCCGGCGCGGATCAAGCGCCCGCCGCCAAGCCACACCCGCGCCATCCATGCCGCCAGCAGCGCGAAAATGATCCCTTCCATCAGCGTGTAGGCCCACGGATGGACCGAGCCGAAGCACATCGGGGTGAGGACGATCAGCAGGCCGATTCCTGCGACGATTATATGATCGAGGCGGCGCAAAGTTTTCGGGCACCCGTCACGGGTTGCTCAGTATCTGGCCCGTCGGGCAGGGCAGGTGCGGCGGCGCGGAAGTGGAACCCTGTCTTCAGGAAGCCTCAGAAGCCTCGTGGCCTTGCGGGGCGGCGTCTTCATCCTCCGGCGTGTAGTAACCCTGATGGTAATAGTACTGGTACTCGGAGTGATGGAGTTTGACCTTGTTGAGCACGGTGCCGAAGATCTTGGCGCGCGCGTACTCCAGGCGCGCCCGCGCGGCCTTGACCTGCTGCTTGGGCGTGCTCGAGGCGTCGGTTACCAGCAGCACGCCGTCGGCGATGGTCGAGAGCAGCAGCGCGTCGCTCACCGGCATCACCGGCGGCGAGTCGATCACGATGTAGTCGTAGATCTGCTGCAGCTGGGCCACCACCTGATGCATCTTTGACGAGCCCACCAGCTCGGTCGCGTTGGGCGGCACCGAGCCGGAACTCAGGATGAAGAGATTATCGACAGTGGTCGGGCGGATGAGGTCGTGCAGGTCGCGCACGCCCGTCAATACCTCGGTCAGCCCCAGATGGTTGTCGAGGTCGAGCACGCGATGGCAGCGCGGGCGGCGCATGTCGGCGTCGATCAGGAGCACGCGCGCGCCGAGCTGCGCCAGCATCGCGGCGCTGTTCACCGCGGTCACAGTCTTGCCTTCGCTCGGGAGCGCGCTGGTGACCAGCGTCACCTTGGGCGGGGCGCCCGCCCGCGACAGCAGCAGCGCCGTGCGCAGGTTGCGGTACGCCTCCCCCAGCGCCGAGTAAGTGCCGTGCTGGGTCACCAACTCCTGGATCGCCGCCGCGGTGCGGCTGGCGACTGCGTGGGAACCGTTGCTGCCGTTGGTCAACGCCTTGGGAGTGTTGCCGTTGGTCCCCAGTGCCGCGGTCAGCGCCTTGGCCGGCGCGTAGCCCTTGGGCCCGTGAGCCGAGGCATTGAGGCGGCTGAAATTCGGGATGATCCCGATGGTGGGCAGGCGCAGGTAGCGTTCGGCCTCCTCGGGGTTCTTCAGCGTGTTGTCGAGGTAGTCGAGCAGGAAGACGAGCCCCAGCGCGCCGAACAGGCCCAGCACTCCGCTGACCATCAGATCGTGCAGCTTCCTGGGATAGGAGGGGATGCGCGGCGCCGTCGCTTTGTCGACGATCGAAACGTTGGAGGTCTCAGCCTCGGCCTCGACCCCGACGTCCTTCATGCGCTTGAGCACGGCGTTGTAGAGCTGGCGGTAGGTGTCGACGTCGCGCTGGAGGATGGCGTACTGCACGGCGGCGTCGTTGAGGCTCATCGTCAGGGTGCGCTGGTTCTGCATCTCGGCGTTCAGCTCGTGCTCCTGCTCGAGCGCTTGCTGATAGGACGATTCGATGCCCTTGATGGAGTTCTGGATTTCCTCGTTAAGCCGCGTCTTGAGCGCACTCTCTTTGGCGCGCAACTGCGCCAGCGGCGGATAGGCGGCGGTGAACTGATCGGAGAGGCTCGCGTCCTGGGTGTAGAGCTGGTTGAGCTCGGCCTGCATTCCCTGCACCAGCTTGTCGTCCATCACCACGGGCAGCGAGTCGTACTGGTGATTGTGGATGAGCTGGACTTGCGATTCCAGTTCGATGCGCGCGACCTGGGCCCTGGTCAAGTCCTTGCTCAGGTCGGTGAGCCGGTCGATCACCACCGTGTCCTTGCCGTCGAGCGACATCAGGCCGGGGATGATGCCCTTGGCGCGGCGGTAGTCGTTGAGCGCGACCTCGGACTTCTGGAGCTGCTCCTTGAGCTCGACCAGCTTGCGGCCGAGGAACTTCTCGGCGTCGCGGCTGGCCTGGCTGTGCAACTCGACGCCGCGCTCGATGTAGGCCTCGGCGTGCGCGTTGGCGATGCGCGCGGCAAGTGCCGGGTTGGGCGATCGGTATTCGATATGGACCAGGCTGGTGCTGGGGATGGTACTGATGCCGAGGCCGCCAAGGTAGGCGTCTATCTGATCGGGCGAGACGCCGAGCAACCCCGTGCGCGGCGCGTTGGCGCCCGGCGGCGGCGTCAACAGATCATGCAAACGCTGGCGCAGACCGCCGATCACCACGCTGAACAGTCCGGGGCTCCCACTCCCGGTGAAGGCCGGGTTGCGGTTCAGCCCAAGGTTGCGCACCACGGACGCCGCCAGCGTCCTGCTCTTTAGAATCTCGCTCTGGGTCTTGAAATAGTCCGAGCCGTCGTAGGACGCCTCGATTTCGATCAGCGCCTGGGCCGGGTCGATCCCCATGGGCGCCTTGGGCATGATCATCACCGTGGTCTGCGCGATGTAGATCGGCGTAGTCATCAACAGGTGGAGCAGAGTGACGAAGACCGTGCCGGCCACCACCGCTCCGATCAGGCGCAGGTGCTTGCGCACCAGGCGCCAATAGACCCAGATATCGATCTTCGCGCTCTCGTCCTCGAACATCGAGGGCGCGAACTCGGCCTCCATCGCGGGCTCTGGGGCCGGTCTACGCTGAATGAAATAGGGCGCAGGTTCTCTCACGCGCTTGTTCGACTCACGGCACCGGTAGATTTGGGCCACCGACCGCCATTTTGCTCAGGATTTGATAGAACACGTAAGGGCCCACCTTGAGGTTGGAATACGGCACATCGATGACGTCATTGCCGAGCACCGGAAGGTCAGACTCCTGGCCGTTCTTTATCTTCTCGAGGTCGATCCTGAGCACCAGCTTGGAGCCATCGCGGCGCGTGCGGATCAAATGGACGTCGGAAGTGTCGGCCGCGTACATCGGGCCGCCCGCCGCGCCGATCGCGCCCAGCGCGGTCAGGCCCGAACCGACCTGGAAGTGGCCCGGGTTCTGCACCCATCCGACCACCATTACCTCGCCACCGCCGGGAACGACGATGACGTCACCGGGACGCGCCGGCAGGTTGAGATAGGTGCCGCCGCCGGTGAGCGCGGTGCTTTTGAGCCCGATGACCAGCGGATGGGAGTTCTGCCGCAAAAGCGCGCCCAACTCGCGCTTCTTGAATGCCGCCTCGCGTGCCGTCCCGGCGTGCGCGGCGGCGCCGCTGCGCAGCGCCGCCGCGGGGTCGGCTCCGTTGGCCGAGACATCGGCGATGCGCCCGATCGCCTGCTGCTTGTTCTGCTCCGCCGGCATCAGGATGATTTCGTCGGCCGCGGTCGCGGTCAGGCCGCCCGCACGGGTCAGCATGTCGAGTAAGGTCTCGTTGGGGCCGTTGAGCGTAATCAGTCCGGGTGTGTTGACCATCCCGATCACGGCCACCTGGCGGCTGCGATACTCCTTGACGAACACGTCAACCTCGGGGTTGTACATGTACTTCTTGAGCTTGTCGTCGATCGCGGCGCGCAACTGCTTCTCGGTCAGCCCGCCGGCCTGCAGCGTGCCAAGCATCGGCAGCGAAATTGAACCGTCGGAATCAACGCGCACGGTCCGCGCGCGCAGTTCATCGATGGGCGGTACGGAAATCTCGACGATGTCGCCCGGCCCGATCGGGTAATCGCCCACCGATTCGCCGCCCTGGGTGCGGCTGCGATACAGCGCCTCGAGCCGTGCGCTATCCTGCGCGTCGCCGACCCGCGCGGGCGTGGCCTGCGCGTCCGCCGCGCCCGGCTGCGCAGTCGTGCTTGCCTCGCCCGCCGGCGCACCTGCGCTCGCATCGCCGAAGTCCGGCTTGTCCGCGGCCGCTTTGCTGGACGACGCCGCGGCGTTCTCTGAAACGGAACCGCTCTGCGCGCACGCCATCAGGGCACACACACAGAGCAGCGTCAGCAGATACTTCGCGGCGTTCATGTTTCGGGAGACCGCTCCGGATTAATTCCGGCACGGTCCGCCGGATAATTTATTGGCCGGTCGACTTCGACGTTTTATGTTCTTGGTGGTCCGGGCCCGGAATAATCACCGCCGCCGCAATCGCCCCGGCACCCAGCAATCCAGCCCCCACCCCGACCGTATCGGCGGTGTCCCATCCGGCCGCCGCGAGCGGCTGGCAAGTGCTGCCTGGCTGCGCCGTGGCTACTGCCGGCGAGGTGGTCGAAACGCCCCAGTTCAGGCATATCCCGTCTGCGCCAACATAAGAAGCGACAGTCTGCCCCTGGACCCCGGATGAACCCGGTTCAAGCGTGAAATTGTAGTCGCCAGGTTGCAGACCAGAAATATCGTACACGCCGTTGCTACCGATGGCGCCTTGGCCAACCACATGACCGCTGGCGTCCTTCACGACGACCTGCGCGCCCGCTACCGATTGCCCTTGCGAACTTGCCACTGTGCCGCCCACCGACGCGGCCATGGCGGCCGCCGACATGCCGATACCAAACGCAAGCGCCAATAAGACCGAGCAGCTCTTCTTCATGACTTCCTCTCCACGATGTGGATGGTTGCGCCGTGGCCGCCTCTAGCGGAGATCGGCTACCCAATATCGACCGAATTCTCCCAAACTACCTTGCTCTCGCGGCGCCCCCGGATTCAGAATGCACAATCGCTGAAACACAGCGAGAATCCAGAGCCGCAAACGTCTAAGCTTCAGCGAGCATACCGTCGCATCTTAGCTGAGTCAACACTAGCTCAAAGCCTCTTTATTTACTCAAGTAAGGA